>JBFHSI010000050.1:0-17132 GCA_041591245.1 Marinobacter sp.
GTCCCGGCATTTCACAGGGCCTTTTTTGGTTCACCCGTGGAAGATCGCTGCATTCTGAACCTGGGAGGCATTGCCAATATCACCCATATACCGGCAGACAGTTCCCGACCGGTTACCGGCTTTGATACCGGCCCGGCCAACGCGCTTCTGGATGCCTGGTGTCAGGACCAGACCGGACTTCCCTTTGATGCTGATGGCCGCTGGGCCAGCGAAGGTGAAGTTAACGAAGCGCTTCTGGCCGATATGCTGTCGGATGCCTATTTCGACAGGCCAGCCCCCAAAAGCACCGGCAAGGAACGTTTCAATCTGGACTGGATCAGGACCCTGACCCGCAGGCACCCGGACATCCCGGCTGAAAATATCCAGCGGACCCTGCTGCAGCTGACAGTTATCAGCATAGTGCGCCAGCTGCCGGACGTGTCACCACTGAAGGTGTATGCCTGCGGTGGCGGAACCCGTAATCCGGTACTGATGGGGGAACTGGAAAAAGCGCTGGCGCCGGCAAGACTGGCACTCACCTCGGAACTGGGGCTGGATCCCCACTGGGTTGAAGCCGTGGCCTTTGCCTGGCTGGCGCGACAGACCCTTTCCGGGTACCCGGGAAATCTGCCGGAGGTCACCGGTGCCTGCGGCCCCCGAGTGCTCGGGGCCATCTATCCGGCCTGAGCAAAAGATCATGAAAAAAAGGAGAGCACATGGCTCTCCTTTTTTATGAGCTGGTGGCTGCTGTGTCAGATCGAAAAAGAACTGCCACAACCACAGGTGGAACTGGCGTTGGGGTTCTTCACCACAAACTGGGCACCCTGGAGCCCTTCCTGATACTCAATCGTGGCACCTACCAGATACTGATAGCTCATGGGATCCACCAGCAACACAACACCATCCCGCTCCACGACGGTATCTTCTTCGTCCTGGGTTTCATCGAATGAGAAGCCATACTGGAACCCGGAGCAACCACCCCCGGTAACGAAGACACGGAGCTTCAGATCGGGATTGCCTTCCTCCTCAATCAACTCACGTACCTTGGCAACCGCACTGTCACTGAAAAACAGCGGTGTGGCCATTTGCTGCTGGACTACACTCAAGTTCGCCTCCGGATTAGCTGTGTACAACACCGGTGATTATGGTATTCCTGAGTAAAACAATCAACTATTCCGCTTTCGCTTCATCCCTGAAGTCAGCGCCCAGTTTTTCACTATCCGCTTCGTCCCCGCCGGCATCCGCAGACAGGCCAGTATGGGAGCGGGTTAACAGGCCAACAGGCTCCTTCTGGTGCACCAGGCTACCATTGACGGATGCACCCATCGCCATCTCGATCACATTGTAATAGACGTTACCGACAATGGAGGCCTTCTCCGCCAGCTCCAGGTGTGCAGAGGCATACACGTCGCCGTGCACAGACCCATTGATGATGATATGGGGCACAGAGACGTCACCTGTAACTTCCCCGGATTCGGCAATTCTGAGCACGGCATCAGAGCCATCCTCGGCAACCAGCTTTCCGTGAATGCGCCCCTCCAGATGCAGGCCCCCTGAGAAGTGCACATCCCCTTCCACCGTGGTACGGGTGGAAATGAGGGTATCAAAATGGCCGACAGAGCGGCGGGCTTTCTGTTTTTTCTTGCCGAGCATATCAATTCTCCAATACGTCATCCCAATCAAACGTCCGCTCTGCCTGAGACGATTTCCGCCCTTCAGCCTGAGCCAGCACCTGAATCTCAAGGGGCTCAAAACCTTCCGGCAATGTCAGCGCGCCCTCCACATCCTGGAAATACCGGAAGCGGAATTTCACACCCAGGTCCTCAATGTCGTCAGACAGATCGCGCAAGGCAATCACTTCTTTCGTTCCGTCATTCATGCCGATGACATTCACCGCCACCAGACCTTTGATATAGCTTTTATTATTGCCCACCTGTGTCAGCACCAGCTTGAACCTGTAGGTGCTTGAGCGCCGGTCCGGGACCAGGCTGAAGTTATCTACCTGTAGCCCCTTGCTGATTTCCGAGGGGGCCATGATGTTCTGGTAGAAGGTCAGGTCCGACTGCAGGGATGCAACCCGGGTTTCCAGGTCAACAATGGTGGTCCTGGCCTGATCCAGAGCCTGACGATCCATCAGTTGACCCCGCTCAAGGTTGACCAGCTGCTGTTTCGCCTCCGCATACTTTTCCTTCAACCCCTGCAGTTCCTGCAGCTGCTTGTTCGCGCCCGTACCGGATACCCCGGTCCCGCCGCCCCCGACAAGATCATGGCCGGCCCGGGCCAGCCCCGCGCCATAACCGGCCACTCCCGCGACAACGGCAACCACCAGAATAACCACGGCCCTGCGGAGTTTCTGTCCTGGCCGGTGCCGGGTAACCACATATTCCTGAGCTGATTTCGGATCTTGTTTCACAGGCTCGCCTCAGGGCAGCAGCGCCGGGGCATCCAGCCCCCGGGTTTCCGGCAGCCCGAACATGATATTCATATTCTGAATGGCTTGCCCGGCAGCACCTTTTACCAGATTATCGATAACCGACGACACGATCAGGATATTGCTCTGCTCCTGCCGGTGCAGAGCCATCCGGCAGTGGTTGGAACCACGGACACTACGGGTTTCCGGATGACTGCCAAACGGCATGACGTCCACAAAAGGCTCATCCCGGAAGCGATCCTCATACAGCGCCTGAACCCTATCGAAATCTGCCGGATTGACAAGTTCTGCGTACAGGGTTGCTTCAATGCCCCTGATCATGGGCAGCAGGTGGGGAACAAAGGTCAGCCCTACCGGACTTCCCTGGGCACTGGAAAGCCCCTGGCGAATCTCCGGCAAATGCCGGTGACCGGATGCACCATAGGCCTTGAAACTCTCACCTACTTCGCCGTGAATCATGGCGATCTTGCCCTGGCGGCCAGCACCGCTGGTTCCGGACTTGGCGTCAGCAATCAGCCGGCCCGGGTCTGCCAGACCGTTTTCCAGCAAGGGCAGGAAACCCAGCTGAACTGCTGTCGGATAACATCCCGGATTGGCCACCAGACTGGCGTCCCGGATCGCGTCCCGGGCCACTTCCGGCAAACCGTAAACCACCTTCTCCGCCCATTCGGGCGCCTCGTGGGGCATGCCATACCAGTCCGCCCACACCGCCAGATCCTTCAGCCGGAAATCTGCCGACAGATCCACCACCCGCACACCTGCGGCCAGCAGTTCCGGCACCATGCGCATGGCAACGCCGTGGGGCGTGGCGAAGAACACCAGGTCACAGGCCTTCAGGGTCTCCGGGGACGGCTCGGAGAACGCCAGGTCATAGTGCCCCCTCAGATTCGGGTACATATCTGCCACCGGCATGCCGGCTTCTGAACGGGAAGTAATACAGTGGACTGTGGCGTCGGGATGTACCGCCAGAATCCTCAACAGTTCCACACCGGTATAGCCGGTGCCGCCAACGATGCCTACTTTGATCACCTGTGTCTCCAGCAATATTGTCTCTGGGTTTGGAGGGTTAATGGCATAGTCTATCATGATAAACCAAGGACTTATTGCAGCCTTCAGGACGACGGTTACAATGTGGTCAGGTATCCCCGGGCACTCCGTCCCGCCCCAACCGGAACACCCGTATCCATGCAAAAAATCTGGCACCGGATTATCAACAATCTGATTTCTGTCTTTCAGAACAGGCTTTCCGGAGTTGATGCCCTGCCCCAGCTCTCCCTTCTGGGGCTGCTGTCCGGTTTGATAACCGGCGGGGTCATACTGGTATTCCGGTTTGCCATTGAGTGGCCCCTGGAGCATTTTCTTCCGGGCAACGACCCGGAAGCCTTCGAGAACCTGGATCTGCTGACCCGAGGACTCCTGCCCCTGGGAGGCGCCCTCGGACTCGGACTTCTGCTGCACCGGCTGGCGCCCCACGGCCGCAAGGTGGGCATAGTCCATGTCATGGAACGGCTGAATTATCACCAGGGCTATATTTCCTTCCGCAGCGCGGTGGTCCAGTTCATTGCTGGTGTAGCCACCGTGGTTACCGGCCAGTCTGCCGGCAGGGAAGGCCCCGCAGTACATCTGGGGGCTGCATTTTCCAGCCTGATGGGGCAATGGATGCGCCTGCCCAACAACAGCATCCGTACTCTGGTGGCCTGTGGCTGTGCAGCCGCCATTTCCGCCTCGTTCAATACCCCCATCGCAGGCGTCATCTTCGCCATGGAAGTGGTGATGATGGAATACACCATTGCCGGTTTCACCCCCATCATTCTCGCGGCCGTCAGTGCCGCCGTGGTTACCCAGGTGGCCTATGGCCCGGAACCGGCATTCAGCGTTCCCGCCCTGACCATGAATTCGCTGCTGGAAATTCCCTGGATTCTGGCCATAGCCGTACTCACAGGGATTGCCGCCGCAGGCTTTATTCACCTGTACGAGCTCATGGGGCGATTCCGGGACAAGCCGGTCATTCTGCGGCTTGCCAGCGCCGGCCTGCTTATGGTGCCCTGTGCTTTGCTGCTGCCGGAAACCATGGGCATCGGTTACGATACAGTCAATGAAACCATCAACGGTCAGCTGGGTTTCTGGCTGCTGCTGGGGGTGGGCATTGCCAAGCTATCGATCACCGCAGTGACCATCGGCCTGGGCATGCCCAGCGGAGTCATAGGTCCAACCCTGTTCATCGGAGCCACCCTGGGCGGAGCCATGGGGCTGGTGGGCGCGGATATACTGCCGGAATATTCATCGTCGGTCGGCTTTTACTCCATGCTGGGCATGGGCGCCATGATGGGGGCCGTGCTACAGGCCCCACTGGCCGCACTGATGACCCTGCTGGAGCTCACCCGCAATCCCAATATCATTCTTCCGGGCATGATGATCATCACCATCTCCAGCCTGATCACCAGCGAGGCCTTTGGCAAGAAATCCCTGTTCCTGACCATGCTCAAGTCCCAGGGCCTGAGTTATCAGAGTTCACCGGTGATTCAGGCCCTGCGTCGGGTGTCAGTGGGCGCCATCATGGACCGCAATCTCCTGCGTACCGAGCGCATCCTGACCATGGAAGAAGCCCGCAAAGTGTTGAAATCAGAACCCAAGTGGCTCCTTATCGACGGCAGCAACGGGCCGACGGCACTGATGCCCGCTGTGGATCTGGCCCGTTATCTGGAAGACACTGCAAAACTGCAAACCCAGGAACACATCCAGGCACCGGAGTCCGTGGACCTGATGGATATTCCCGCCAACCGCCGTGATGTGGCTCCGGTCCAGTACCAGGCCACCCTGGAAGAGGCCATGCACGAGTTCGACCTCAACAACGCCGAAGCACTTTATGTGCAACGGCATGTGGCGCCCATGATCCAGCGGGTTTACGGTGTGGTCCTTAAATCTGATATCGAAAGCTATTACCAATACCGACGGAGTTGATATGCATGTTATGGGTTAAAGCCTTCCATATAATCGCCATGGTGTGCTGGTTCGCCGGCATTTTTTATCTGCCCAGACTGTTCGTATACCATGCGGCCTGTGAGGACGAAGCCGGCCGGGAACGCTTCAAGATCATGGAGCGCAAGCTGTACCGGGGCATCACAACCCCGTCCATGGTGGCCACCATCATCCTCGGCATCTGGCTGATCAGTTACAATGCTGCAGGCTATTTCAGCCAGGGCTGGTTTCACGCCAAGCTGACGCTGGTGGCCCTGCTGGTGGTGTATCACTTTTACTGCGGCCATCTGGTCAGGGTGTTCCGGGATAACCTCAACACCCGCACCCATGTATTCTATCGCTGGTTCAACGAGCTGCCGGTATTCATCCTGCTGGCGGTCGTGATTCTGGTTGTTGTCAAACCCTTTTAAGGAGTCAGGCCATTACATCCCATACCCGACCTCAGGTCCTGATACTGTCCGGACTGGACCCTTCCGGGGGAGCTGGTATCCAGGCAGACATCCAGGCAATTACCTCCCTGGGCTGCCATCCGCTGCCGGTGCTCTCCTGTCTGACCGTTCAGGACACAACCAATGTGTACGCCGCTGAAGCGGTTGATGCTGACCTGATCCGCCGGCAGCTGCAATGCCTTGCTGGCGATACACCAATACACGCCATCAAGACCGGTGCCCTGGGCAACGGGGAGATAGTGGAAGTGCTGGTGGACTTTATCGAGTCCCACCCCGGAATCCCCCTGATCACTGATCCGGTCATCAAAGCTGCCGGAGGTGGCGACCTGGCCGATGACGCACTGATCAGTGCCATGAAAACCCGACTGTTTCCCCAGGCGGAAATGATTACTCCGAATGGCGAGGAACTGGCCATCCTGGGCAACAGCGACAGCCCGGAACAGGCGGCACAAAACCTCCTGGACACTGGTTGTTCGGCGGTACTGGCAACCGGCGGTCACGGTACCGGAGCCCATATTATCAACACCCTTTATGACCAATCCCCCACACCCAAGACCTGGGAGATCGAGCGCATAGGCGGTGAATACCATGGCACCGGCTGCACCCTGGCCGCCGCGATCGCGGCAGGAAGAGCCTGCGGACTGTCCCCGCAGACGGCCATAGCCCAGGCCCAGAATTACGTGCACCGGGCTATTGTCCATGCCCTGACCGTCGGCAAGGGCCAGCCGGTACCCGACCGGGGTATCCTGTGGGAACGCTGACCAGTGGGCTCCGGCCCGGCCTTTACGCCATCACCGACAGCCAGCTGACTCCCGCCCCCAGCCTGCTGGCGCAGGTGGAGGCAGTACTTCGTGGCGGAGCGGTACTGGTACAATACCGGGACAAATCCGCATCCGGCCCCGAACGGCTCCGGCAGGCACAGAATCTTCAATCCCTGTGCCAGGATGCCCGGGTACCACTGATCATCAATGACGATGCGGAACTGGCCAGACGGGTTGATGCAGCAGGGGTTCACCTGGGCCAGAGTGACGGCTCCGTGGCCGCTGCCCGGCGACTGCTGGGGGAAACGGCCATTATCGGCGTCACCTGTCACTCCGATCTGGCACTGGCCCGGGCCGCCGCAGAGCAAGGTGCAGATTACCTGGCATTTGGTCGCTTCTTTGGCTCCACAACCAAACCGGAAGCACCGGCTGCTGATCCATCCGTGCTGCGCCATGGCCGGGAATTCGGCCTTCCGGTCACTGCCATTGGCGGCATTACCCTGGATAACGGGGAGTCCCTGATCCGGGCCGGTGCGGACATGCTGGCGGTAGTTGGCGGTCTGTTTGCCGGCAGTCCCGAACACAGCGAACAGCGGGCCCAAGGCTTTGCCCGCCTGTTCCGGCAACATCATCCTTTTTTTCAATACCCAGATAACAGGAATCCAGCTCCATGACACACTCCGAAACCCTGTTCCAGGAAGCCCAGAAATACATTCCCGGGGGGGTCAACTCTCCGGTCCGCGCATTCCGGGGCGTAGGCGGCACACCGCTGTTCTTCAAGCACGCCGAAGGTGCCTATATCTACGATGAGGACGATCGCCGCTATATCGACTACATCGGCTCCTGGGGACCCATGATTCTTGGTCACTCCGACCCTCGGATCAAGGCTGCCCTGCACGCCCAGGTGGATCTAGGTGTTGGCTACGGTGCCCCCACCGCCATTGAAACCGACATGGCCAGAAAAGTGTGCGAACTGGTGCCCTCCATCGACCTGGTACGTATGGTGAACTCCGGCACCGAAGCCACCATGAGCGCCATCCGCCTGGCCCGGGGCTATACCGGCCGGGACAAGATTGTGAAATTCGAAGGCTGCTACCACGGCCATGTGGACTCCCTGCTGGTGAAAGCTGGCTCCGGAGCCCTTACCCTGGGCGTACCCACCTCTCCGGGGATTCCCGCCAGCCTGGCGGAACACACCCTGACCCTGACCTACAACGACATTGACAGCGTACGGGAAACCTTCAGTACCCTGGGCGACCAGATTGCCGCCATTATTGTCGAGCCGGTAGCCGGCAACATGAACTGTGTACCGCCGGTTCCAGGCTTCCTGGAAGGACTCCGGGAAGTCTGTGACGATTTCGGAGCGGTACTGATTTTTGATGAAGTAATGACCGGTTTCCGGGTATCCCTCGGCGGAGCCCAGGGACTTTATGGCGTCACCCCGGATCTGACCACCCTGGGCAAGATCATTGGCGGCGGCCTGCCGGTAGGCGCTTTTGGCGGCAAGCGGGAAATCATGGAACACATTTCTCCACTGGGCCCGGTCTACCAGGCTGGCACCCTGAGTGGCAACCCCCTGGCCATGGCGGCAGGGCTGACCACCCTGAATGCCATCTCCGAACCCGGCTTCCACGACCGGCTGAGCGAGAAAACCCGAAAGCTGCGGGAAGGCCTGAAAGCGGTGGCCGATGCCGCCGATATCCCCCTGACCGTACAGGGTGCAGGGGCCATGTTCGGAATTTTCTTCACAGACGAGCCGGAGGTAACCCGCTTCGATCAGGTGATGAACTGCGATGTGGAACGCTTCAAACGGTTCTTCCAGGGCATGCTTCAGGAGGGCATCTATCTGGCCCCGTCAGCCTTTGAGGCCGGCTTTACCAGCGCCGCCCTGAGCGACGAGGATATCGAGCGCACTCTGGACGCCGCCCGCAAGGTCATGGCAACACTGTAAACCCGGATCAGCCCTGCAGAAAAATACCGGCATCAACCGGTTTCTGCAGGGCTATCCCCTGACACCCCAGGTTTTCCCCTCAGAGTGCAGAGGCTTTCGCTTCTGCCTCAGTGGCCCCGGCCACATTACCCCGGGCCCTGCGGATATCCGCCAGCAGTACCCAGCCTGCCCGCTGCAATCCCGCGTCATTACCGGCCATGGACAAACCTTTCAGGGCAAACTGTTCCGCCCTGTCCAGGCGCTGGCTGATCACATAGGCCTCGGAAAGCTTGAAATACACCTCCGGTGACCTTGGGGCAATACGCTGGGCCCGTTCCAGTTTGGTTATCGCAGCCGGAGCATTACCCTGAGCCAGCAGCCTGTCGGCTTCCCGCACCAGACTCAGAGCCGCCGGTGACAGGCTGTCCCCGGAATCCCGATAACTGGGTGAGGTGGCCGGAGGTGTGACCGGTGCCGGCGCCGGAGCCGAGACATCCGGCTGCTCCTGCTGCCAGACCGGAGCCGGCGCCTCCGGTTCCGGTGTCACCGAAGGCTGTACCGGAACCCTTGAGCTGCCGCCGGCAGGCACATAGATGGAACCTCCGGGGGCGGCACAGCCGGCCAGTGCCAGCATCGCTGATGTCATGAACACACAAGGCATCAATCGCATTTTCATCGGAACAATCCCTCAAACCAGCCCTGAATACGCCGCTGCAAGGCACCGGAGCAGGAAACTCTCCGTTCCGGCTCACTGCCGGAAATAAACGGCACGCGGCGGGCATTATCGCAGTTCTCATCGGTCACTGCCTGTTCCCTGTCGTTCACCCAATGGTAGCTGACACCGTCAGGAATCACCGGAGAAAATCCGTGCTGGGGAACCTGGGCCATAAACCGGGACCACACAGGCAATGCACCGCTGGCTCCGGTCAGGGAGGTGGGGCCATTGTCGTCCCGCCCCACCCAGGCCACCGCCAGCAGATCACCGCTGAATCCGGCAAACCAGGAATCCCGGCCATCGTCGGTGGTTCCGGTTTTACCCGCCAGCGAAAGTTCCTCCGGTACGGTGAAATAGGCGGATTTCCCGGTCCCTTCATACATGGTTTCCTGCATCACATACTGGACCAGATGCACCGCCGCAGGGTCTGCCACCTGATCCACTTCCAGATTGTAGCGGCTCAGGGCCTCGCCCCCCGCATCGGTCACTTCCCGGATAGTGCGCAGTGGCGTATTGAAGCCGGATGTGGCCAGCCCCTGATAGATCTGGGCCACAGTGACCGGAGTCATGGGAACAGCCCCCAGCAGCATGGACGGATACTCCGAGATCGCCGAACTGACGCCAAAGGCCTGCAATGTATCCTTGACGGCATCCACACCCACATCCAGCCCCACCCTTACCGCAGGCAGGTTATAGGAATGGGACAGGGCCTCATGCAAGGGCACCAGGCCCCGTTCCTTGCCATCATAGTTCTTCGGCTGCCAGAGCCGGCCGTCGTCAAATTCCAGGGTAAAGGAACGATCCTGTACCGGAGTGATCAGCGTATATTTCTCGGGTTTCGACAAGGCCGCCAGATATACGAAGGGCTTGATCAGTGAGCCTATGGGACGGCTGGCATCCAGGGCCCGGTTGAAGCCTGCATAGTCCGGATCCCGGCCACCGACCAGAGCCACTACTTCACCTGTGTCCTTGGCGGTCACCACCAGCGCCGCTTCCAGGGCCTTGCGCACCTCGCCATGGCCTATCCGGGGCAGGGTATCCCTGACCGCGAATTCTGCCGCATACTGGATTGTCGGGTTCAGGGTGGTGAATATTCTCAGGCCGTGGCTGCGCAGATCCTCTTCCCGGTAATCCCGGGCCAGGTGCCGGCGCACCAGGTCGATATAGGCCGGATAACGGTCTTCGGAATAGGATGGCTTTTCCGTTACCCCCAGCGGCAGGCCCCGGGCCCGGGTTGCCTGCACGGAATCAATCAGGCCCGCGTCCTCCATTTCCGAAATCACCAGATTCCTGCGGGTCAGGGCCCGCTCCGGATGACGCCGCGGATTGTAATAGCTGGGGCCCTTGATCATTCCCACCAGAAGGGCAATCTGGTGCACCCCGAGATCCTTCAGGGATTCCCCGAAATAGAACTGACTGGCCAGCCCCAGACCGTTGATACTGCGGGTTCCCGCCTGCCCCAGATAGACTTCGTTCAGATAGGTTTCGAGAATGTCGTCCTTTTCATAATGCAGCTCCAGAAGAACCGACATCAGAGCCTCGTTGCCTTTGCGCAACAGGGTCTGGTCCCGGGTCAGGAAAAAGTTTTTGACCAGCTGCTGGGTCAGCGTACTGCCCCCCTGTACTATGCGCCCCGCACGCAGGTTGGCAAGCATGGCCCGGCCAATGGACAGGGGAGCGATACCGAAATGATCGTAGAAGTGGCGATCTTCAACCACCATCAGAGTGGCAGGCAGCAAGGCCGGAACATCGTCCAGGCGCACCAGAATACGGTCTTCCTTGTGGGAAGGATAAATACCACCAATCTGGGCTGGTTCCAGCCGGACTATGGGGGATGCAGGGCCGCTGACAACCGCGAAATTCCGGACCCTGTCGCCGGAAACCGTCAGTTTCAGCCGGCGCCGGGGTTCTTCACCGTCCGGGAACCGGAAGCCCCGGGTACTGATCACAAAACGGCCACCGTTGCGCCGGTAACTGCCAGCCCGGGCACCATCGCCCTTGCGGAAGCCCGACAGTTTCAGTTCCCGCTCCAGAGCGGCAGCACCGATACCTGCACCGTCATAAAGCTCCAGGGGCCGGGCATAGACCCGTGACGGCACTTCGAAACGGCGGCCTTCAAAACGCTCGGTAATGACCGCGTCCAGATAGACCATCCAGCCGGCCAGAAGCACGGCACCGATAATGAAAGCGCGCAGCAGAAACCGCCAGAACCCTGACCGTTTCCGGCTTGCGGGTGACTTTCGGGATGTTTTTTTACGGGGTCCGGAAGAAGCGTTCTTTTTTTTCATGGCGGGATTATAACGAAGCCATTCCCCCTGGCGACAAGGTATGTGTGTGTTATTTATGTAATCTGCCCGTTATGATAGGGCAATAAAAATCAATGGGTTCAGGGAAAGTTAGGAGAACACCGTGAGTGATACCGCCCCAGGCAAACTGATTCTCGCACTGCAAAACCCGGAATTATACGATCACCCGGTGGAAGGTTTTCAGGTTATTGAAACCCATATTTCCCAGGTCATCCTGGCCGGTGACTATGCCTACAAGATCAAAAAACCCGTGGATTTCGGTTTCCTGGACTTCTCCACACTGGAGCGCCGGAAGCACTTCTGCGAAGAAGAACTGCGCCTGAACCGCCGTCTCGCCAGGGATCTGTATCTGGAGGTGCTGCCAGTTACCGGATCCCCGGAAAATCCGGTTATCGGCGGCAGCGGCACCCCCTTCGAATACCTGATCCGCATGCGCCGGTTCCGTCAGGACCAGCTGTTTGACCGCCTGCAGGAAAGCGGGGAACTGGCACCGGAGCTGCTGACCGACCTGGCCCGCCAGGTGGCAGACTTCCACGAGCAGCTGCCGCCGGTACCAGAGGACAAGCCCCTGGGAACACCGGAAGCGGTGTACGCCGCCATGCAGGAAAATTTCGACCAGATACGGCCACTGCTGGATGACCGGGAGCTGCTGACCCAGCTGGACAATCTGGAAGACTGGACCCGTACCACCTTCGAGCGGCAGCGGGATCTGATTGCCCAGCGCCGGGCCGGAGGCATGGTCAGGGAATGTCACGGCGACCTGCACCTGGCCAATATCTGCTGTTTTGATGATCGGGTTACGGTTTTCGACTGCATCGAATTCAACGAACCCTTCCGCTGGATCGACGTTATCAACGATCTGGCCTTCCTGCTGATGGATCTGGAATCCCGTAACGAATTCTGCCTGGCCAATCTGGTGCTCAATACCTATCTGGAATACCGGGATGATTTCGGGGCACTGCCCCTGCTGCCGCTGTACAAGGCCTACCGGGCACTGGTGCGTGCCAAAATTGCCCTGTTCACCCTGGGCAACCCGACACTTGATGATGAGCAAAAGAGCGCCCTGATGCAGCAGTACCGGGATTATGCCCGGTTGGCAGAAAGCTACAGCCATATTCCCAACCGCTACCTGCTGGCCACCGCTGGCCTTTCCGCCAGCGGCAAAACCTGCGTCAGCGCCGCCATGTCCGGCGAGCTGGGGCTGATCCGGCTGCGCTCCGATGTGGAACGCAAGCGTTTGCACGGTCTGGGCCCCCTGGACTCCAGCAAATCCCCTGTGGGCGGCAACCTGTATACGGAAGAAGCCACGGGAAAAACCTACCAGCGGCTTGCAGAGCTTGCCCACAGCCTGCTGGCCGCCGGACTGTCCGTAATTGTGGATGCTGCCAGTCTGAAGCAGAAGGAGCGGCAGCTGTTTATCGATGTTGCCGAAGAACAGGGGGTTCCCTTTGCCCTGTTGCACTGTGAAGCCCCGGAAGACCTCCGGCGTGCCTGGATCCGCAAACGCAAGGGCGATGCATCCGAAGCCACGGAAGAGCTTCTGGACGCCCAGATGACCTGGTTTGAGCCGCTGACGGACGCAGAAAAGGTGCATACCATTCACCTGCACACCGACCAGCCCCATGTGGCAGAAGCGGTGGCTGACCGGATTCGCCAACACTTCGGGCTGGTAGCAGGCGAGTAGCCAACCTGTGGTTGCAGTGGAGATGCTGTTGTTATGAGCAAACGGGGAAGCTGGCAGTCCATCTGCCAGCAGGCACAACTGGTACCGGGATCAACCCTGGAGTTCGAGATTATTCAGGACTCAACAGAGCTCGGCACCATGCCCCTGACCGGTTTCATGTTTCTCCATGAGGGCAGGCCCCTGGCCTACCTGAACCGCTGCCCACACCTGGGCATCGAACTGAACTGGATGCCTGGTCGCTTCATGGATACGGACAACCAGTTTATCCAGTGTTCCAGCCATGGCGCCCTGTTCCGGCCGGATAACGGCGAATGCATCGCCGGCCCCTGCCAGGGCGACGCCTTGACCGCCCTGGAGGTGCGCATATCGGACGGGCAGGTGCAGATCCGGCTCACAGAATAACCGGAACCGGCTCCGTCAGCGTCAGATCCCCGCCCGGCTCTCCGTCCGCGCCGGCCAGCGCTGCCCGCCAGGCCATCACTTCCACCCCCTGACCACAGACTTCCCGCAACAGCTGGCCGTATACCGGGTCGATATGATCCGCCGGTCGTACGCTGTCTATACCTGTATGGTTCACCACAAAAAACAGTATGCCCCGGTCTCCCAACTGCACCCGGGAGGCCAGCTCCCGCAGGTGTTTCTGGCCCCGGGTGGTGACCGCATCCGGGAAAAAGCCCTGACCGTCTTCGGCCAGAGTGACATTTTTCACCTCCACCCAGGCATCCGGGAGACTGTCATGGCCTGACAGCAACAGATCGATACGGCTGTTTTCCTCCCCGTAACGGACTTCCGCCCGGCACGACGGATACCCGTCCAGTCCGGCGACCCGGCCGGCTTCTATGCATTCCCGGGCCTGGCCATTGGGCCGTGCGGTGTTGATGCAGGCAAATACCCCCGGATCCGTCTCCACCAGCTCCCAGGTGTAACCAAGTTTACGCTTGGGATTATCGCTCCGGCTCAGCCATACCCGGGCATTTTCCGGCTGGCAGCCAAGCATGGAGCCCGTGTTCGGACAGTGGGCAACCACCACTTCCCCGCCCGGCAGGCAGACGTCCGCAAGAAAGCGCTTGTAGCGTCGGATAAGGCGGCCTTCCACCAGGGATTCTGGCAATTTCATGAGCTCTCCTTTGTCAAAGTCGTGGTCACAAGGCTGGCACCCCTGACACTTATCTGCTATTTTCCGCAAAATCCCATTTCAGGACGAATGCTTCATCCAGGGTACGTCCGCCCGGCACCGGGGCGGCAGCAAAGGGAAGCAGCGCGTTCTTGTGATGTACAAACAAGAGGCCGGCACAATGGCAAATACTGCAGAACAACCACGCGAACGTTTTACCAACTTCATCCCCTATGAAATGAAAAAGGGTGAAGACTACATGAGCGCAGAGATGCTGGAGCATTTCCGCACTCTGCTCCTGCAGTGGAAGCAGGAACTGATGGAGGAAGTGGACCGGACCATGCTGCACATGCAGGAGGATGCAGCAAACTACGCGGATCCCAGTGACCGTGCAACCCAGGAAGAAGAGTTCAGCCTGGAGCTGCGCACCCGGGACCGGGAACGGAAACTGATCAAGAAAATTGACCAGACCATCGAGCGCATCGACAAGGACGATTACGGTTACTGCGACCAGTGCGGTGTGGAAATCGGCATCCGTCGCCTGGAAGCCCGGCCCACAGCTACTCTGTGCATCGACTGCAAGACCCTCGCCGAAATCCGCGAACGCCAGACCGGCATCTGAGCCATTCGCAAGCCTGACGCGGCCACCACCGATGTCCGGTGGCGGCCGGCTGTTACCCCATGATCCAGACTCCGTACCGTGGACGCTTTGCGCCCTCCCCCACAGGCCCTCTGCATTTCGGTTCTCTGGTCACGGCACTTGCCAGCTATCTGGAAGCACGCTGTCACCAAGGCCAGTGGCTTATCCGCATCGAGGACATTGACCCGCTGCGGGAGCCCCCGGAAGCCAGCCAGCAGATCCTGCACAGCCTGAACGCACACCAGCTGATTCCGGACGAGCCCGTAAGTTTTCAGTCCCACCGTCATAAGGCCTATCAGGCCGCAGTAGAACAGCTGCTGGCCGGAGGCCATGCCTATCGCTGCCTGTGTTCCCGCAAACAGCTGCAGGAACACCGCGGACGCCACCCCAACCATTGCCGGGAAATTCCGGTTGAACCGGGACAGCGCCCCTGCGCCATCCGTTTTGCCCTGCAGGATGAGGACTGCCACTGGCAGGATCAGCTACTTGGTCCCCAGCACCAGCAGGTAAAAGCGGAACTGGATGATCCGGTGATCCAGCGCAAGGAAGGTTTCTACGCCTATCAGCTGGCGGTGGTGGTGGACGACATAGATCAGGGGATTACCCATGTGGTGAGAGGCTCGGACCTGCTGGACATGACCGCCCAGCAACAGCAGATCTACCGGGCACTGGGAGCCACACCGCCACGGTGGCTGCATATTCCGGTCATCCGCAACAGTCAGGGCCAGAAGCTCAGCAAACAGACCCACGCCCCAGCCCTTAACGACGCCACGCCCGCACTCAATCTGGTTCGGGCACTGGACGCACTGGGCCAGCAGCCGCCGGAGGCTCTGGCCACACAATCACCGAAGCAGATTCTGCAGTGGGCACAACAACACTGGCGCCGGGAGGCCATTCACCTGACAGGCCGGTGACCGGCATGGTATAAAGCCTCTGACTAACCCCAGCCCGGATGCGCTGTCCATGTATATCTACCGCCTGGTCTTCCTGTTGATTCTGGCCATCTACATATTTTCACCCAATATTCTTGACTGGTGGACCTCGCCGGACAACGCCTGGTACAGCCCCTATCTGATCTGGGCCGGATTGATTGCCATAGGTTTCTGGCTGGAATGGCGACGGGATCCCAATGAGTTTTAGCGCTCCTGGTCTGCTTCTGGTCAGTCTGCTTTATCTGGTCATCCTGTTTGGCATTGCCTGGGTTACCGAGAAGGGCATGCTGCCCAGCCACTGGGTAAGGCATCCGCTGGTGTACACCCTGAGTCTGGGTGTGTATGCCGGAATCTGGGCCGTGTATGCGGCCGTGGGCATGGTGGCGGAAACCGGTTACGGATTTCTGGCCTACTACCTGGGCATCAGCGGCGCCTTCCTGCTGGCGCCGGTATTGCTGAACCCGATTCTGCGCATCGGCCGCGCCTATCAGCTCACTTCCCTGGCCGACCTGTTCGCCTACCGCTACCGCAGTCAGTGGGCCGGCACCCTGGTTACCCTGTTTTCCGGTGCCGCCATACTGTCACTGCTGAGCATGCAGATTCAGGCGGTTACCACCTCGGCGGGCATTCTGGCACCGGATACCTCGCCCCGGCTGATCAGTGTAATGTTCAGCCTGACAGTGGTGCTGTTCGCCATGCTTTTCGGTGCCCGCCGGGATCAGACATCGGACAATCATCAGGGGCTGGTGCTGGCCATCGCCTTTGACTCTGTGGTGAAACTGGTGGCTCTGCTGACCCTGGGGGGCGTCATACTGTTCGGGGTATTCGGCGGGCTCGGTGGTCTGGACAGCTGGCTCTCCGATACCAGTTCCCCCGCCACAACCATGACCCTGAGTATCGACGATGGCAGCTGGCGGGCGCTGATGCTCATGTCCTTTGCGGCGGCTCTGGTGCTGCCGCACATGTATCACATGACCTTCAGTGAGAACCCGTCTCCCAAGGCCCTGGCCAAGGCCAGCTGGGGACTGCCCCTGTACCTGCTACTGCTGGGCCTGCCGGTGCCGCTGATTTTCTGGGGTGGGCAGGTGCTGGAAGTGACCACCAGCCCCAGTTTCTTTACTCTGGGTACCGCCCAGGCTCTGGGCAGCCCGGCACTGACATTGCTCATGTATATTGCCGGCCTGTCCGCGGCCAGCGGGCTGATGATCGTCA
>JBFHSI010000051.1:0-17058 GCA_041591245.1 Marinobacter sp.
GCAACAGCCATATCCGTGGACTGATGCTGGAAAGTTTTCTGGAACAGGGCCGTCAGGATGACGGTGATGATCTGGTTTACGGTTGTTCCATCACCGACCCGTGCCTGGGCTGGGAGCAGTCGGAAGCTCTGATCCGCTCACTGTAGAGACCAGCAGCTGGCCAGCCAGCAGCAGGAGCACACCGCCCATGACCCGGTCCAGCCAGTGCCCGAACCGGGTGAAGCCCCGGCGTATCCGGGGCAGGGTGAAGAAGATTGCCACCATGGCGAACCACAAAGCGGTGGCCGCCGCCATATACAGCCCGTAGCCGGCCTGCAGGGCCATAGGCGTACCCGGGCTGATGACCACGGAAAACAGGGACACGAAGAACAGGGTGGCCTTGGGATTCAGGGCATTGGTAAGAAAGCCCAGACGCAGTGCGGCAAATCCTGACTGGGCCTGGGCCGGAGCGGCCTCCAGTTCCAGCTGGGCGGGTCCGGAACGCAGACATTGCAAGGCTATCCAGCCCAGGTACAGGGCACCTGCCACCTTCAGAACACTGAACAGCCACACCGACTGCTGGATCAGCAGCCCTATTCCCAGTAACGAATAGCCCACGTGTACCAGAATGCCGGTGCCCACGCCTACGGCGGTCAGCAGGGCCTGGTTCCGGCTCTGACTCAGGGCCTGGCGCAACACCACCGCAAAATCAGGTCCGGGGCTGGCAACTGCCAGCAGGTGGACAAGAGCGACTGTCAGAAATTCCGGCCAATAGTTTTCCACGTCTGTTACCCTGAGAATTGTGTCTGTGAACTGCCCAGCTTAAGGCAATTTCCGGAATCATTGAACCACTACCATTCCCCCTGTCGTTTCGGCAGAGTGGAAACAGCGGATTTGTCTGGCGGGTTTGGCGTAAGGAGACTGCATTATGGACAAACAGCATGTGGATGTGGCCATTATCGGCGCAGGTACCGCAGGTATGGTGGCTTGTCAGAGGGCTTTGAAGGTAACCGACCGGGTGCTGCTGATCGAGGCGCGTCAGTATGGCACCACCTGTGCCCGGGTCGGGTGTATGCCCAGCAAGCTGCTGATTGCAGCGGCTGATCACGCCCACCAGATGCAGGTGGCTCCCGGGTTTGGTATTTCTGCCGGAAGCATCCGTATTGATGGCAAGGCGGTGATGGCCCGGGTCCGCAAAGAGCGGGACCGGTTTGTTGGGTCGGTGATAGACAGTGTGGGGCGCCTCCCGGATGTGAACCGAATGATGGGGCGGGCCCGCTTTGCGGCGCCGGACCGGCTGATCGTGGATATGGAAAATGGCGAGGCCCGGGAAATCTGCGCCCGGAGCGTCGTGATCGCCACCGGTTCCCGACCCAATATTCCTGGTTTCCTGAAAGAGGCCGGAGACCGTCTGGTGGTCAATGATGATCTGTTTGAGTGGACAGATCTGCCTGAGTCCGTTGCGGTATTCGGGCCGGGGGTTATCGGTCTGGAGCTGGGGCAGGCGCTGAGTCGCCTGGGTGTCCGGGTCCGGATGTTTGGCGTTGGTGGTGGCGTCGGCCCCATTCGGGACCAGAGCGTCAGGGCCTGCGCGCTGGAATCCTTCAACGGGGAGTTCCCGCTGGATCCCGATGCTGATGTTACCCGGATTGAAGGTACCGGCGAGGGGGTAAGAATCAGCTTCCGGGAAAAAGACCAGACAGAACGGACAGAAACCTTTGATTATCTGCTGGCGGCCACCGGCCGGCGTCCGAATGTGGATGGGCTGGATCTCCAGAATGCGGAAATCGAGCTGGATGACCGGGGCCTGCCCCTGTTCGATCCCTACACCCTGCGCTGCGGTGACAGTCATATTTTTATTGCCGGGGACGCCAACAACGCCCGGCCACTGTTACATGAGGCGGCGGATGAGGGGCGGATTGCCGGTGACAACGCGGCCCGCTATCCGGATGTCCGCTCCGGCCTGCGCCGCACCCCCATGTCGGTGGTGTTTACCGATCCGCAGATTGCCTCCGTGGGCCTCACCATCGATGAGGTGGATGAGCACTGCCGGGGGCGCTATGCCGTAGGTGAAGTCTCCTTCCGGGACCAGGGCCGCAGCCGGGTAATGGCCAGAAACACCGGATTGCTCAGGGTGTATGCGGAGCAGGGCAGTGGGTTGTTTATGGGGGCGGAAATGTTTGGTCCCGAAGCCGAGCATATCGCCCATCTTCTGGCCTGGTCGGTGCAGCGCCGGCTGACAGTCAGTGAAATGCTGGAAATGCCCTTCTACCACCCGGTTGTTGAAGAAGGTGTGCGCACCGCCCTGAAGCAACTCAGTCGCAATCTCAGTATCGGGCCGGCTCCCGTGGACGGCTGCATGGATTGTGGACCGGGAAGCTAGTGTCCCCGGTCTTGATATGGCTCATGCGGTGTGCAGCCGGTCCGGGTTTAAACTGCTGTCCGATGGCCTTGCATTCTGCAGGTGCCGCGCCCATATCCTTTCATGAAAGAAGTAGGCCACGGTGTTGATGGCGGGCTCGATCAGGGCGATCAGGCCGCCCACCATAAGATCGCCGGTCAGCAGATAGGCTACGGTAAACGCCACGGTAAAGTGGGTTATGGCGAAGGTGATGGTCTTGATCAGTGACTGGTCACCCTGGTGGCCGTGGTCGTGTACGAAAATTCTGAGGGCGCTCATGGGTTGCTCCGAATATGCAAACAGGATCTATACCTTCATTTGAAGGCAAATGAGAACTGTTTGCAAATAGGTGAAGTAGAAGTGTTTGATAGCTGTTGTCTATTCACCAGCACTGACGGAAGCTGCATAAAGTTCAACTATCGTCAGTATTGGTTTACTAAACTTCAGCAGGTTCACACTATTGATATATGCTTTCAGGCATAGGTAATTCAATAGAAAATTACTCTCAAGGAGATGTGTCATGGGTAAGAATTTCATTGGTCTGGACAAGGAAAAAACCTCGGAACTGGCGGATGCACTGAATGATCTGCTGGCCAATTACCAGATTTTCTACATGAACGTGCGTGGCTACCACTGGAACATCAAGGGCCAGAACTTCTTCGAACTGCATCTGAAATTCGAAGAGCTTTACAACGACCTGCTGGTGAAAGTGGACGAGATTGCCGAGCGGGTTCTGACTCTGGGTCACCGTCCGGCACATGCCTACAGCTCCTACATCGAGCGCTCAGAAGTGAGCGAACGCAAGGATGTGGCTGATGGCAAGGAAGCGATGGAAAACATCGTGGAAAGCTTTGCCAAGCTGATCACCAAACAGCGCGATCTGCTGCGTCTGGCGGCTGACGCTGAAGATGAGGGGACTTCGTCCCTGATGAGTGATTATATTGCAGAGCAGGAAAAAACTGTCTGGATGTACCGTAGCTACCTCGGTCATTGAGAACCGGATAGCAGGCAGTCAGAAAGCCCGGTGATTCACCGGGCTTTTTTTGTGCCCGGAATTCTTTGCCCGAGCATGGGTGTCAGAAAACTGTAACCGGACTGTCCCGGTATCGACCTGAAACTGTCACAGGCGGTCCATAGGGTAGTCGGAATTCTACATTCCGATACTGCCTGGAGCGCCTGCCATGTTTTCCAAGACCCTGCTTTCCGTCACCGTTGTGACTTCAATGCTGGCCCTGACTGCCTGTACCGACGGTGATGACGGAGCCGCAGGTGCCGTCGGCGCGAGCGGAAGCAACCGGACACTGATCGAACTGAATGTACTGGGCAGCTACCGTTCACCCGGTGATGTTTTCGACTCGGGCGCTGCGGAAATCCTGGCCCATGACGGGGTCAATCAGCGTCTGTTTGTGGTTAATGCCGGTGCCGCGACCGTGGATGTGCTGGATATTCAGGACCCGTCCAGCCCGGTATTGCTGCAGACCATCGATGCCACGGCGGAAGGGGCTTCGGCCAACAGTGTGGCCGTCCATGACGGGCTGGTGGCTGTGGCCATTGAGGCTGAGGTCAAGCAGGATCCGGGCAAGGTGGTGTTCTATAACGCCGGGGATCTGGGCAAGGTGGGGGCGGTTACCGTCGGTGCCCTGCCAGATATGGTCACATTCACCAGGGACGGCAACAAGGTTCTGGTGGCCAACGAGGGAGAACCCAGTGATGACTACAGCAACGATCCGGTGGGCTCTGTCAGCATTATTGACCTGTCTGCCGGGGTTGCCGGGGCAACGGTTGCCACGGCCGGGTTCGAGGCCTTCAATAGCCAAGAAGCCAGCCTGAAAGCCAGTGGTGTCCGCATCTTCGGGCCTGGTGCAACGGTGGCTCAGGACCTGGAGCCTGAATACATTGCGGTGGCGCCGGACAACCGGACCGCCTGGATTACCCTGCAGGAAAACAATGCCGTTGCCGAACTGGATATTGAGGCCGGGGTGATTCTTGATATCAAACCCCTGGGATTCAAGGACCACAGCATCATTGGCAACGAACTGGATGCCAGCAACAAGGACAGTGGCATCCACATTCAGAGCTGGCCGGTACTGGGTATGTACCAGCCCGATGCCATTGCCAGCTACCAGTACAACGGCAAGACCTACTACATTACTGCCAACGAGGGGGATTCCCGGGATTACGACGGTTTCTCCGAAGAGCTTCGCCTCAAGGACCTGATCCTTGATGCTGATGCATTTCCCGATGCGGCAGAACTCCAGGAAGACGAAAACCTGGGGCGTATCAATGTCACCTCCACCCTGGGGGTGAGCAACGCTTGTGATCCCTCAGACCCGGATACCGATGTGGAGGCGGACTGCGTTTACGATGCCATCTATACCTACGGTGCCCGCTCCTTCTCCATCTGGTCCGCCGAAGGCCAGCAGGTGTTTGACAGTGGCAGTGAGTTTGAACGGATTACCGCCAGCCGGATACCGGACAACTTCAACAGCAACAATGATGGCAATGATTCCATGGATAGCCGTTCCGACGACAAGGGGCCGGAGCCGGAAGCCATCACCGTGGGGAGCATCAACGGCCAGACCTTCGCCTTTATCGGTCTGGAGCGGGTAGGCGGAATCATGGTCTACGACGTTACCAATCCCCAGAATCCGGATTTCATTCAGTACATCAATAACCGGGACTTTAGCGCCTCGGATACGGACCTGGAGGCCGGGCTCGGCGGGGATCTGGGTCCGGAAGGCGTCGCCTTTATCGATGGGGCAAGCAGCCCGACAGGGGTGCCCCTGCTGGCGGTGGCCAATGAAGTCAGCGGCACTACAACCATCTATCGCATCGACGTGACCGAACTCGCTGCCGACTGAGTCAGGCGGGCACGGAAAAGCCGGGGACGCCACTGGGGGTCTCCGGTTTTTTTCGTTCTTCCGGCACGGAACGGGCGCCTGGCCCTGTTTTGTGCATTTTCATATAACCTAAATATATTCTTAACGGCTCAGTAATAATTGATATTCATATTGTCTCCACGCATTTCAACACCGATCAACCCTGATCACCGATGGAGATAAATGAATGAACAAGCAATTGCTGGCGCTGGCTGTGAGCTCAATGGTCGTTATGCCGTCCCTGGTACTGGCCGACAAGGGCCCGGTTGTCTATGGCAAGGTCAATGTGTCCCTGGAAAACCAGGATGATGGCGACAACGACACCTGGAAGCTGCAGAGCAATGCCTCACGGCTTGGCGTCAAAGGTGACCTGGATCTGGACTTTGAGAACGTCAAGGCCATCTACAAGGCGGAATTTGAAATGTCGGTGGATGATGGCGACAAGGATGGCCAGACTTTCACCCAGCGCAATATCTACGGCGGCTTCACCCATGCAGCGGCCGGTACCCTGATTGCGGGCAAGTTCGATACCCCCATGAAGACCTCTCAGGGCAAGGTTGACCAGTTCAACGATCTGCAGGGGGATATCAAGAACATCATGGCCGGGGACAACCGGGTCAGCAATATCATCCAGTACAGCACACCGACTATCGCCGATGTGATCACCGTTAACCTGGCCCTGATTCCGGGTGAAGAGAAGGGTGATGATGCCGATGATGGTGTGGCTGATGCCATCTCCAGCTCCCTGGTATTCGATAACGGCAGCTTCTACGCTGCTCTGGCCTATGACTCGGAGATGGCTGACAAGCTGGAAGCTGATCCCACCGGTGATGACAAGATCAATGTATTCCGTGCCACTGGTATGGCTCGCATCAGCAACTTTGAGCTGGGAGCTCTGGTGCAGATGGCGGAAGAAGACGAGGGTGACGGTGAGGATACCAGTTACCTGGTGAGTGCTGCGGTGAAGCTGGACCGTATGAAACTGAAGGCCCAGTACGGCATGACCGAAGCGGATACCACCGACGAGGAGCTGACGCTTATGGCCCTTGGTGCCGACTACAAGCTGGCCAAGAACAGCAAGGCTTTTGCCTATATCTCAAAGGTTGAGGCGGATGTGGCCGATACGGAAGACACCACTTTCGGAATCGGTTTCGAGCACAAGTTCTCCCTGTAACCTCCCTGTTTGAGTTATCAGGATATTGCCGGGGCCTGGCCCCGGCTTTTTTGTTTGTGGATCCCGGCAGTCATACCGCCTGCTTCAGTGGTGGAGTGCTTCTGTGCAGGAACCAGTGATCGGTGACCACCTTGCGGGTGAACCAGTGTGAACGCATCAGGGTTCTGGCCAGAGGCATGCGGATCCAGTCCGGAATCGGGCGCCCGGTGGTTCCGGCACGGTTGCCGAAGCGTTCGGCAATGGCATCGCCATAGGCCTGCAGGGAGGCGGCGGAAACGTCCGGGGCCTGGCGGATGACCCGGGCTGCCAGTAGCGCTGATTCTATGGCCGGGCGTATGCCTTCCCCGCTGCGGGTATAGGCCAGTCCTGCGGCGTCACCCACCAGCAGTATGCCGTCCCCCAGCAGGGGTCTGCGGGCATGGCCATAAAGCAGGTAGGCATGGCCACGGAAGCGGCCAGGCAGGTCTCCGGGTATCCGCTGCTGGGCGACCATGTCGTCAACAAACGTCTGCAGGTGTTCGCTCAACTTGTGGGGATCCTCCCGGCCCAGGCCGATATTCAGATAGTCACCCTTGCGGAAGATCCAGCCATAGCCCTTGAGGTCCCGGCAGAACCAGAGTTCCGGTGTATCCCCCCGTACCTGGCAGCGGGCGGCCATGTCCGGGGTCATGGCAAACTCTATTTCCTTGGCGGCCACCACGGTTTCATGGCGGCCCGGGCCCTCGCCCAGCAGACGGGCTACGGGACAGAAGTGTCCACCGGCGCCCACCAGCAGAGGAGCGCTCCAGGTGTCGTTGATCACCCAGTTGCCATCGCTGCGGTGAATGGACCTGACCGGGGTGGCCAGCTGTTTCGGCACCCGGGTCCGGTCCAGCAGATAGCTGTCGAACTCACAGCGCCGGATGCCGTAGCTCACGGTCTCCGGATATTGGTTCTCCACCGGGGACTGCCCCATCATGCCAATACGGAAACGGCGGATGGGCTGCAGTACCCGCTCTTTGCGGTAGTGCTCCGGATCTATATCCAGGCTGTCCAGAACCGCCGGTGTGACCCAGCCGGCACAGGTCTTGTCCCGGGGGAAGTCCTGCTTGTCCAGCAGCAGGATCCGTCTGCCTGAGTCTTCCAGGCAGCGGGCCAGGGTGGAGCCGGCCGGTCCGGCTCCGACGATGATCAGGTCATGGTGTTCCATCAGGCATCCTCCGGAGCCGCCGGTGTGTCATAGAGAGACTGGCGGGTCATGGGCAGCTGGTTGTTGTCACCGTGGCAGAACACCACCTGGAACAGTTGCAGGGTGCCGGCCCGGAAGGCAGCAATGGATCCGGCCAGATACAGGCGCCAGGCCCGGACAAACTCCCGGTCGTACATGGACTCGATGGTGTCCTCATGGCCGGAGAATCGTTCCAGCCAGTGCTCCAGAGTGCGGGCATAGTGCAGGCGAAGATTTTCCACATCCAGCACGGAGAAATTTCCGGATTCGCAGATGTTCATGAACTCCCCGATGCTGGGAGGGTAGGCTCCGGGGAAAATACGCTTCTCAATCCAGGCATTCATCAGCGCCGGCCGGTTGCGGCCGATGCTGTGTATCAGAGCCATACCTTCCGGCTTCAGGCTGCGCCGGATTACTTCGGCCAGAGCCTGGTAGTTGTCCCGGCCCACATGCTCCAGCATGCCGATGGACACAAAGGCGTCGTACTGGCCGGAAATGTTACGGTAATCGTCTTCGATATAGTCGATCTGACCATCCAGGCTTTCCTCTTTGGCGCGTTTGCGGGCATAGGTCACCTGTTCCCGGGAAATGTTGTAGGCATGCACCCGCACACCGTAGTGGCGGGCCATAAACCGGGCCAGGCCGCCCCAGCCACAACCGGCCTCCACCACGGTCATGCCGGGTTTCAGGCGGAGCTTGCGGCACACGTGTTCCAGCTTGGCCAGCTGGGCCTGTTCCAGACTCAGGTCCGGGCGTTCAAAGTAGGCGCAGGTGTACTGCATCTGTGCCGAGTCCAGCCAGAGCCGGTAGAAGTCATTGCCCAGGTCGTAGTGGTGGTGAATGTTATCCCGTGCTTCAGTAATCCCGGCGCCACGGGGCTGGTGATTACGCCAGAGCATATCCAGCCATTTTGGCCAGCGTTGGCGGGCGGCATTCATGGCCCGGTAAAGCTTTTCCAGCAGTGTGGGCAAGTCGCCCTCCACCTCTATGCGTCCGCTGGCGTAGAGATCGCCAAAGGCCAGATTGGGGTTGGTGACCAGAGAGTGCAGTGCACCGGGGTCGGCCAGGTGGATGGTGAAGTCGGGGGTAGTCTGCTCCGGGTCAATGGTTTCTCCGTTCCATAACTTCAGCCGCACAGGGGGTGCTCCGGCCATGCCCAGCAGCTTGCCGGCCAGCCAGCGTTCATAGCTGTGGGGTTGCCTGTCGGCCCGCCCCTGTTCCACTGGCAGGCTCAGCGTATTGGCTGTGGATGTCTGTGGAGCCGGTTGCGGTTTGTGAACGGATGTTTGGGTCATGACTTATGCCTCCCTGTATAAGGTATAAACATTTGCCACTACATTGACGGTTCTGCGCGGGGAGATGGGTCCGGACCGGATGGAGAACCGTAATCTGCAAGCCCAGTATAGGAAACTGCAGGAATTTGTCAGGTTTCCGGTACTGGAGGGTAACAGTTACTGGTGTGGGGGCTGGGTGTGGTGAATCACGGGAGGGGGTGATAACCGGGCGTCGGCCCGGTTATCACCGGTGGGAGCTTCAGGTGGCGCTCATCCCGAACCATTCCGGGAAAATGACAATCAGTGCCAGCACCAGTATCTGGATCAGGATAAAGGGAATAATGCCCCGATAGATGTCGGTGGTTTTCACCTCCGGTGGAGCCACCCCTTTCAGGTAGAACAGGGAAAATCCGAAAGGTGGCGTCAGGAAGCTGGTCTGCAGGTTCATGGCAATCAGAATGGCGAACCAGAGCATGTTGATGCCCATGGCCTCGGCCACCGGAGCCAGAATCGGCACGATAATGAAGGAAATCTCCACAAAGTCGATGAAGAAACCCAGCACCAGAATGACCAGCATGGCCAGAATGATAAAGCCCCAGTGCTCTCCGGGCAGCTGGTGCAGCCAGTCTTCCAGCAGATAGTCGCCGCCGGAGTAACTGAACACCATGGAGAAGGCGGTGGCGCCGATCAGGATGGCAAACACCATGGCGGTTACCTTGACCGTATCCCGGGCACTGTCCCACACCATCCTGAAGGAGAACTGGCGATAGATAATGGCCAGGATAATGGCACCAACACCACCCAGTGCGGAGGACTCTGTGGGTGTGGCAATACCGGTGAAGATGGAACCCAGAACCACCACGATCAGGGCCAGGGGCGGAATAATGGCCAGCAATGCGGTGACCACTTCCTGGCGACGGGAGCGGGTTGGGTCCACCGGCATGGCGGGTGCGGTTTCCGGTTTCAGGCGGGTCATGATCAGGATGTACACAATGTACAGGGCAATCAGCACAATCCCCGGTCCCACTGCGGCCTTGAACAGGTCACCCACCGGCAGCCCGAGCACATCACCGAGAATGATCAGGATGATGGACGGCGGCACTATCTGCCCCAGGGTTCCGGCGGCACAGATGCTGCCGGTACTCAGGCGCTTGTCGTATTTGTGGGCAAGCATGACCGGAAGGGAAATCAGGCCCATGGCCACCACACTGGCCCCCACGACACCGGTGGATGCCGCCAGCAGGGCGCCGACCAGAATGGTGGATATGGCCAGACCGCCAGGCAGGCCGCCGAACAGCCGGCCCATGGAGGTAAGCAGCTGCTCAGCCAGCTTGGTCCGTTGCAGCACCACGCCCATGAAAATGAACAGGGGAACCGCCATCATGACGGTATTCTGCATCACACTCATGATGCGGTAGGGCATAAAGGCAAACAGTTCCATGCCTTCGGAAAACACCCCGAAGAACAGGGCCACGCCACCGAAGGTGAAGGCCACCGGGAAGCCCAGCATCAGCAGGATCAGGGCGGCTGCGAACATTATGATACCGATCATGCCAGGCCTCCCGCACTGTGCCCCGGATTGTAGTTCTTCTCTCCGGACAGAACCCGGATGGCGTAGGTGACCATACCCAGTCCGCTGGTGGCGATGAAGAAGGCGGTTACCGGGATGACCGATTTGATGATCCAGCGATGGGGCAGACCGCCGGGGTCGCCGCTGCCTTCACCCATGCTGTAGGCATCCAGGGCGAAGTCGTAACCGTAGGTGCCGATAAGATAGGCAAAGGGGAGAACAAAAATCAGTGCGCCCACCAGGTTTACCCAGGCCTTGGCCTTGTCGCTCCAGTTGGTATAGAACACATCAACGCGAACATGGCCATCGGTGCGCAGGGCATAGGGAATACCCAGCAGGAAGACCACGGAGTACAGGTGCCACTCCAGCTCCTGCATGCCGATAGATACTTCGTTGAATGCATAGCGGGAAACAACGTCAAAAAATACGTTGGCCGCCATCAGGATCATGGCTGCACAGGCTATCCAGCCACACAGGCTGGATAGCCTGGCCAGGACGTCGTCGAGTTTGATAATCCACCGCATTAATAATCCTCCGCCATGTGGACCGGCGATCTTTCAGATGCCATAAACGAGAAAACCGGGACCCTCTGAGAGCGATCCCGGCTCCAAAAACCGCCGATATCTTACTCGACTTCTGCCATGGTGTTGAGGTAGGCGCGCTCGGAAATATCGGTATAAGCGCGGCTCTTCTCCAGATATTTCTCCTGGGAGTCGATAATCTTGGCGGCCAGCTCGTCACCGGCAGCGGCTTCCTTAAGCAGTTTCTTGTTGGCCTTGTACATGGCCTGGAAAACGTCTTTGGGGAAGTTCTTGACCTGGACGTTGGGGTAATCTTTCTTGATATTGGCCCAGGCTTCCGCGTTGGCATCCTGAGACTGGATCAGCATGTCGTAGGCAGCTGTGCGCATGGAAATACGCAGGATTTCCTGCAGATCTTCCGGCAGTTTTTCCCAGACCTTCTTGTTCACCAGGAACTGGAGTTCGGTAGCCGGTTCGTGCCAGCCGGTGTAGTAGTAGTCAGCAATCTGCTGGAAACCGAGGCGCAGATCCAGAGCCGGACCTACCCATTCCACTGCATCGATGGTGTTGCGTTCCAGCGCGGTATAGAGTTCACCCGGTGCGATATTGGTGGGGTTGACGCCCACTTCTGCAAAGACTTCACCGGCGAAGCCCGGAATCCGCATTTTCAGGCCTTTCAGGTCATCCAGGGATTTGATTTCCTTGCGGAACCAGCCACCCATCTGGATGCCGGTATTGCCGCCGGGGAAGGACAGCAGGTTATGGGGAGCATAGACTTCCTGCATCAGCTCCATGCCGTCGCCGTGGTAGAACCAGGCATACTGCTCCTGTGCGGTCATGCCAAAGGGCATGCTGGTGAAGAACAGGGTATTGGGAACCTTGCCTTTCCAGTAATAGGAGGCGGAGTGGCCCATGTCGTACTGGCCGGCCTTGACCATATCAAACACGCCCAGAGGGGCCTTGTGCTTGTTGGCGGAATCGATACGGATCTTCAGGCGGCCGTTGGACATTTTCTCTGCCATGGCAGCCATGTTCTTGGTGGTATCACCAAAGATCGGGAAATTGGGGCCCCAGGTTTCAGCAAGGCGCAGGGTGAATTTCTCTTGGGCAAGCGCCTGTGAGGCGGCAAGGGTAGTTGCTACAGCCAGCACAGCCGCGGAAAGAACAGAACGGATCTTCATTGCTCTTCATTCCTCATTATCGTTTTTGTTTGTTAGAGCGTCTCCCGATAAGGGAGTGAAAACTCTATAACGGTAGTCCAAATTAGCAACTATCGTGAACAAACGGAATGAAAAACGCTATCAACTAAGACATAGGTCTTAGTTGATGAGGATTCAGAGATCGTCCATTCTGCCCACCTGTCGGGCAACCAGCATGGCTTCGTGCTGTTCCAGGGATTTCAGGTCTTCCAGCAGGCTGTTCACATCCGCAATGTCGATATTGGCTATCAGGTCGTCGTACAGGTTCATCACCTGTTCGTGAAAGCGGAAGATGTCCTGTTCGATTTCCTCAAAGTCCAGATTGGCGTAGCCGGTTTCCGGAAGGGGGCTGAGGACAATGGGCTGGTGACCTGTGAAGTCATAGACCAGGGTATCCATCACCTTGGGGTCGGCCTGTTTTTCAAATTCGGCGATGGCGTTTTCCAGCAGGCTTTCATGCCGGGCCAGATAGTCCAGAAGTGCGCTGGCCCTTTCATCCCGGTGGTTTTCAGCAGAGTCATGGAGACATTTGGCCAGGTGGGCATGGCGCTGGCGTGTCCAGTCAACGAGATCCCTGAAGGTTCTGATTTCCATGGCAGACTCCTGATAATGACGATCACAGACTAAGAATGGGTTCCGGTGCTGTTCTGCTGGCCATTGTTACCGGTTTGCCGCCAAGACCTGTTGATGCAGGTCAGCTCTTGTTGTCTTACGGCAGCACCTGTGCCGGCCGGGATTCGACACTCTGGCGCCAGCTGCGGAACCGGGACAGGGCCGGCTTTTCCACCAGCTGGTGAATCAGCGTTGCCAGCGCCAGGGCCGTTATCAGGGCCAGCCCTATGCCGGTCCATCCTGGCAGCCCGGCCCGGTAACCCCAGGAAATAATGCCATAACCAATATTCTGGTGGACCAGATACAGGCTGTAGGACAGGCCGCCGAGCCATAGCAGGGGGCGGTTTGCCAGCCGTTCCAGATGACCGGCAACGGCCAGGGCAAAAATGCCGGTGCAGGCCAGTACGAACAGATTATAGGGTGCTTTCCAGGCAATCAGGCTATGGCCTATGCTGAAAGCGAGCAGGAGGTTGTCAGCGGTGGAGGCACCGTGCCGGTGACGGCGGTAAATAAGCATGCCGGCGATGAACAGGGGCGCGTATTTGACGAACAGCAGATCCTTGACCGGAAACGCCAGCAGCTCCGGAATCTGGCGCCACCAGAGCACGCCGACATAGCTGGCCACAAGCCACAGGGCCAGGGCAATTCGCAGCCTTTGCCAGCTGCCCAGGCCGAAAAACAGCAGGGCCATCCAGCTGTAGAAGGTGACTTCAATGACCAGGCTCCAGTAGGCGCCATCCACATGGGCTGCCCCCAGATATTCGTGCAGCAGGGTGGTGTTGAGCAGGGCGGTACCCAGATCCACGGCCCGGTTTTCCGGGCCCAGCCAGTGGACGGACAGGAAAGTCAGGGCTATACCGGTCCATAGTGCCGGCAGTAAACGCACGGCCCGGGCAAGGCCGAACCAGCCGGCATGGCGGGTACGCTCCAGGGTCATGAATATGACGAAGCCGCTGAGGATAAAAAACAGGTGAACGCCATAACGTCCGAACAGCAGTACCGACTCCAGCAGTGCCGGCAGCTCAAACTGGTGACCATAAAGCCTGTCGTAGTAGGGCAGGTAATGAAACAGCACCACCCCGAGGGCGGCAAGGCCGCGCAGGGCATCCAGGCTGGCGAGTCGGTTCGGGGCTTGGTCCATTGGCAGGTCCGGGGTTAATGGAGCGGTAAATGACGCTATAGTAGCCTGCTTTCGCGGCCGGGAGCATCGCCTGGTCATACCATTTGATTGCACACACCATACGATATGGTAACAGGGCTCAGTCCGGGCCTGGGGCCAGAGGACAACGCAGGGAGAGGCAACAATGAGCACCATGCTGGGAATTATCGAAGGGTTTTACGGGCCCATGTGGAGCTGGCAGGAGCGCCGGCAACTGGTGAGCGCCCTGGCCCCCCATGGCTACGGATTCTATCTGTACGCCCCCAAGGCGGACGCATTTTTGCGCCGGCGCTGGCAGGAACCGCACCCGCCTGAGGCGGCCTCAGAGCTGACCGCATTCGCCCGTCATTGCCGGTCCGAAGGCATGAGGTTCGGCGTTGGCCTGAGCCCTTTTGAAATCTTCAATAATTTCGACAATGTCGCCCGGGAAGCGCTGGCGCAGAAGCTGGCGTGGCTGGACCGGATTGGCATTGATGAACTGGCCATCCTGTTTGACGACATGCGCTCGGATATTCCGGACCTGGCCGGTACCCAGGCGGAAATTGTGGCCTGGGTGCGGGAGCACTCATCCGCTGAAAAACTCAGTGTCTGCCCCAGCTACTATTCTGATGACCCGGTACTGGATCGGGTCTTCGGCGACCGGCCGTCGGATTATCTGGCGACACTGGGTCGTGCACTGGACCCGGCGGTGGCCATTTTCTGGACCGGCGAGGAGGTGTGTTCCCGGGAGATTTCGCCGGGCCACCTGAAACGCATAGGTAACCTGCTGGGACGCAAACCGGTACTCTGGGACAATTACCCGGTCAACGATGGCGAACGCATGTCCCGGCATCTGCACCTGCGAGGTTTCACCGGGCGCCCGGCCGCCAATGCCGCCCATCTGGCCGGTCATGGCATCAACCCGGCTCTGCAGCCGTCGCTGACGGCGATTCCTGCCATTACCCTGGCCGAATCCTACCGGCTTGGCCCCGACTACCAGTATGGCCAGGCATTCCGCCATGCCGCCCGGGAAGTATTGGGCCGGGATCTGGCGGAGCGTCTGCTGGCGGATCTGCCGGTATTACAGGATGTGGGGCTGGGTCATATCAGTGAGGAAAAGCGCCAGAGTCTGGTGCACAGTTATGACAGTTTTGATCACCCTGCCGCCAGCGAAGTCCTGCGCTGGCTGGCGGGTGACTATCAGGTGACCGATGAAATGGTGCAGACCCAGTAGCGGAGACGGCTAGCGCAGGTAGTACTGCACCGTGGACACCACCCGCACGGTCTTGACCGGTTGCTGTCCTTCGGTGATGCCCGGAGCCTGGTCCCGGGCGAGGATCTGGAACACCCCCTGATTGGCCCGGCGCAGTCCGCCCAGTTCGGCTTTGGCGTCACTGGCAAAGCGGGCGGCTGCCTCTCGTGCCGAGGCGGTGGCTTCCGCAATCATTTCCGGTTTGATGTCATTGAGTCCGGTGAACACATAGGTGGGGCTGGAGGGGCCGTAGTCCGAAGACAGAATAACCCCGGAATCCACCAGTTCGCTGACCGCCTGTGCCGCCTGCCGGATTTTCTCCACATCCTTGCTGCGCACCATCAGGGTCTGATTGATAATAAACTGCTGCACTCCATTGTTGTTCTGGTAGGGGTTGGCCCGGGTATCGGTAACTGCCAGCCGTTGCAGTTCTACCGCGCTTTCATCGATGGCCTGAAGTTTCAGAAACGCCATAATGGCTTCCCGGCTGCTGCGGGCTTTTTCCTGGGCCTTGTTCAGGGTGTCGCCGGTGGCTACAAAGCGAACAGGCCACAGGGCCAGATCTGCATTCACCTCCCTTTCGGCAACTCCCTTGACGGTGACATAGCGATCGCCGGTGCGCAGGTCGGTCAGACCGCCGCTGATCAGCATGGCGGAAACAATGGCACTGATGCCAATAATCAGTGGGCCGAGGATTTTCATGCCGGGTTCCTTGTATGGTCATGCGGTATGGATAAGGTTGAGGTTGCCGTCCGGGGCAACAGGCACAAGACTAGCGATTTGTGGACAGACAGAAAAGGGAAGAAAAATGACAGATACGAAGGTTGAGTGTGTGCAGGGGAATATTGCCGATCAGCCGGACATGGATGCCATCGTAAATGCCGCCAATGCACAGTTGCTGCCGGGCGCCGGTGTGGCCGGCGCCATCCACGGTGCCGCCGGGCCTGGGCTGGCGGAGGAATGCAGGGCACTGGCGCCAATCCACCCGGGGCAGGCGGTGATCAGTTCCGGTCACCATTTGCCGAACCGGCATGTGATTCACTGCCTGGGCCCCGTGTACGGTGTGGATCAGCCTTCGGACCGGCTGCTGGCGGATTGTTACCGTCACGCACTGGAACTGGCAGAAGACGGTGGTCTGGAGTCTGTGGCTTTTCCGGCCATCTCTACCGGAGTTTTCGGGTATCCGCTGGAACAGGCGGCTCAGGTTGCTGTATCCGCCATTGCGGAAAAACTCCCGGAGCTGGAATCTGTCCGGCATATCCGGCTGGTGCTGTTCAGCCCGGGAGACCTTGCGGTCTTCCGTCAGGCCCTGGAGCGGGTCGGGCTGGCAAACTGAACTGCGGACTCAGTTGCAGTCGGTGTCGGCGGTACGGCTGAAGCGGGCCTTCATGGCCGCCTGTTCCCGTTCCGGGTCCTGAAACTCTTCCGGCAATGGCTGGATAAAGTACAGGTAATCCCCCTTGTTCCGGTTCTTTTCCAGGGGCGGCTGCTGAGCTGCGGATGGCCAGACCACCGGGCTGACAACCCGCACCGAGAGTTCCGGTGCCCGCTGTCTGAGCAGGGCAACTGTGCCCAGATTGTCCTCGCTGTGGAAGGTACCGGTCAGGTGCAGTATCTGGGCACCGGGATTCTGTTGCCGGGTTGCCAGTATCCGGCTGGCCATGGTGTTGTCCCTCAGTAGCTGCGCCTTGTAGCTGTTGTTCATGCGTTCGGACATGGTGGGATCACCGCTGCTGTGGCTGCCGGTGATGGCTTCCACAAACTTGGCCCGGTAGGCCGGGGTGTCCAGAAACGGCGAGTCGGGCAGGTACCGGCGCATCTCCTCAGCCAGCCCGTCCAGATAGTCCGGCCC
>JBFHSI010000052.1:0-16973 GCA_041591245.1 Marinobacter sp.
GCTCGGGCCCGATCAGCCCAGGCCGTGGAGCCAGCTTACCAGCCAGGGCACTATGATGGAGGTGGCAAACGCCGACAGGGCCATCGCCAGCCCGGAAAATGCCCCCATTTCCGGGCTGACCTGGAAGGCTCGGGCAGTTCCTATACCGTGAGCCGCCACCCCCATGGCCACCCCCTTCACTGTGTCATCCTTGATCCCGATCCAGTCAAACAGCCGGGTACCCAGTACCGCACCGACAATTCCGGTAATTACCACCAGAACTGCAGTCAATGACGGCAGGCCCCCAATCTTTTCCGAGATGCCCATGGCCACAGGAGCCGTTGCCGATTTGGGCGCCAGGGACATCTGAATCTCCTGGGAGCCGTCGAACAGCCAGGCCAGACCGATGGAACTGCCGGCTGCAATCACCACACCGGCTACCAGTGCAACGGCCACCGGAATCCACAGTTGCCGGAGCCGGGAAAGTTGCTGGTACAGGGGAACCGCCAGAGCCACTGTGGCTGGCCCCAGCAGGTAATGCACGAACTGCCCGCCTTCAAAATAATCGTCGTAGGACATGCCGGTTACCAGAAGCAGTGCAATCAGCATGGCCACTGCCGTCACCACCGGGTTGAGCAGAGGGTTGCCACCAAACCGCCGGTACAGCCTCACTCCGAGCCCGTAGGCCGCAAGGGTCACGGTAAGACCCAGCAGTGGTGATGCCGACAGGTAAACCCAGATATCGTCCAGACTGCGGTGATTCATTGCTCCTGACCTCCCTCAGCTGACTCCCGGCGGCCGAGCAGCCAGCGGCTGGTGGCCTGCATGATCAGGGCCGTTGCCACCATGGTAATCACGGTACTGAGCAACAGGGACAGGGTTATGGGCAGCCATTCATCGGCAATACGGTGGAAGTGCACCATCATTCCCACACCCGCCGGAACAAAAAGCAGGGACAGATGGGAAAGCAGGGCGGATGAGGCCTGCCCGACCGAGTCCGGGGTCCGGCCCCGGATCACCAGAGTAATGAACAACATCAGCATGCCCAGTACCGGCCCGGGAACAGGAACTCCGGCCAGACGCACACAGACCTCGCCGACCAACTGATACACCAGCAACAGGGTTATTCCGTTGAGAAATGCCATGACAACTACTCCTATTCCGCCTGACCACAAATGAAACAGATACCGCAACGGTCAGCCGGAACAGGATGCAGGCAGCATCAGAGTTCCGGCGCCGGAGGTTGCGGAATCACCCGGCGACCGTACATCGCCAGGGCAAACCCTATGGGGAACATCAGCACCCCGTACACGGCAGCCGGCACAGACATGGTGCTGGATTCCAGCAGCGTCAGGGTAACCATCAGTCCGATGGTGCTGTTCTTGACCCCTAATTCCACCGCCACTGCCAGGGATTCCCGCTGGGTCAGCCCCGTCACCCGACCAGCCACAAGGCCCAGGAAAATTCCCGCCAGATTGAGCAGCAATGTTGCCGGCCCGGCCTGTTCAAGCAGGCTCCAGAACTGGTCCCTGACCCCGTAAACCAGCACCACAATCAGCGCAGCCAGAACCAGGGCTCCGAACACACTGACAAAGCCTTCCGCCCGGCGTGCCAGTGCCGGTGCCCGGCTGCGAATGGTCATACCCATGGCCACTGGCAACAGCACAATCCCGATGAGCATGGCCACGGTTTTCCATACCGGCAGCACAATATCCTGTTCCTCGCCCAGATAGGCCTGCAGGGCGATATTGGTGAACAGAGGCAGTGTCAATATGGTCACCAGACTGGCAATAACCGTCAACACAATGGACAGAGCAATATTGCCCCGGGCGAGCAGGACGAACAGATTCGAAGTGGTCCCCCCGGGACACGCAGCAATAATCACAAGCCCCACCGCAATGGCCGGATCCAGGACCAGCAGGGTCGCCAGCAGGAAGGCCACCAGCGGCATCAGCAGGATCTGGGCAAGGGTGCCGACAACCATTCCCCTGGGATACACCGCCACCTGGCGGAAATCCCGGAGTGCCAGCGTCATGCCAATACCGGTCATGATAATAAACAGGGCAATCGGCAGACCTGCCGATATCAGTGGACTGGCTTCCATGAAGCCTCCATATAGTTGTTATTGTTGGTCTGAAATGACAAGAAACGGACGCCGGGCCCGGGAATGGGGCGGCGACCGGATGGCCGGCCCCGGTTCCGGCGGCTACTGAAACCGGAAACATTCTGGCCGGATTGATCGTGAACCCGTTACTGTGCAGTATACTTCCAGCTAATAACTAAAAAAACCTTGCACCGCACGGAGTACGACACGGAATGAAACGCCTGGGAACCCTGGATGCCTCGTGGCTAGCCGTAGAATCTGAAGACACCCCCATGCATGTGGCAACACTGCAGATCTTTTCTCTGCCGGAGGGTGCTCCTGAAACCTTTCTCCGGGACATGGTGGAACGCATGAAGGAGGCCGGTGAAGTCGCCGAACCCTGGAACAGCAAACTGGCCTGGTCCGGTTTGCTGGGCCGTCTGCTGGCCCCCTCCTGGAAAACCGACAAGGATATGGATCTGGACTACCATGTCCGGCACTCGGCCCTGCCCCGCCCGGGTGGCGAGCGGGAACTGGGCATACTGGTTTCAAGACTGCACTCCAATCCCCTCGACTTTGACCGCCCCCTTTGGGAGTGCCATGTTATCGAAGGCCTGGAAAACAACCGCTTTGCCCTGTACACCAAGATGCACCATTCCATGATTGATGGCATCAGCGGTGTCCGCCTGATGCAGCGGGTGCTGACCACCGACCCGGACAAGCGGGACATGCTGCCACCCTGGTCGGTTCGCCCCCAGCACCGCCGGGGCAGCAAGTCCGATTCCGAGCCCAGCATTCCCGCCGCTTTCTCCCAGGCCAAGGAGGCCCTGAAACTGCAGGCGGATCTGGCACCGAGCCTGTGGGGCGCCGTGAACCGGCTACTGCATTCCTACCGGCACCCGGAGGACGGCCTGACAGCCCCCTTCACCGGACCGGTTTCCAAGATCAATCACCGGGTCACCGGTCAGCGCCGTTTTGCCACCCAGCACTACCAGATAGATCGCCTGAAGCAGGTATCCCAGGCCTCCGGCGGCTCCATGAATGACATAGTGCTTTACCTGTGCGGTACCGCCCTGCGCCGTTTCCTGCTGGAGCAGAATGAGCTGCCGGAAATCCCCCTGACCGCCGGGATTCCGGTCAATATCCGTCCTGCCGATGATGAGGGTACAGGCACCCAGATCAGCTTCATGATCGCCTCCCTGGCCACCGATGAAGCCGATCCCCTGAACCGGCTTAAGGCCATCAAGAGTTCAACCCGGCGCGCCAAGGAACATTTGCAGAAGCTGCCCAAAAGCGCACTGACCCAGTACACCATGCTGCTGATGTCGCCTTATATACTGCAGTTGATGTCCGGAATGGGCGGGCGCATGCGGCCGGTATTCAATGTGACCATCTCCAATGTGCCGGGCCCTCAGCGCACCCTCTATTATGAAGGCGCCAAGCTGGAAGCCATGTACCCTGTGTCACTGATTGCCCATGGCGGGGCCCTGAACATCACCTGCCTGAGTTATGCTGGCTCCCTGAACTTCGGCTTTACCGGTTGCAGGGACACCCTGCCCAGCATGCAGAAACTGGCGGTGTATACCGGAGAGGCCCTGGAAGAACTGGAAAGCCTGCTGATACCTCCGGCCACCAAACCCCGGCGCACCCGGAAAAAATCCGACTAGATCCCGGACTTGCCGTCCCAGTGGGCGGCCCCCACGAAGATCAGCTGAAGGAAGCGGGTTGTCCGCTTCCGGATCTGTTCCACCTGATAATCATCATCCCCGGAAACCCCCAGCAGATCGGTCAGACTGAAGGCCACGCTGCGCACCACCAGGTCACAGGTAATATCCAGATCGGCATCGCTCAGGTGATCCACCAGTCTGAGCCGACGCAGGTCATTGCCCAGCTCACTGGCAAAAAAGCGCATTTCGCTGCGGATCCCTTCCTGCACGGCTCGGCTCTCTCCCGCCAGCCCCTGAGCCATAAACATGAAAAAGTTCCGGTTGCTCTGGGCATGGCTGATAAAAATGGCCACAGACTCCTCAATCAGCTTGTCAGCCTGTAATACGTTACCCCTGGCCTCCCGCATCATGCGCCGCAACACCAGGCCCAGCTCGTCCACCAGCTGCAATCCGAGATCATCCATATTCCGGAAATGCCGGTAAAAGGAGGTGGGAACCACCCCTGCCTGCCGGGTCACTTCCCGGATACCCAGGCTGGCGAAGTGCCGCCCCTTGCCCACCAGGGTCAGCGCCGCGTCCATAAGCTTTGCGCGGGTTTCACCTGGTTTTCTCCGCTGTTTTTCCGCCATTACCTGCCCGTATCCAGTGTCGTGAATTTCATGGCAACAAGTGTACACACCTGAAAAACCCAAAGTACAGATTGCTTGTCATTTTGTGCCAAAGCAAAAGCAGCCATTGTGAGCCTGACAACCCGTGTGTACAGTCGTACACATTAGTGAACAAGTGTACACAAGAGGTGGTAAAACCACCGTGGAGAACAGCACCATGTCAGCGAAACAAATTCAGAACAGCAGGCTCCATTGGCTCGGCAGGCAGCTTTTTAACCGGGAAGATCCGGCTGCCTACCTCGACCTCCTGCTGGAACGCATCAACCCCATGTGGGTACAAGGGTACACACCTGCCCGGGTTGAGCAGATCATTCAGGAAACAGCCGATACCAGAACCTTTGTACTGAAACCCTCCCGACGCTGGTCCGGCTTCCAGGCGGGTCAGCATGTCAACATAGGTACAGATGTAAACGGTGTACGCCAGCATCGTACCTTCAGCCTGTCCAGTTCACCTGAGCTGTGGCAGCAACAGGGTCTGATTACCCTGACCATCAAGCGCCTGCCCGGCGGCCTGGTCACCAATTGGCTCCATGACCACCTGGAAACCGGCTCGGTTCTGGGACTTGGCGACGCCTTTGGTGATTTCCTGCTGCCGGAATCCGGACAGCCGCTACTGTTCATCGCCGGAGGCAGCGGCATCACCCCGATTCTCAGCCAGCTGGAAACCATGGCAGCCCGGGACTATCTGGCTCCGGTCACCCTTCTGTACTACGTACGGACACAGGCTGACATCATTGCCCGGGACAGGCTCGAAGCTCTGGCCAGTCGCCTCCCGGACCTGACCCTGAACATCATTGCCACCCACGCCCAGGAACAGCCCCGCTACCTGAACGGGCAGGACCTGGAGGCAGTTCCGGAGATTCAGTCTCGCCAGGTATACCTGTGCGGCCCCGGCGGCCTGATGGATCTGGCCGGCACACTGCTGAGCAGCCAGGGTGTTACCGAAGACAGGATTCACTGCACCTTCTTTTCCGCACCGGTTGTGGATACCGCGAACCTGAATCCGGGTGGTCTGGTGCACTTTGACCGCAGCCATCTGGACGTGGACTCCGAGGGCAATGCCAATCTGCTGGATATTGCCGAAGCCGCAGGCCTCAACCCCAAGCACGGTTGCCGCATGGGCATCTGCCACCAGTGCAGCTGCAGAAAGTCATCCGGAACCGTCATCAACACCCTGACCGGCAAAGTGTCCGGACCGGGAGAGGAAACCGTCCAGCTGTGTATTTCCGTGCCCCGGGGCCCGGTAACACTGGATATCTGATCGTTTCACACAAACAACACAGCGGTGCCTTCCGGCAGCGCATGGAGTACAAAATGAAAAAGATGAACGAAGCCCAGCTTGCCGAACTGGAACAGGATCTCAATGCCATCCGTGACGATGTGCTGGCCGATCTGGGCGAACGTGATGCCCTTTATATCCGCCGCGTGATCCGCCTGCACCGCAGCCTGGAAATTGCCGGCCGGGTCATGATGCCTTTCGGTTTCATCCCCCCCGTATTTGTGGCTGCCACGGCCGCCCTGGGGTTGTCCAAGATTATCGAGAATATGGAAATCGGCCACAATGTCATGCACGGCCAGTACGACTGGATGAACGATCCATCCCTGCACTCCCTGACCTACGAGTGGGATACGGTGTGCAGCGGAGACTCCTGGCGCAGGACCCACAACTACGAGCACCACACCTACACCAATATCATTGGCAAGGACCGGGACTATGGCTATGCGGTTCTGCGACTGAGTGAAGATGAGAAATGGCGGCCCACCCACGCCCTGCAGTTCATAAACTATGTATTGCTGAGCGTGTTCTTCCAGTGGGGAGTGGGTCTGCACGAACTGGAAGCCGAACGCCTGCACAGCAGGGAAATCCGCCTGCGGGACAAGATTCCGTTCATCAAAGAATTTCTGCGCAAGGGGGGGCGTCAGGCCTTCAAGGACTATGTATTCTTTCCCCTGATCACCTTCCCGGTGGCGCCCATAGTTCTGGCGGGTAATGTCTGTGCCAACCTGATGCGCAACCTGTGGTCATCCACCGTGATATTCTGCGGGCACTTTACCCAGGATGCGGAAACCTTCAGCGAGCAGGAGTGTGAGGGGGAAAGCAAGGGGCACTGGTATCTACGTCAGATGACCGGCTCCTCCAACTTCAGCGGCGGCAAACTGGTTCACCTGCTCAGCGGACACCTGAGCTATCAGATCGAACACCATGTGTTCCCGGACCTGCCAGCCCATCGTTACCCGGAAATCTCCGAGCGGGTCCAGGAAGTCTGCCGCAAACACGATCTGCCCTACAACACCGGCAGTTTCAGCCACCAGTATGGCACCGTTCTCAAGCGTATCCTGGCCTACTCACTGCCGGATGCCATGCGCAGAAAGCTGCCCCAGCTGACTTCCGGTCAGCCGATCTGAAGCAGGCGTAACAACTGCGGCCGGTGCTGATCCTGGATCACATCGGCCAAGGTATATTTATCCAGCACATCCAGAAATGCCAATAGCGCTTCACCTAACATATTCTTTACACCACAAACCGGAGTAATCTTGCAGCTGTTCTTTGCAGAATGGCACTCAACGATACTCAGATCCTGCTCGGTTTCCCGCACCAGAATCCCCACATTGATATCCACAGGATTCATATGCAGACGCATACCACCTTTCTTGCCCCGGACGGTTTCGATATAGCCTTTCTTGTTGAGCTGGTGTACCACTTTCATCAGGTGGTTCTTGGAAATCTCATAACTGTCGGCGATTTCCTGAATAGTGGTGAGGCGATCACCCTGCATTGCCAGATAGATCAGTACACGTAGTGAGTAGTCGGTATAGCGGGTGATATGCATTCGGTACTCCAGTCATTCCGTACAGATGTTCAGGTCGATGGTCGGGACAGGAGATAACTGGCCGAGCCACCCATAAAAACCCCGGAAACCACAAGAACTGTTACTGAAGCACCGCTCAGATAAAGAACACTCCAGCTAACCGCCATCATGGTGCAGGCCAGCCCTTTCGCCCTCGCCGGAACTGCACGGTTGTTGCGCCAGTTCTCGATGACCGGACCAAATCTCGGATGCTCATCCAGCCATTGGGCGAAGGCCGGGGAGCCTTTGCTGGCAAAGAAAGCGGACAGCAAAACAAAGGGCGTCGTTGGCAGCAGAGGCAGCACGACACCAGCAATTGCAAGGCCTGCCGAGATATAGGCAAGTATTCGGAAGCCGGTTTTGCCGGGCAGTGTGGCCATGGAGGCACCTCATTACCGTTCATATTTGCACCTATTCTACCGGGATCCCCTGTGCGGGTCTTTCCGATCAAAGTACAAATCACAGCTTCCGCTACATTGGCAACTGTAAACGCCAAATGGGAAAAATCCTGTACCAACCTGGGCCATATTTCATTGTTCTTTCGGGCCATCTTGACCCGATCGGCTTACTCCCCGAGGGGTATCGGATTCCCCGCGCCGATCTGCGATACTTGCGCTAGTATTCATTCAACGCCTCCGGCGAGCAGCAACAGGAACCCAACCCGATGGCCCGGAACCAGCTGAAAGACCGTTTTGGCCGCACCATCAGCTACGTGCGTCTGTCCGTCACCGACCGCTGTGATTTCCGCTGCGTCTACTGCATGGCGGAAGAAATGACCTTTCTGCCCCGCCAGCAGGTGCTGACCCTGGAAGAAATTGCCCGGCTCGCCCGCAACTTTGTGTCCCTGGGAACCGAGAAGATCCGGCTGACCGGAGGCGAGCCCCTGGTACGCCGGGACATACTGGAACTGGTGAAGGAGATCGGCAGCTATGGTCTCCGGGACTTCGCCATGACCACCAACGGCAGCCAGCTGCCGGCCATGGCCGAACCTTTGCGCAGGGCCGGGCTCAAGCGCCTCAATATCAGCCTGGACTCCCTGGATCCGGAGAAATTCCACAGCATCACCCGAACCGGCCAGCTGGCACAGGTACTGGACGGCATAGATGCAGCCAGGGCTGCCGGTTTCGAAGGTATCAAACTCAATACCGTTGTCCTGAAAGGCCGCAACGACGAGGAAGTTCCGGAGCTGATTGAATTTGCCCGGCGCAAGAAAGTGGATATTTCCTTTATTGAGGAAATGCCCCTGGGCGAGATTTCCGAACATGACCGGGGCACGGCCCTGTGTACCAGTGATGAGGTCCGGGCAATCATCGGGCGCAGCCATGAACTGATCCCCAGCACGGAGGATTCCGGCGGCCCGGCGCGCTACTTCCATATGCCCGACAGCCCCATCCGGGTTGGTTTTATTTCCCCCCACTCCCACAATTTCTGCGCCACCTGTAACCGGGTCAGGGTCACCGTGGAGGGTCGCCTGCTGCTGTGCCTGGGCAACGAACATTCTGTGGATCTGCGCCGGGTGTTACGCAGTCATCCGGAAGCTGATGACAGACTTCGCGAAACCATCATTGCCGCCATGGACCTGAAGCCGGAGAAGCACCATTTCTCCAGCAATGGAGAGGTGCAGATCCTCCGGTTCATGAATATGACCGGGGGCTAGTCCCCGGCCGCCTCAGCCCAAGGCCAGAGGCTGGCCTGAGGAATCCAGGGGCAGGTAGTTCCCCAGGTGTCCCAGACGGATGGATTCCACCATCATGGCCAGAGGCTGCTGCACATCATCGGATGAGGGCGCCAGCCCCGCCCGCCCGGACATGGCAGCCACAAATACCATATCCCAGTGTTCACCGGTGGCCCGGGACTCCTCTGCAAGCCGGGAGAATTCCCCCGCCTCATCCACCGACTTGTCCACACAGATCACCGGCACCAGAGCGCCTCCCTGCCCCTGTTCAAAGGCGGCTCGCTCCTCGGCTGAGGCATCCTCCGGCAGCTCGGCCCGACAGAATACAAACAGCAGCCGCTGGGGCTCAGACTGGCTGCGGGCAGCCCGGATCAGGTCGTTGTAGTTACGGATCATTACTGGATTCCTGAAGTAGATGGGGGCGGATCACCGTTCGTTTACCGGGGATCCCTGAGTTTCAGCACTTCGGCACAGACTTCGGCGACAGCTTCATCCCCATAGCTCTGGCCATAATGTTTGCGAAAGCCGTAGTCGTACAGGCGGATATGATGGGTCGGTTGCACCCCCACGCTTTCCAGGCAGGCCCTGGCGCAATGCAGAGGACAGCCATCCAGTACCGTCACCGGTCGCCCCGACTGGGCCGTTTTCACCAGTGCCGGCACCTTGCCCCCCACCCCGGAAATACAGGACATTTCGAACTCCCCGGCATGATCCAGTCTGACCGCCACATTGTTGGCCAGCTGGGCCACATCGGAGCAGCCGGAGCAGGAATAGATCAGGGGACGCTGTTTTCTGGGGGGCATATATCCTCCGTGGGTGCAGGGCCAGTTCCCGCCATGGACTACTGGCTGATTTCGATAAGCCGGCCCGGGTCGGAAATGAACAGTCGGCTGCGGTTTACCCGGATCAGCCCATTGGATCTGAGGTCTGCCAGAATCCGGGAGAAGGTTTCCGGCTGCATGGCCAGCCGGGACGCCACCAGGCATTTGGGCAGAGGCAGTTCCACTTCCCCGCCCTCTTCGGTGCCATTGGGCAGCAGGTCGATGAGGTAGCGGATCAGCCGGTCCCGGGCATTCTGTACGGTCATGATTTCCAGGTCATGGAAGCGGGAAACTGCGCGCATGGCAAAATGCCGCAGTGCCGCCTGGGCGTAATCCGGGTTGAGCGCCAGCAGATCCTGATAGGCCCGGATGGGAATCATCAGTACCTCACTGCTTTTCAGTGCTTCGGCATAGCAGGCATACTGTTGGGGATCGGCATACACCATGGTTTCGGCAAAACAGTCACCGGGTGCAATACTGTCCAGGGTGCGGTCCACACCGGAGGCGTCCAGCCGGTACAGGCGCAGGCGCCCGGAGATGACGTAAAAGAACTGGTGCGCCGGCATATCCTGCCGGTACAGCACCTGGTGATGGCCCAGCCGAAGCCGGCGAGACTGCAGAATAAGCTGCTGCTGATCCCGGTATTCCAGATCGCGGAACAGCACATGCCTGCGCAGGTCGCCCAGATCGTCATCATCCACGGCGCTGTTATCAGCAACCAGAACAGGGTTGGGGTATGGGTTCTCAGCCAGCCGCACTCGTACCATGGATCAGCCCTCAAATTCATTCATGTAAAATAATTATTTTCAAATACTAGGGGCCCGGCGCCCCAAAATCGCTCCCCCATTGGGGGTAGGACAGGCCGTTATCCGTACCGGATTGACCCACGTCAATTCCCGGAATCACGTACCCTCACTGCATGAGAGGCGAATCCGGAAGCTCCAGATCAACACCGCTGATGCCGGTTTCCTGGGCCAGAACCTGCAGGTACTGGCGGAAAGCCCGACGGGTAACGCTTTCATTCAGATACTGTCGGATCCGGGGTTTGACGGCCTCACAGGGCACAAGCTCTCCATCCAGGCGCTGGTCCACCCGGACTATGTGCCAACCGTAGCGACTCTCAATCAGCTCCGGGCACAGGCCTTCGCCAAGGCTGAAAACCACCCGCTCGAATTCCGCTACTGTCTGGCCCTTGCTGATCTGTCCCAGACTGCCGCCCTGATGGCGGGAGTCACAGGCGGAATACTGCCTGGCCAGATCGGCAAATCCGGAACGACCTTCCTGCAATACACTCAGCAGCCGACGGGCCACGTCTTCCTGACGCATACGTTCCTCAACATCGTCGGGAGCTGCCGCCAGCAGGATATGACTGACCGCCATCAGGGTCGGGCTGCGGAAACGTTCCGGATTGGCCCGGTAAAAGCGCTCGCAGGCCTCATCCGAAGGTTCAGGAACCTGCAGTTCCTGCTCCAGTAGCCGGGCGATCCGCTCTTCCTCGTCCAGCGTCTCCGGCAACTGCATCCGGGCTGCCTGTTGCAGCAGCAGTTCCCGGATTACCAGGCTGCGGGCGGCATCGTGCCAGGCCTGAGTCACTTCTTCAGCCGGGTGGTGCTGCATTTCCCGGGCAATGTCCTGCTCCGGTATCAGGGTGTCCCCCACCGTGACCGGTGGGAACTGGCTTCTGGGTTCGCCGGCGGTGCCGACAGGAATCAGCTGCATGTTTGCATCCTCACAGGTTGGCCAGGACCAGCAGTGCAGCCCCGGCCGGACTCGGATCAGGCGCGTTTACGCACCACCTGGTAACGACGGCCAAAATACTCCAGAGGCACACTCAGCATGTGTACCAGCCGGGTGAACGGGAACAGCACAAAGATGGTGAGCCCCAGCACTATGTGGGTCTTGTAGATCCAGTGCACTCCCAGCAGGTTGTCTGCGGCTCCCCCCTGGAAGGTGAAGATGCCCTGGGCCCAGGCCGCGAATTTGAGCATGGTGCCGCCGTCCAGATGGCCCAGAGTGGGAATGATGGTGAGCAGCCCCAGAGTAACCTGCACCACCAGGATGACGATGATCATGTTGTCGGCGAAGCTGCTACTGGCCTGAACCCGGGGGTCCGTCAGCCGGCGCCAGGCCAGCATGCCACCACCGATCAGGGCCATGACTCCGGCAACACCGCCAACCACTATGGCCATCACCTGCTTCTGCCCCGGGGTAATAATCCATTCATAGGCCCAGTGGGGCGTCAGCAGGCCCACCAGATGGCCAAAGAAAATTACCAGCACACCCACATGGAACAGCACGCTGGCCATCACCATGTTTTTCTTGCGCAGCATCTGGCTGGACTGGGCCCGCCAGGTGTACTGTCCGTGGTCATAGCGTGCCCAGGTTCCGAGAAACAGCACCACCAGGGCCACGTAGGGATAGATTCCAAACAACAGGGTATTGATATAGGACATTGTCATTTCCTCCTCCGCCCTCAGGCGTGCCCTTGCGGCCGAGCATCCGCCAGCAGCTGGTCACTCAGATGAATGCTCCGGGTCTGTTCCAGTTCACGCCGGCGCTGGCCGACAGCTCCGCCGGTACTGCAGGAGCTGCCCTGATCGTCAACGAACTTCACCATTTCCTCTTCCCAGACCCGGTCCAGGGCCTCGGGGGTATCGTCACGTTCTTCCGCAGCAACAAGCTGTGCCAGTTCCTGACGGTCAGTCTTGCGCCCGGACAGCTCCAGCAGGGCGTCCATCACCACGTGGTAGATGCTTTCACGCTGATACAGCCGCTCCCCCAGCAGGCCGAGGATATGGTGAATATCCTCCAGCCAGTTGCGGATTTCCTGCCAGGGCCGGGTGGACAGGTATTCCAGAAACAGGGGCAGGTAGTCCGGCAGTTCCTTCACATCGATTTCCAGACCGTTGGCCCGGTACTGCTCCATCAGATCCACCATGGCCTGGCCCCGGTCCCGGGATTCGCCGTGGACATGCTCGAACAGCAGCAGGGATGTGGCCCGACCCTTGTCAAAGGTGCTTACATAGCTTTCCTGCAGGTCCAGCAGGTCGCCGGAACACAGCCGCTCAATGGTGCTCAGCAGCTGCTCCTTGTGCCGCCCGGGCAGCCGGGTGTCTTCCAGAATCACGGCCACCAGGGCATCTCTGGAAGCCTGAAGCTCTGCGCTGGGGTATTCCAGAATTCTTGCCAACACTCTCAGAAGTTGCATATCCGACTCCCTATTCCTGCAGCTGTTTCGGGTCAACCTGTTTCACGGTGGACAGCTTCTGCACCATGGTGGTGGTCTGCTTGCGTCCGCCGAACAGACTGAATTCACTGTCTCCGCCCTGACAGCCATCGCCGAAGCTGAAGCCGCAGCCATTGCGTTCCGGGAAGGCTTCCCGCGCCTGCTCCCGGTGACCGGTAGGAATCACAAACCGGTCCTCGTAGTTGGCAATGGCCAGATAGCGGTACATTTCATCCGCCTGGGCCCGACTCAGGCCAGCCTCTTCCAGGGCCCGCAGGTCTTCCCGGCCCTCTACGGTTTCCGCCCGCTTGTACTGGCGCATGGCCATGATCCGTTTCAGGGCACGGATCACCGGCTTCTCATCCCCTGCCGTAAGCAGGTTCGCCAGATATTTCACAGGAATTCTCAGGCTTTCGATTTTGGGCAGGACACCGTCAAACTCGATCTTGCCGGCCTCCGCTGCCGACTGGATCGGGCTCAGGGGCGGCACATACCAGACCATGGGCAGGGTGCGGTATTCCGGGTGCAGGGGCAGCGCCAGTTTCCAGTCCACCGCCATCTTGTACACCGGGCTCTGCTGGGCCGCGGTGATCACGTTCATGGGCACACCGTCTTTCTGTGCCTGGGCAATCACTTCCGGATCGAAGGGGTCCAGGAAAATTTCCAGCTGTTTCTCGTACAGGTCCTGCTCGCCCGGAGCACTGGCCACTTCCTCAATGCGGTCGGCATCGTAGAGCAGCACACCCAGATAGCGGATTCGACCAACACAGGTTTCCGAACAGACGGTGGGCATACCGGCTTCAATCCGGGGATAGCAGAAAATGCACTTCTCGGACTTGCCGGTTTTCCAGTTGAAGTAGATCTTCTTGTAGGGGCAGCCGGAGACGCACATGCGCCAGCCCCGGCACTTGTCCTGGTCAATCAGGACAATGCCGTCCTCTTCCCGCTTGTAGATGGCTCCGCTCGGGCAGCTGGCCACACAGGCCGGGTTCAGGCAGTGCTCACACAGCCGGGGCAGATACATCATGAAGGTATTTTCAAACTGGCCGTAGATATCCGCCTGGATCTGGTCAAAGTTGCGGTCCTTGCGGCGCTTGGCAAACTCGGTACCGAGAATTTCCTCCCAGTTGGGTCCCCATTCGATTTTCTTCATGCGCTGACCGGAAATCAGCGACCGGGGCCGGGCAACCGGCTGGTGTTTGCTGTCACCGGCGGTATGCAGATGCTGGTAATCGAAATCAAAGGGCTCGTAGTAGTCGTCGATTTCCGGCAGGTCCGGATTGGCGAAAATATTGGCCAGCACCCGGAAACGGCCACCGATCTTCGGGCGGATCTTGCCGGAACTATCCCGCATCCAGCCGCCCTTCCACTTGTCCTGGTTCTCCCATTCTTTCGGATAACCCGTACCGGGTTTGGTCTCAACGTTGTTGAACCAGGCGTATTCCATACCTTCACGGCTGGTCCACACATTCTTGCAGGTGACGGAACAGGTGTGACAACCGATGCACTTGTCCAGATTCAGCACCATGCCGACTTGGGAACGGATTTTCATTGCACTGCCTCCTGTACATCATCGTTGCCTTCACCATCGAGCCAGTCGATGTTGTGCATCTTGCGCACCACCACAAATTCGTCACGATTGGAGCCCACCGTGCCGTAGTAGTTGAAGCCGTAGGAGTACTGGGCATAACCGCCAATCATATGGGTGGGTTTCGGACACACCCGGGTGACCGAGTTGTGGATCCCGCCCCGGGTTCCGGTCACTTCGGAGCCGGGAATATTCACGATCCGCTCCTGGGCGTGATACATCATCACCATGCCCGGCATCACCCGCTGACTGACCACCGCCCGGGCGGCAATGGCTCCGTTGGCGTTGAACAGCTCGATCCAGTCGTTGTCTTCAACGCCGATATCCCGGGCATCATCCTCGCTCAGCCACACAATGGGGCCACCCCGGGACAGGGTCAGCATCAGCAGGTTGTCGCTGTAGGTACTGTGGATGCCCCATTTCTGGTGAGGGGTTATCCAGTTCAGCGCTTTTTCCGGGTTGCCATTGGAGCGGGCTCCTATCAGGGGCGCCGCCGCCTTGGTGTTGATGGGCGGGCGGTACACCAGCAGGCTTTCGCCGAAAGCGCGCATCCATTCATGATCCTGGTAGAACTGCTGGCGGCCGGTCAGGGTGCGCCAGGGGATCAGTTCATGGACGTTGGTGTAACCGGCGTTGTAGGACACATGCTCATCTTCCAGGCCGGACCAGGTGGGGCTGGAGATGATCTTGCGGGGCTGGGCCACAATGTCCCGGAAGCGGATCTTCTCCTCTTCCTTGTTCTTCGCCAGATGGGTGTGATCCAGGCCGGTGAATTCAGACAGGGCCGACCAGGCTTTCACCGCAACCTGGCCATTGGTTTCCGGCGCCAGGGACAGGATCACTTCCGCCGCATCTATGGCGGTTTCGATTTTTGGTCGGCCAGCATTGGCACCTTCCCGGTGGGTATGGTTCAGCTCCCCAAGGAACTTCACTTCCTTGTCGGTGTTCCAGCTGATGCCTTTGCCGCCATTGCCCAGTTTTTCCAGCAATGGACCCAGGGAGGTGAAGCGGGCGTAGGTGTTGGGGTAATCCCGCTCCACTGTGATGAAGTTGGGGGCTGTTTTGCCCGGTATCAGGTCGCACTCGCCTTTCTTCCAGTCCTTCACATCAAAAGGCTGGCCCAGCTCCGCCGGCGCGTCATGCAGCAGCGGCAGGGTGACCACGTCTTTCTCCACCCCCAGATGACCTTCGGATGCTTTCGAGAAGGCCCGGGCAATCCCCTTGTAGATTTCCCAGTCGCTGCGCGCTTCCCAGGCCGGATCTGTGGCCGCAGTCAGCGGGTGGATAAACGGGTGCATATCCGAGGTATTGAGGTCGTTCTTCTCGTACCAGGTGGCTGTCGGCAGAACTATGTCGGAATACAGGCAGGTGGTGGACATGCGGAAATCCAGAGTCACCAGCAGGTCCAGCTTGCCTTCCGGCGCCTGGTCGTGCCATTTCACCTCTTCCGGTTTGGCACCGCCTTCCCGGCCCAGATCCTTGCCCTGCAGGCCACTGGTGGTTCCCAGCAGATACTTGAGCATGTATTCGTGGCCCTTGCCGGAGGAACCCAGCAGGTTGGAACGCCAGACAAACAGGTTGCGGGGATGGTTTTCCGGAGCCTCCGGGTCTTCACTGGCGAAAGCCAGGGAGCCGTCTTTCAGGGACCGGGCAACATAGTCCTGCACCTCCAGTCCGGCCTTCTCGGCCTCGGCGGCCAGAGTCAGGGGATTGCGGTTGAGCTGGGGCGCCGAAGGCAGCCAGCCCATGCGTTCGGCGCGCACGTTGTAGTCGATCAGGCTGCCGCCAAACCGGGATTTGTCCGCCAGCGGTGACAACAGTTCGTCCACCCCCAGTTTTTCGTAACGCCACTGGCCTGAGTGGGCGTAGAAGAAGGAGGTGCCGTTCATATGCCGGGGCGGACGCTGCCAGTCCAGGCCAAACGCCAGGGGCTGCCAGCCGGTCTGGGGACGCAGTTTCTCCTGGCCCACATAGTGACTCCAGCCACCACCGCTCTGGCCGATACAGCCGCACATGATCAGCATGTTGATCAGGCCCCGGTAGCTCATGTCCATGTGGTACCAGTGGTTCACACCGGCGCCGACAATGACCATGGAACGGCCACGGGTTTTGTCCGCATTGTCAGCAAATTCCCGGGCTATGCGGATGACTTTCTCTGCCGGTACACCGGTGATCTTTTCCTGCCAGGCCGGAGTGTATGGCTTCACCTGATCGTAGGAAGTGGCACCATCGTCGTCCCCCAGTCCGCGGCTGATGCCATAGTTGGCCACCATCAGGTCGAACACGGTGACCACATGGCCTTCACTGCCATCGGCCAGCTGTACCCTGCGGCTGCCCAGCTTGTGGGTCAGGGTGTCGCTGACCTTCACGGAGCTGAAATGGTCATGGGCGATACCACCAAAATAGGGGAAGGCCAC
>JBFHSI010000053.1:0-16820 GCA_041591245.1 Marinobacter sp.
GGGCCGGATGCCGGCGTATCCCGACCGATACTGGCGAGGTCTGGTACTGGATTACCTGGATGGTGAAACCTGGAGACAGGGGCGCAGGGATCCGGTACGGGCGCCCGGGCGGGTGGCTCTGGATGGCGGTATCGGCGATCTGGGCCCGGATCAGTACGAGATATTGCTGGAGCCTACGGACCAGCGCTGGGCCTTTGCCCTGGAACGCTCCCGCCCGGTATCGGACAATGTGGAAGAGGTAGAGGAGGATCTGTTCCGGTTCCGTCGCCCGGCCGATACGGCAGTGCGGTACCGGCTGGGGCGGGAAGAACCTGAGTCCCGGCGCCAGGCTGAGCTGGCTCCTTTTGAGCGCAGGAGGAACCTGCATCTGCCGCCAGAAGGTAACCCCAGAAGCCGTGAACTGGCCCGGGAGCTGGCTGCTAGCCATGACGATGCGGGTGTCATCCGTACTTTGCTGTCCCGGTTCCGGCAACAGGAGTACTTCTATACACTCCGGCCTCCGGTGATGCCCGATAACGGTATTGATACCCTGCTGTTTGATGCCCGCCGGGGCTTTTGTGCCCATTATGCCGGTGCAACCACCTTTGTTCTGCGGGCAGCGGGGATTCCCGCCCGGGTGGTAGTGGGTTACCAGGGCGGGGACCCGGGGGCTGGCGGAGACTACCTGATTGTGCGCCAGTATGATGCCCATGCCTGGGTTGAAGCATGGCTTGATGGTCGTGGCTGGGTGCGGATTGATCCTACCGCTGCCATTGCGCCGGAGCGTATTGAATCAGGGCTGCGGGATGCAGTGGCCGAAGAGGGGTCGTTTCTGGAAAATGACTGGGCGTCCCCCCAGCGTTACGGTGATGTGGCCCTTATCCGCTGGGCAAGCCTGCAGATGGACCGCATTAATTACCAGTGGCAGCGCTGGGTTGTGGGTTATCAGGGGCAGAGCCAGATGGCGCTTATGTCCCGTTTATCTGATGGTATAGGCCTGAAAGAACTTGGATATCTGACGGCGGGCATTATCAGTTCGGCGCTGTTGCTGGCGGGCCTGGTGTCCCTGTGGCAACTGCGCAGGGCCGGCGCCACGGACGCCTATGGGCGTATGCTCAGGCGCTGGCACCGGGTATGCCGCCGCGCCGGAGTATCGGTGAATGCCGATGATACCCCGGCAGCCCTGGCGGCGCGTCTGGCCAGGGTTGCTCCCGGGGCAGCCGACAGCGCAAGGCTTTTTGCCCGGATGATCAACAGCCATTACTATAGTCCGGCAACGGAAGGTGCCAGCCATGAGGACCTTCAGCGCATGCGGCGCCTGCTGGCCACCATGAAGCGGCAGCTGCAGCGTTCCATTACACCTCAGGAAAAAATCATACGTGACTGATATCGCCCATGACATGCCCTGGCTTGATCGTGCCTGGCAGACGGTTCAGACCGGGCTCAGAGAAAACCGTTTACCCCATGCCCTGATCATTACCGGTGAGCGGGGTGTGGGCAAGCGCACCTGGGCGGAGGCGGTTGCCGAGCTGTTATTGTGCGAGCAGCCAGAGAGTTCGGCAGACGGCTCCATGACTGCCTGCGGACATTGCCGGCAGTGTGAGCTGTTCCGGGGGGCAAGCCATCCGGATGTGCAGGTGTATGCACCGGAAAAGTCCCGTATGGTCAAGGTGGACCAGGTGCGGGCCCTGACGGCATTTGCGGTGGCATCGCCCCAGGTCGCCCGGCGCAAGGTGGCGATTATCGACCGTGCTGACCAGCTGAACATCAATGCTGCCAATGCCCTGCTGAAGACCCTTGAGGAGCCACTTGCAGATGTCACCTTGCTGCTCCTGCAGGAGAGCGGGCGGCCGGTACTGCCCACTATCCGCTCCCGTTGCCAGGTCCTTACCATCCCGGTTCCGGACCCGGAGCTGGGCAGACACTGGCTGGCGCAGCGGGTAGGGCAGATGGAAGAAGGCGGGCAGCCTTCCGCAGACATGCTTGAGAAGGCACTGGTGCTTTCAGGCAATGCCCCCCTGCTTGCCCTGGAGTATGCCTCCGGGGACTTTATCGAGTTGCGGGATGGGGCTTTTGATGCCTTTCGCCAGTTCATGAAGGGCAAGCTGGCCGTGGGCGAAGCCGCCAAGGCCTTCAAGGCCCTCGGGCTGGAAGCCAGTCTGTGGCTGTTCGAGGGCTGGGCTGCTGACCTGGCGCGATTGAGTATCGGCGGGGAGGCCCGGGACCCGGAAGCTGAAGAAATGCTGGGCTATCTGGCCCGCTGCAACCCGCCCTGGCGGGCCCATGAGTTGCTGGATGGCGTCAGGGAATCCCGGGCGGCGGCGGTCTATAACGCCAGCCCGGAACTGGAGGTCAGCCGGATACTGATTGCCTGGCAGAAGCTGATGCCGGTGAGGCGCAGGGGCGGCTGAGCGACCGTTTGGTGAACGCCGTTGCACTTTCATCCTCTACAACTGCTATGATTGCGAAATAACAGGGAATTCCGGATTCCTGAATCAACAAGTATCGGTAATAACACAAGTAAGGTGGGCGTTATGGGTCCTGGATTTGGTGCACGCAGTGGCATTCTTACCCTGACCATCAAGGACAAGGCTGTACTCTATGCTGCGTATATGCCGTATATCCGCCAGGGTGGGTTGTTTATCCCAACACAGAAACAGTATCAGCTGGGAGACGAGGTCTTTCTGCTGCTGAACCTTATGGATGAGCCGGATAAGATTCCGGTAGCGGGCAAGGTTATCTGGATTACTCCCAAAGGGGCGCAGGGCAACCGCGCCGCCGGGATAGGTGTACAGTTCAATGGCGACGACGAAACCGCCCGTACCAAGATTGAATCCTACCTGGCTGGTTCACTGAGCTCGGACCGGCCGACACATACCATGTAAGACCTGGATCCGCCATGAATGATGTTGCCATGTTGTCCGATACCCTGACGGATGCCGCCGGGTATGTTGAGTCGGGCTGGGAGCTGCGCAATATCCGGTTGGCGGGGCTGAGCTGGCCAGCCCGGGAGTCGGGCGGGGCCAGACCTCCCGTGCTGATGCTTCATGGCTGGCTGGACAATGCCCTGACGTTTGTCCATGTGGCGCCGGTTCTGGCTGGATCGGCAGATGTACATGCCATCGATCTGGCTGGGCATGGGCATTCCGGCCACCGCCCTGCCGGCCAGAACTACCTGCTGATGGATTATGTGGCGGATCTGGCCGAGCTTGTGGAATCACACTTTGCCAAAGAGGAAGGCGCTCAGGTGGACCTGGTGGGCCATTCCCTGGGCGGGATCGTCTGCAGCCTGTATGCCGCGGCTTTCCCTGAAAAAGTCCGGAAACTGGCAATGATCGACAGCCTGGGAGCTTTCAGTTATCCCGCAGACCAGACTGTGCCGCAGCTTCGCAAATCCATCGCCAAAAAGATCCAGGGCTCAGGTCGTCAGGTGGTGTATCCGGACCTGGCCAGTGCGGCCAGGGCCCGGGAAGGCGGGCTCAGCCCCCTGAGCCATGATGCCGCTCTGACCCTGATCCCGAGAAACCTGAAGGCTTCGGGGGACGGCTATGTCTGGTGTACCGACGCCCGTCTGCGCCACCCGTCCCCCCTGATGATGACCGAAGAGCAGGTGCTGGCCTCGCTGCAGGCGCTCAGAACGCCTACACTGTTTGTAAGAGCGGAGCAGGGGCTGCTGGCTTCCCGGTCTGGTCTGGATAAACGTATGGAGGCAATCCCGGGGCTGCAGACAGTGCAGGTTCCCGGTGGGCATCACTGTCATCTGGACGGCGATACCGCGCCTGTTGCCTCTGCCATCAAACATTTCCTGGAAAATGAGTAAGTCCCTGGTGCGATACTGGTTGTCTTCCCTGATTGTCATGCTGGCAGGTGCTTTCCCGCTGGTCGCTCAAGCTGCGGATTCCGTACCCATGCCGGAACCCTTTCCCGAATCCGTTTTGCAGAGTACAGCCGATATCCGCTCCCCAGGGCACCTGGTACTGTTCAGTCCGGTTCGCGAAGTGAATAACAGCATTCGCTCCGAAACCATGGCCCGGCTGCCGGTAACCGGTGAAGGGCGCCTCTATGAAATTGCCCGTGATTCCAGCCGGGAGAAGGCTCTGGAGTATTATCTTGGGCAGTTGCAGGAATCCGGTGCTCAGGTTCTGTATACCTGTACTGGCGTTGAGTGTGGACGCAGCAATGTATGGGCGAACCGGGTCTTCGGGCAGCGTGTACTCTATGGCCCGGACACAACCCAGGATTATCTGGTGGCGGTAGCGGAAGCTGAGGATGGCAGTCGCTGGCTGACCCTGGTGTATACCGTGACCCGGGGGAATCGCAGGGAATACCTGTGGGTGGAACATCTGAAAGTGGAAGAGGGTGCCGCCATCCCTGGATTCGGGGTAGCTGCCCGGATTCTGGGCCCGGTAACTGTGTCCTGGCAGGGGGGGATTACCTACCGTTTCGACTGGACGGCCAGCGACCGGCGCAAGATCCGGGAATGGGCTGAAGACGATGGCTCCACCATTGTTCTTGCCGGTTTTTCTGAATTGAACGGAACAGAGACCCTTGAGGAGTCTATGGCCCGCGCATCCGGAGCTGTGGAATCCCTGTCCGAGGTGCTGGAAAAGACCGGTGTATCCCGGGCCCGACAGAAACTGATTGTGGTGGGGCCTGCGGTGTTTATTGCAGACCCGGAACGTCAGGGCGACCGGGTGGAACTCACCGTAATCCGGGGGGCGCAGCCATGACATCGGATGCAGGAGGGAAGGATGATCTGCAGGAAACGGTGTCCGCCGCTGCAGAGACTTCCGGTACCCTGGCTGTTCCCCTGGAGGGACAAGCCAAAGATGTTCCGTCAGAGACCTCTGCCGCTCCCGGCAGAAAGACCACCGTTGCCCTGACTCTGGGCAGTGGTGGTGCCCGGGGCTACGCCCACATTGGTGCCATCGAGGTTCTTCTGGAGCGGGGCTATGACATTATTGCGGTATCCGGCTGCTCCATGGGGGCCCTGGTTGGCGGGATGTTCGCGGCTGGAAAAATGCAGGAGTACAAGGACTGGGTAACCGGGCTGGGCCAGTTTGATGTGCTCAAACTTCTGGATGTCACCTTCAATTCCATTGGCGCCATCCGCGGTGAAAAGATTTTCTCGGTGGTCCGGGACATGCTGGGCGACATCCGCATTGAAAATCTTCCGATTGCCTATACTGCGGTTGCGACAGATCTGCTTGCTCATAAGGAAATCTGGTTCCAGGAGGGGGCACTGGATCGGGCGATCCGGGCATCTGTTGCCATTCCCAGTGTGGTAACGCCCCTGGTTCTTGATGGCCGGGTACTGGTGGACGGAGCGCTGCTCAATCCCCTGCCTATCATCCCCACCATTTCCTCCCATGCGGATATTATCGTGGCCGTCAACCTCAGTGGTGAGGATGACCAGCAGTTGCGGATTCCCGATGCGGCTTTTGGTGCTGGCTCTGAAGGCTCGGATACGGATGAGTGGATCGACTCCATCCGGGACAAAGCCTCACGGCTGTTTGACTGGGACGCCATCAAGTCCATGGCCGGGCACAGGTCGGAGCAGGGTGAAAGCACGGAAGAAAAGATATCCCGGGAAGTGCAGAAAAAGCAGCTGCAGAAACCCGAGCCAAAACACCCGGACCGGAAGCGTCGCGATGACCATGAAACCATTGACTGGGATAAGCTGGGTATTGGCAAATTCGATGTCATGAACCTGACGATTGAAACCATGCAGAGTGCGCTGGTGCAGTACAAGATCGCCGGATATCCGCCGGACCTGCTGGTGAACATATCGAAGAATGCCTGCCGGAGTTACGACTACCACAAGGCTCCGGAGCTGATTCAGCTGGGGCGTGAGCGTATGTCAGCGGCCCTGGATCGTTTCGAGAAAAACCGGAACAGCTCCGGCCCCCTGTCGGTCTGACAGCCGCAGCTGCGACACTGGCAGTCCGGGGCTGCAGGGCGCGGCTTAAACAGCGTATAATGCCGCGCTGACCTATATCTCTGACCGGGGCCTGTATTTGTGACCAGCCATATTGATGACCTTTACACCGTTCGCGACTATCTGCGCTACGCTTCCTCGAGATTTGCAGCTTCCGAGCTGTATTTCGGCCATGGTACAGATAATGTCTGGGACGAGGCGGTACAGCTGGTTATGCGCTCCCTGAGTCTGCCACTGGAAAACAACACCCTTTTCCTTGATGCCAGGCTGGTCCGGGAAGAACGGCAACTGCTCCATGAGAGGATCGAGCGCCGTATCAATGAGCGGGTACCTCTGGCCTACCTGCTCGGTGAGGCCTGGTTCATGGGCATGCCGTTCCGGGTGGATGAGCGTGTGCTGGTACCCCGTTCTCCCATCGGGGAGCTGATTGAAAAAGGCCTGCAGCCCTGGCTGGGTGACCGGGAAGTTTACCGGGTTCTGGACCTGTGTACCGGCAGTGGCTGTATTGGTATTGCTGCGGCAACAGTGTTCGAGGATGCTGAGGTGGATCTTGCAGATATCTCTCCGGAGGCGCTGGAGGTAGCAGAATCCAATATCGCCTTCCACGAGGTCGGTGACCGGGTCCGGACCATTCAGTCCGATGTCTATGACAGTATTTCCGGCCGCTATGACGTCATTCTCAGCAACCCGCCCTATGTGGATGCGGATGATCTTGCGGGTATGCCCGACGAGTACCGTCACGAGCCGGAGCTTGGTCTGGCTGCCGGTGAGGACGGGTTGGATATAGCCCGCCGGATACTGGCTGAGAGCGCAGATCATCTCAACCCGGGAGGCCTGCTGATCGTGGAAGTGGGTAACAGTCAGCTGGCTCTGGACGAGGCGTTCCCGGATCTGGCTCTGACCTGGCTGGAATTTGAAAATGGTGGCCAGGGGGTGTTTCTGGTTACTGAAGAAGACCTGCGTGCGTGGCAGAACAAAAGCTGATCCACCGTCTTGTAATAACTTTATAAAGTACTGAATTATGTCGGGAAATACTTTCGGAAAACTGTTCACTGTCACCACCTTCGGGGAAAGCCATGGTGCCGCTCTGGGGTGCATTATTGATGGCTGCCCTCCCGGCCTGGAACTGTCGGAAGCGGACATGCAGAAGGATCTGGATCTGCGCAAGCCCGGGACTTCCCGCCATACCACCCAGCGCCGGGAAGCGGACGAGGTAAGGATTCTTTCCGGGGTGTTCGAGGGTAAAACCACGGGCACACCCATCGGGCTGCTGATCGAGAATACCGACCAGCGCTCCAAGGACTATTCCAAAATTGCCTCCCAGTTCCGTCCTGCCCATGCGGACTACACCTACATGCACAAATACGGTGTCCGGGACTACCGTGGTGGCGGCCGTTCTTCGGCACGGGAAACCGCCATGCGGGTGGCTGCCGGTGCGGTAGCCAGAAAATTCCTGGAGCAGCGTCTGGGTATCCGGATCCGGGGCTATCTGGCCCAGCTGGGGCCCATCAAAGTGGAAAAACTCGACTGGGATCAGGTGCACCAGAATCCGTTTTTCTGTCCGGACGCTGACAAGGTGGCCGAGATGGAAGCCTATATGGATGCTCTGCGCAAGGAGGGGGACTCCATTGGTGCCCGTATCAATGTGGTTGCCGAGGGCGTGCCGCCAGGTCTGGGTGAGCCCATATTTGACCGGCTGGATGCGGACCTGGCCCATGCCCTGATGAGCATCAATGCGGTCAAAGGTGTGGAAATCGGTGCCGGCTTCGGATGCATTGAGCAGAAGGGCACAGAGCACCGGGACGAAATGACCCCGGAAGGCTTCCTGTCCAACAGTGCCGGTGGGGTTCTGGGCGGGATTTCATCCGGTCAGCCCATTGTTGCCAGTATTGCCCTGAAGCCCACCTCCAGTCTGCGGCTTCCGGGCCGGAGCATTGATGTGGATGGCAACCCGGTGGAGGTGGTGACCACTGGTCGTCATGACCCCTGTGTGGGCATACGGGCCACGCCCATTGCTGAAGCCATGATGGCCATTGTTCTGATGGATCATTATCTGCGCCATCGCGGTCAGAACGGAGATGTATCCGTTACCACGCCGGTGCTGAGTCAGCTCTGATCTGTCCGGTTTCAGCAGGTTGCCAGGCACCGGGAACTACCGGATAGCCTGATTGGAGGTTTGTTATTTACTGGCGACTTTCCAACCTGTATTTCTGGTTTTTTGCCCTGCTTGGCGGGCTGCTCCCCTATTGGTCTTTGTACCTTGACGGGCAGGGCTATTCCTACCTCCAGATCGCCACGCTGATGGCGACCATTCAGCTCACCAAAATTGTTGCTCCCAGTGTCTGGGGCTGGCTGGGAGACCGCTCCGGCCAGCGGGTCCGGCTGGTGCGAATGGGGGCCTTTACCGGGTCCCTGTTCTTTGCCGGAGTGTTTCTGGAGCCGGGGTTTTACGGACTGATGCTGGTGATGCTGGCGTTCACCTTCTTCTGGAACGCCATCCTGCCCCTTTATGAAGTGATCACTCTCCGCTCTCTGGGCGAACAAAAGGGCTCTTACGGCAAAATACGCCTGTGGGGCTCTGTGGGCTTCATTGTGGCAGTGGGTGCCATGGGCGGGATTCTGGAAAAGGTCTCTGTCAGCCATCTGCCGTGGCTGTTGCTGCCGGTGTTTGTGGGCATAGTCGTGTCTACTTTCCTGATACCGCCGGAGCCGGGAGAGAAACGCTCGGCGGCACCCAAGGGGAGCCTGAAAGCCATAGTCACCCACCCGGCGGTGATTGCTTTTTTCCTGATGAACTTTCTGTTGCAGGTGTCCCACGGCGCCTACTACACCTTTTTCAGCATTCATCTGCAGTTGCACGGATATGGCAAACTGGCTACCGGCCTGCTGTGGTCCCTGGGGGTGATCGCTGAGATCGGGTTGTTCCTTGTTATGCACCGGGTTTCCCGCTGGTTTACCCTGCGCCAGATCATTATCGGCAGCCTGGCCCTGACTCTGGTGCGCTGGCTGCTGATTGCTGAATGTACGGATTTTCTGTGGATACTGATTATTGCCCAGTGCCTGCATGCGGCGTCCTACGGTGCCCTGCATGCAGTGTCGGTTCAGTATATACAGGGATTTTTCGGCAAACATCACCATGGCCAGGGGCAGGCGCTATACAGCGGATTGACCTTTGGTGCCGGCGGTGCAGCCGGAGCCTGGCTTTCCGGCTGGCTGGTGGAGTCTCAGGGGACATCTTCGGCATTTCTGAGTGGCGCGGCGGTTATAGCTGTTGCCATTGTGGTGGCATGGCGGGGGCTGCGTTCAGCGCCCGCCAGATTCTGACCGGGTATTGCGCTCTTCCTGCCTGACAATATCCAGCAGTGCTTTGGCAGCATTGCTCAGTTCCCGGCCAGCCAGGCCGATACCTCCCAGAACCCTGGATACCGGATGCTGCACTTTCAGGGGAGCCAGGGTGTCATCCATCATGGTGACTGGCAGAACACTCCAGCCCAGGCCAACACCGGTCATCATCTTGATGGTTTCCAGATAGTTGGTAGGCATTTGCGGCTTGAGCACCAGATTGGCCTCAAGAAACAGGCGGCTGACGACCCGATAGGTGGCGGTGGTGGTATCCGGAAGCAGGGCGGGATACTCAGCCAGTTCCTTCAACGCTGGTCGGTCCTGTTTTGCCAGGGGATGATGGGGCGCCGCGGCAAATACCATGGGGTCCGGCCACTGGGAAAATACCCTGAAACCGGATTCCATGGTGTCGCTGAGGGTGACAAAGGCCAGTTCTGCGCTGCGTTTGTGCATCTGTCGGTAGGCAGCATCGGATTCCATGAACTGGAGATCCAGAGCCACCATGGGGTACTCCCGGTTGAAGCGGTTGAGCCATTTCGGGAGATGGTGAAGACCGATATGGTGACTGGCAATGATCTGCAGTTTACCTTCTACCTTCAGGGAGTCCGGTGACAGGGCAAGTCTGGCGTTATGGACTTCGTCCAGAATCTTGCGGGCGTGGGGAAGTAACCGGGCACCGGCAGTTGTCAGTCGGATTTTCCGGTGACTGCGGTCGATCAGGCTGGTGCCTAACTGGTTTTCCAGGGACGCCAGGCGTTTGCTGATGGCAGGCTGGGTCAGGTGCAGGGTCTCGGCTGCCTCGGAAAAGGAGCCCAGATCCACAATGGTGAGAAAGGCCTTCAGTGAGTTCGAATCCATGATTTTCTTCCGACTGATTCCACTGCAAGAGTTTAAGTATTCCAGTATGGAATGCAAACAATAAAAAACATGAATTGAGGTTATCTGTATAGGGGCGGTAAACTAGCGCCCATAGTGTAGAAAACCTATAACCCCGAACAGTGAGAGAGAAACCATGGCGGGCAAAACCTTATACGACAAATTATGGGATGACCATCTCGTCAAGCAGCGGGACGATGGTTCAGCACTGATCTACATTGACCGGCAGCTGCTGCACGAGGTTACTTCCCCCCAGGCTTTTGAAGGTCTCCGGATTGCCGGACGCAAGCCCTGGCGCCTGGATGCAAACCTGGCGACACCGGATCATAACGTTCCCACCACCGAGCGGGAAAAAGGTATCGACGGTATTGTTGATCCCGTATCGCGGATTCAGGTGGAAACCCTGGACAAGAACTGCGATGAGTTCGGTATTACCGAATTCAAGATCATGGATCACCGCCAGGGTATTGTGCATGTGATCGGGCCGGAGCAGGGTGCGACCCTGCCGGGGATGAGCATTGTCTGCGGTGACTCCCATACTTCCACCCACGGAGCCTTTGGTTGTCTGGCCCATGGGATTGGCACCTCGGAAGTGGAACATGTGCTGGCAACCCAGTGTCTGGTCCAGAAGAAAATGAAGAATATGCTGGTGCGCGTTGACGGCAAGCTCGGCCAAGGCGTTACCGGCAAGGATGTGGTTCTGGCCATTATCGGCAAGATAGGCACGGCCGGTGGTACCGGTTATGCCATCGAGTTCGGCGGTGAAGCCATTCGCAGTCTGAGCATGGAAGGCCGGATGACTGTCTGCAATATGGCCATCGAGGCTGGTGCCCGGGTTGGTATGGTGGCGGTGGATGACACCACTATCGATTACGTGCGTGGCCGTCCGTTTGCGCCGACAGAGCAGCAGTGGGATGCCGCAGTGGAATACTGGCGCACCCTGCACAGTGACGCTGATGCGGAATTTGACAAAGTGGTGGAGCTGGATGGCTCCGAGATCAAACCCCAGGTGAGCTGGGGAACCTCTCCGGAAATGGTTGCGGATGTGGATGGCCGGGTGCCGGATCCGGCCCGGGAAGAAGATCCCATCAAGCGCGAGGGTATTGTCCGTGCACTGCGTTATATGGGGCTGGAAGCCAACATGCCCATTACCGATATCAAGCTGGACCGGGTGTTTATCGGTTCCTGCACCAACAGCCGTATCGAGGATCTGCGCGAGGCCGCAGCGGTGGTCAAGGGGCGCAAGGTAGCTGCCAGCCTTAAACAGGCCATGGTGGTACCGGGTTCCGGACTGGTGAAAGCCCAGGCGGAAAAAGAAGGTCTGGACAAGGTCTTTATCGAAGCCGGTCTGGAATGGCGTGATCCGGGCTGCTCCATGTGCCTGGCCATGAACGCCGACAAGCTGGGGCAGGGTGAACACTGCGCGTCCACCTCCAACCGCAATTTCGAGGGTCGTCAGGGCTTTGGCGGACGGACCCATCTGGTAAGCCCGGCCATGGCTGCGGCGGCGGCTGTGAGTGGGCATTTTGTCGATGTCCGGGAACTGTTGAACTGATCCACAGGAGAAAGAGACCATGCGTGCATTTACGCAACATCAGGGCCTGGTAGCCCCCATGGACCGTGCCAATGTGGATACGGACATGATTATTCCCAAGCAATTCCTGAAGTCCATCAAGCGCACCGGCTTTGGCAAGAATCTGTTCGACGAACTGCGTTATCTGGATGAGGGCAAGCCGGATCAGGATTGCTCCCAGCGTCCGCTGAACCCGGATTTTGTACTGAATCAGGACAGGTACAGGAATTCCACCGTGCTGCTGGCGCGGGCAAACTTCGGCTGTGGTTCCAGCCGGGAACATGCTCCCTGGGCTCTGGAAGATTACGGATTCCGGGTCAGTATTGCCCCCAGTTTTGCGGATATCTTCTATAACAACTGCTTTAAGAATGGCTTGTTACCCATTGTTCTTGATGAGGAAATTATTGACAAGTTGTTTGCGGAGGTTGAGGAAAGCGAAGGCTATCAGCTGTCCATCGATCTGGAAGCGAAAACGGTGACCACTCCGTCTGGAGAGTCCTTCAGTTTTCAAGTGGATGACTTCCGCCGGCACTGTCTGCTTAACGGGCTTGATGATATCGGTGTAACGCTGGAAGACGCGGATCTGATCAGGTCCTATGAAGAACAGCGTCGCAAAACCGCGCCCTGGCTGTTTGACGCCGGACACTGACCTTTACAAATTGAAGCGATCTTACACAGGAAATGACTATGTCCAGAACCGTATTATTGTTGCCAGGTGATGGTATCGGCCCGGAAATTGTTGCCGAGGCAGAAAAGATTCTCCGGAAGGTTAATGACCAGTTCAGCCTCGGGCTGAACTTTGATACAGCGCTGGTCGGTGGTGCTGCACTGGATGCTGCAGACAGTCCTCTGCCGGAGGAAACTCTGGAGAAAGCCAAAAATGCGGATGCCATACTGCTGGGCGCCGTTGGTGGTCCCAAGTGGGATAGCCTGCCCATGGCCAAGCGTCCGGAAAAAGGGCTGCTGGGGCTGCGCTCGAACCTTGAGCTGTTTGCCAATCTGCGGCCTGCAATTCTGTATCCGCAGCTGGCGTCGGCCTCGTCCCTGAAACCGGAAGTGGTTTCCGGACTGGATATCATGATTGTCCGGGAGCTTACCGGCGGTATTTACTTTGGTCAGCCTCGTGGCGTCCGGCATCTGGAAAGCGGTGACAGGCAGGGTTACAACACCTACGCCTACACCGAGTCGGAAATCCGGCGCATCGGCCGGGTGGCATTTGAGGCAGCCCGGCAGCGCAACGGCAAGCTGTGCTCCGTAGATAAGGCCAATGTGCTGGAAGTAACCGTGCTGTGGCGGGAAATCATGAACGACCTGTGCCGGGAATACCCGGATGTGGAGCTTTCCCACATGTATGTGGACAATGCAGCAATGCAGCTGGTGCGGGCTCCCAAGCAGTTTGATGTGATTGTGACGGGTAACATGTTTGGTGATATTCTGTCCGACGAAGCGGCAATGCTGACTGGTTCTATTGGTATGCTGCCATCGGCATCCCTGAACTCCGAGAAGCAGGGCATGTACGAGCCCTGTCACGGTTCTGCACCGGATATCGCCGGCAAGGGTATTGCCAACCCGCTGGCAACCATCCTCAGTGCGGCCATGATGTTGCGTTACAGTCTGGCTGAGGAGAAAGCTGCAGCTGCTATAGAAGCCGCGGTTTCCAGGGTTCTGGATGACGGCTTGCGTACTGCAGATATCATGTCCGGAGATGGTCGTCAGGTGTCTACCCGGGAAATGGGCGACGCCGTGTTGGCGGCTCTGTAACGGATTGCCTCTTGCGGGGAAAACTGAGGCCCGGTGTCAGCGGCAGGCTGCGCACCGGGATCATCCATTCTGTCTCCGCCTGCGACAAGGGTCGCGGGCAGGCACTGATTTAAGGTTCAAGGGTCGCAAATGAAGCGGGTTGGGCTTGTAGGCTGGCGCGGTATGGTGGGCTCAGTGCTCATGCAGCGCATGCGTGAAGAAAACGATTTTGCAGATATCGATCCGGTATTTTTTTCCACTTCCCAGACCGGAAAACCGGCTCCGGATGTGGGCCGGGATGGCGTGCCGCCATTGCAGGATGCATTCGATATTGAAGCACTTAAAGCCATGGAGGTGATTGTCACCTGTCAGGGTGGTGATTACACCTCGAAAGTTTACCAGAGCCTCCGGGATTCCGGCTGGGATGGTTACTGGATTGATGCGGCTTCCACCCTGCGTATGGCCGAGCACTCGGTGATAGTGCTGGATCCGGTTAACCGCAAAGTGATTGACGGGGCCCTGGATCGCGGGGTCCGGGATTACATTGGCGGCAACTGTACTGTCAGTCTGATGATGCTGGCTCTGGGTGGTCTGTTTGAGGCAGACCTGATCGAGTGGGTGTCCCCCATGACCTACCAGGCAGCGTCCGGTTCCGGTGCGCAGAATATGCGGGAATTGCTGAGCCAGATGGGTGCTCTCCATGACAGTGTTCATGCTGAACTGGCGGACCCCTCATCAGCCATTCTGGAGATTGACCGCAAGGTTACCGAAACCATGCGTGGTGGTGACTTTCCGACGGCGCATTTTGGCGCACCCCTGGCAGGTAGCCTGATTCCCTATATCGACAAGCAGCTCGATAGCGGAATGAGCAAGGAAGAGTGGAAGGCCGGGGTTGAGACCAACAAGATTCTGGGCCGCAGCGACAGTCCGATACCCATTGACGGAATCTGTGTGCGGATTGGTGCCATGCGATCCCACAGTCAGGCTCTGACCATCAAACTGAAAAAAGATCTGCCGGTGGCTGAAATTGAATCAATACTGGCGGGCGGTAATGACTGGGTGAAGGTTGTTCCCAATGACCGGGAAGCGTCCATGGCGGAACTTACGCCGGCAAAAGTGACCGGTACCCTGTCCGTTCCCGTTGGCCGTATCCGGAAACTGGCCATGGGCCCGGAGTATATTTCCGCATTTACCGTGGGTGATCAGTTGTTGTGGGGTGCTGCGGAGCCGCTCAGGCGCATGCTTCGTATCCTTCAGGAACGTTAAAAAATGTTACACAGCGCTCATTAATGCCAACTGTGTCTGGTTTCATTAAACCGGGCCGGGGCGGAGGCTGATTTCGGTCTTCGCCCCTGTTATTTTCAGTAGCGTTAGGGGGTTCCGTTAGATAGGTAAAACATTGGTGCAAGGATTGCGGCTGATTGATTGATAAATCGGGTTTTATCAACAATACTTGCCGGACAGATCATTAATAACACGACAAAATAACTAGAATTATCCAGACGGAAGTCATCCAAACTCGTCCGATTCTGTTTGAAAGAGCAGTAACGAATAATGGAGACTGGAAAGGAAAAAGCATGAAGGTACGCAAGCTTGCGGTTGCCCTGGCTCTGGCGGGAGGGCTCGGGTCCAGTGTCGCACAAGCCCTGGGATTGGGTGAAATTGAACTTCAGTCTTATCTGAACGAGCCACTGGACGCGAAAATCGTTCTGTCGCAGAGTCGTGGTGTCGATCCCGGCGATGTGTTTGTCAATATAGCCCCTGAATCTGCTTACGAAAGAGTCGGACTCAGTCGCAACCAGTTTCTCAGTAAATTACGGTTCAAGGTTATTACGGCTTCTGATGGTCGTCTCGCCGTTGATGTCTCCTCCCGGGAGCCATTGAAAGAGCCGTATCTGAACTTTCTGCTGGAACTGACCTGGCCTAACGGGCGGTTGATGCGTGAGTATGCGGTTCTGGTTGATCCGCCTGTCTACGCAGAAGGTTCCGGAGTTCAGGAGCAGGTGGCTGCGCCTTCCGTTACCTCCGGGGGCAGCGCGGCTACCAATACTGTGGGTACCCGGGAGCCGGTCCGCCGTTCCGGTTCCGGCGGTGGGTACCAGGGTAATACCTTTGGCCCGACCGGTGCATCTGACACCCTGTGGACCATTGCCTCACGTGTGCGCCCTGATAACAGTGTCTCCATGCAGCAGGTCATGCTTGCGCTTCAGGATCTTAACCCCGATGCGTTTGTTGATGGCAACATCAATCGTCTGAAGCGTGGTCAGGTTCTGCGTGTTCCTTCTCTGGATCAGATCCAGTCCCGCCCCCGGGCCCAGGCGGTTCAGGCTGTTGCCCAGCAGAATCAGGAATTCCAGTCTCCGGAACCTGAACGTGTTGTTGATGCAACCGCCGATACCGGTCCTGTGTCGGCAGCGCCGGCGGCTGTGGCTGCCGGGGGTGATGAGCTCAAGCTTCTGGTTGCCGACAGCAGCTCCGAGGCGTCAGAAACCGGTTCTGCCGGTGGTGATGGCAAGCTTCCGGGTGGTGTCGATGCCGGTACGGCTGTTGCGCTGGAAGAACTTGAAAGCGCACGTCGGGAAAATGAAGAGCTGAATAACCGTGTCGATGACCTGCAGGGGCAGGTAGAAACCCTGAAGCGACTGCTGGAGCTGAAAAACAGTGAACTGGCAGACCTGCAGCAGATGGTCAGCAGTGATTCTGACGAAACTCTGCCAGTGCCAGGGTTTGAGTCTGGCGCTGATATGGCGCCCGGCACGGACGATATGGCTGGCGAACTGGGCACTGAAGGCGGAGTTGAGGGTCTGGAAACCGGTGATCCCGGGTTTGGTGAGTCCGGTGCCACCATGGCGGAAGATGGTGTCATGGAAGGTGCTGAAGCTGGTGCTTTCCCTGAACCCGGTATGGGTGAAGATCCGTTAGCCGGCATGGACGATGCCTCCTCTGTTGAGCCCGAGCCCGCCGGGCCGGTTCCTGAGGCTGATGGCGCCGAGAGTTCGACAGCACAGGCTCCTGCTGCTCCGGTCCGTCCTGAGCCGAAACCGGCGCCAGTGGCTGACAAGGGATTTCCCGGCAATATCATTGACGCCATAACCTCCAATGTCATGTACCAGGTTGCCCTGGGTGGCGGGCTGGTCCTGCTGTTGCTGGTCCTTTTGCTGGTTGCCCGTCGCAACGCCAACCGTGAGAAAGCATTCTACGAGCAGCTTGAGGGTGAGTCCGACGAAGGCGACGACGCCTTCGATCTGGATCTTGATGATGGCGATGCCGGGGCTGTCGCTGACCCTTTGGCAGAAGCGGATTCCCTGGTTTCCTACGGTCGCCATGACCAGGCTGCAGAGGTTCTGGAAACTGCGATTTCCCGGGAGCCCA
>JBFHSI010000054.1:0-16481 GCA_041591245.1 Marinobacter sp.
AAGACAGAAACCCGAGGAAAACGTCATGCCCCTGCATTTTGAACAGGCCCCCGGCCTCCATGATTCTCCCGTACCTGAAACCCAGGGCTATGTCTTCAACCAGACCATGATGCGTATCAAGGACCCGGCCCGTTCCCTGGATTTCTATACCCGGGTCATGGGCATGCGTCTGGTGCGCAAGCTGGATTTCCCGGACATGAAGTTTTCCCTGTATTTTCTGGCCTATCTGGATGACCGGCAGGCTGCGGAAGTACCTGAGGATGATGCCCGCCGCACCACCTACACCTTCGGCCGGGAAGCCATGCTGGAGCTGACCCATAACTGGGGCACCGAAAAGGATCCGGATTTTTCCTACCACAACGGCAATGACCAGCCCCAGGGCTTCGGCCATATCGGCATTGCGGTGCCCGATGTCTATGCCGCCTGTCAGCGCTTTGAAGAGCTGGGTGTGGATTTCGTGAAAAAGCCGGATGACGGCAAGATGAAAGGCCTGGCCTTTATCCGTGATCCGGACGGCTACTGGATTGAAATCCTGCAGCCGGACATGATGGAACGGCAGGCAGCGGGCCAGTAATCCGGCCCGCCTCTGTCACTCTGTAACCAGAACGATCAGTTCCTTGGGGCCGTGCACGCCGTAGGCCAGGGTCTGCTCTATGTCCGCGGTCTTGGAAGGACCCGAGATCAGCAGGGCGTTGGTGGGCATGCCTGCGGCCCAGTTCTGGGCCTGCATGGCCTCGTGGAAGGTGGTGTAGATGTCTTCGGCTCGCAGCAGGGCCACATGGATCGGCGGCACCAGGCTCATCAGCCGGGGTTCATCCACAGTGGGCCAGACAATCAGAGATCCGGTTTCGGCGATGCCCCCCCGGGTGGAGGTGATGCCTGCGTCCACCTCATTGAACAGGGCCGGCTGCCAGCTGCTGATCGGTTCGTCATAAATCAGCAGCGGAGGCAGGTTGATGGTATCAACCAGTGATCTGAGCCTGCGCCCGATTTCATGTTCCCGGGGGATCAGCAGATTGCGGACACCCCGGCTCCCCAGTACCTCGCACAGCCGCTCCGGCCAGTTGTCCTCGGTGCACCGGTGCACTTCTCCGTGCACGGATTCAATGGTTTTCTGAAAACGCTCCAGACGCTCGGCACGGCTCCAGTCGGGGCGCTTGAGCACGGAAAAGTCACAGTCCGGAGCTTTCAGTTCACCCCCGGAGCGGTTGCGCAGGCGTTGCAGAATAACGTCTCTGGAGTTCACTGTCCGCGCTCCTTAAGCTGTTGGTGGAGGGTTTTGGCTGCCAGCTTCGGTGCTGTCCGGTACCGGGTCCAGGCGCCCATGGTCCGGGGCTGCAGGCTGTGCATGCGGGCTGCCATGGCGGTCCCCAGGCGGTAGATCCCCGGTTTCGAGTGCATCCAGCTCCAGCCTTTCCATGCCATGGATTCCAGCGCGCCCCGTTTGGCGCCATGACCCTTTATCCGCGCCGGGTGCAGCTTGTCACCGTCTACAGATTCCTGGCGCAGCCGCACCAGCAGGTCCGGTATGGGAATCTTCACCGGGCACACTTCCCCGCAGGCGCCACACAGGCTGGATGCGGTCGGCAGGTGCCGGCCCTCATCCAGGCCGATCAGGTGGGGCATAAGAATCTTGCCGATGGGTCCGGGGTAGGTGGTGCCATAGGTGTGACCGCCCACCCGGGTGTATACCGGGCAGTGATTCATGCAGGCGCCGCAGCGGATGCAGCGCAGGGTATCCAGCAGTTCGTCGTCCTGATAGATGGAGGAACGGCCGTTGTCCACCAGCACCAGATGCACTTCGTCCGGACCGTCCAGCTCGTCCGCCTTGCGGGGCCCGGAAATCATGTTGAAGTAGGTGGTAATGTGCTGCCCGGTGGCGGAGCGGGTCAGCAGGGCGAGCAGGGCAGTGACATCCTCCAGGGACGGCACTACCTTTTCGATACCGGTAACCGCAATATGGCAGGGCGGAACCGTGGTGGTCATGCGGCCATTGCCTTCGTTTTCCACCAGGCACAGGGTGCCGGTCTCGGCCACTGCGAAGTTGACGCCGGAGATGCCCACATCCGCGTTCATGAATTTTTCCCGCAGCTGCTGGCGGGCGCTGGCGGTCAGGTATTCCACATCGTTGGACAGGTCGGTGCCGGTCTTGTCGTGCATCAGCTCCGAGATTTCACCGGTGTTCTTGTGAATGGCGGGCATGATGATATGGGACGGTGTCTCATCCGCGAGCTGGACAATGTATTCCCCCAGATCGGATTCCAGGGCTTCAATGTCCTGTTCCTCCAGGTAATGGTTGAGCTCCATTTCCTCGGACACCATGGACTTGCCCTTGATCACATACCTGGCATCCCGGGCCACACAGATATCCCGGACAATCCGGCAGGCTTCCTCGGCATCGACGGCCCAGTGCACCCGGATGCCGTTTTCAGTGAGTTTCGCTTCCAGCTGTTCCAGCAGATCCGGCAGGTTGGCCAGGGCGCGCAGGCGGATATTGGCTCCCAGTTCCCGCAGGCTCTCCAGATCCCAGCCCTCGAAAGCGCTTTTGCGCTTGCTCATCAATCCGTCCATGGCCTTACGGAAGTTCTGGCGGATTTTCGGATTGTGGATGGCGGCACGGGCCCGGGGGTTGAATTCCTTCACATCCACGTGGTGGGGATTCGGGGTTCCGGTCATGAGGCCTCTCCTTCACCGGTGGTATCCCCGTTATGGGTGCGCTGCCAGAGAAAACTGACAATATGCTGTCCGGACAGGGAGGGATGGTTCTTTTCCGCATAGCCGGCAATGTTCATCAGGCAGCCGCAGTCGGGGGTTACGAACTCGGAGGCACCGGCATCCATCAGGGTTTCCACCTTTTCACTGACCATGGCTCCGGAAATCTCCGGGTGCCTGACCGCAAAGGTGCCGCCAAAGCCGCAGCATTCTTCCGCCCGTACCTGTTCTACCAGCTGGACATTTTTCAGTTGTCCCAGCAGGGCCGGGCCTACTTCGGCAACGCCCATCTCCCGGCGCGCGGAACAGGACGTGTGCATGGCCACGGTGGTGGGCTCGCCCAGATCCTCAAGTTTGATATGGCAGACGTTCAGCAGGAAATCGGTCAGCTCCCAGACCCGGCCGGCAATGTCCCCGGCGCGGGCTTCGTCCGCGGTGCCCCGGAACAGCTCCGGGTAATGCTTGCGCATCATGCCTCCGCAGGAGCCGGACGGCACCACAATGGGCCAGTCGCCGGGAAACAGGCCGAGCTGGGCTCCGGCCACCGAGCGGGCCTCGTCATGGTACCCGGAGGTGTAGGCGGGCTGGCCGCAGCAGGTCTGGTTTTCCGGGTAAATAACTTCTATGCCTTCCCGTTCCAGCAACTGGATACCAGCCATACCGGCATCGGGATAGAACATGTCCACAAGACAGGTGCCGTAGAAATAAACTTTGGAGGGTTTGGGGGGATATACCCTGATAGGGTCAACCATAATGCTGCCGCTCGAGTTGATCGATGTTGTTATGGCTCAATGATAGGAGGGCAGGGTATGGGTTGCCAGAAGACTTTTGGGGGAGTCCCGGGTGCGGGTGGCGGCGGGGCCACCACCCGGCGGGCTTACTTGACGGTCAGACGCTCGGCATTTTTCTCGACGGTGCGCTCACCTATGCCCTGAACCCGGGCCAGGTCCGCCGGAGATTCAAACGGGCCGTTGGCTTCCCGGTCGGCAACTATGGCTTCGGCCTTGCTCTGACCAATGCCATTGAGGGTGGCCAGGGTTGCCGCATCGGCGGTATTGATATTGACTGTAGCGGGTTCCGCAAAAGCCAGGCCAGTGGCCAGACTGAACAGCAGAACGAGGGTGGCAAGTACAGGTATACGTTTTGTCATTAGGCAGTCTCCCGATGCAAGGATGTACATAGAAGAATGAATCGGGACGCAAGACAGCCGGACGGCCAGATATCAAACCCGGGCAGAGGGGAGTGCCGGGTGCATGGGTATCAGGACTGGAGATGGTTCATCAGAATTGGGGTGGTTACAAAGAGCCCACGGAAGAGGACCACAATCCTTGTGGTCCGGAATTCCATGGTGACCCCGCCTGTTCCTTCAGGCTGCGCATCATCCTGAGCGCTTCATCCTTGTGGTCATCCCTGTATGCCCTGATCCATCGGGCAGCTCCTGAGCCTTGGAGCTATCATCCCTGAGCCAACATTCCTTGCTGGCTTGTCATCCCTGACACTGACTATTCTAACGGGAGTGTAATCTGACTAAATCGGACGAATGCGCAACGGGCTGTACGACATTTCCTACAGCCCTTGTAGGTTGCCCTCTGGCAGGGATCAGCCGGCTGTATTGGAAGCGCTGATAAACGCCCGCCAGCCTCCGAATTCGGTAATGTCCGTGGCTTCATCCAGAACATAACCCTCGCAGATAAAACCCTTCACCCAGCGGCCGTCGGCCAGCTCCACATTACCGATTCCCAGGGGCGGCGGAACCAGACCCACAAAGGACCCGAAGGCAGCGCTGGTCATTTCCCACAGTTCCACAATCAGCTCCCGGCCGTCCCCTTCAGCCACCCGGCGCAGGCCAGGTTTGGGGGGCTGGGTGCCGGGCAGGGCATAGAGCCGGTAAGCCGCGGAAGTGGTGGTCTGCTCCAGCAGCCGTGCCCGGCGTTCGGTCAGCTGGCTGTTCAGGGGCATGCCGCTAAGGTGGGCACCGACCACGGCCACCTGAATGGTTTCTGTGGAAGTGCTGGGCCCGGGTTCTTCTTCCGGTCTGGGCTGGCCGGTAGCTCCCAGGGTTGTCGGGTGGGTGTTCAGCCACTGGCAGGCCAGATGCTGAAGTTCCCGGTCTTTCCAGGCTCCGGAAATCAGGGTGACACCAAAGGGCAGGCCGTCGCTGCGGAAACCGGCGGGTATGGCCAGGGCGCACAGGTCTGCCAGGTTGACGAAATTGGTGTAGGTGCCCAGGCGGCTGTTCAGTACCACCGGGTCGGCATTTACCGCGTCGATGGTGGGTGCTATGGGAGCTGTGGGCACCAGCAGGGCATCAATATCCGTGAGTAGCGTATCAATGTCGCGCAGCAGTTCTTCCTTCCGGTACTGGGCCTGGAAGGTCTGGGTGGCGCTGAATTTGTCCGCATTCTCGATAATGCCCCGCACCACCGGGTTCATGTCGTCACCGTGATCGGCCATGAAATCCTCAACGGCGGCCATGCGTTCCGCTACCCAGGGGCCTTCATAAAGCAGGGCCGCCAGTTGCAGCATGGGGCTGAAATCCAGAGGCACCAGCTCCACATCCTGCTGGCGCCACTGGCTGATGGCGGTATTCCAGGCAGACTCCGCCTGCTGGTCCCCGAACCACTGGGGCTGATCCGGTATGGCGATACGCCGGACCGGGCCGGCACGGCGGATAGCGGGGGCATCCAGTGGCAGGCTTTCCGGCAGCTTGCGGGAGAAAGCATCCTGCGGATCAAAACCAGACATTAACTCGGCAACCTGGCCGGCATCGCCAATGGTCAGGGCAAAAACAGATACGCAATCCAGGGATTTGCAGGCAGGAACCACACCCTTGATGCTGAACATCCCTTTGGTGGGTTTAAGCCCAACCAGATTGTTGAGGCCTGCGGGTACACGGCCGGAGCCGGCTGTGTCCGTACCCAGGGCAAAGGGAACCAGGCCCCGGGCCACCACTGAAGCGGAACCGGAACTGGAACCGCCGCTGATCACCTCCGGCTGGAAGCTGTTGGCCACTGCACCATAAGGGGACCTGGTGCCCACCAGGCCGGTGGCAAACTGATCCAGATTGGTCTTGCCGATGACAATGGCTCCGGCCGCTCTTAGCCGGGCCACGGTGGTGGCATCGGTTTCCGGCGTATAGGCATAGGCCGGGCAGGCTGCGGTGGTTTCAAAACCGGCTGCATCAATATTGTCCTTCACTGCGAAGGGAATACCGTACAGGGGCAGCTGTTCCCTGTCGCCGCCGACACTGAGCAGGCGTTCTGCCAGTTCGCCCAGGGCACTGTTCAGGCCGGCGCTGTCCAGCAGGGAAATCCAGGCGCTGTCATCGATATTCAGCTGGCTCAGCAGTTCACCGAGCAGGTCATCCGGTTTTGCTCCGGCGCGATAAGCCTCGCGCCAGTCGTCTATGGTCCATCCATTTGTTGAAGGCATGGGGCATCCTCGTGGTTTGCCAAATAAGTATGTGAAGTGATGGGGGCAATGCCCGTGCCATGTGTTTTTATTTCTGGGAATGCCGGAAAAACATAGGGTTAAACCGGTTTCCCAAAGCCGGCATCCGGCGTGAGTGCACTGTAGCGGTGCGTGCATCCCTGCGATGACGCACTGTTTTGGGCCAAACCTGTGCCCTGTCGCTCCATTGCTGCCCCGAATATGGGCTCTGTATCAGTTAACTGCTTGTTTTGTAATTGATGTGTAACCACTGGAACGGTGGATGCAACGGGCTGTGAGCTGTTGGACATTCGAGACAACCAAAGGACACATGACATGAGCCTGAAAAAAACCGTGAAGCTGGGTCTTTCCGCCCTGGCCCTGACTGCCTCCTTTCACTCTGTTGCCGCAGAGCCCCCCATCAAGGTGGGGATTCTCCACTCCCTTTCCGGCACCATGGCCATCAGTGAATCAGCCCTCAAAGAAACCATGTTGATGCTGATTGAAAAACAGAATGCAGAAGGCGGCGTACTTGGCCGCAAGCTGGAACCCGTGGTGGTGGACCCGGCGTCCAACTGGCCGCTGTTTGCGGAAAAAGCCCGGGAGCTGCTGGCCAAGGAAAAGGTGGATGTGATCTTTGGCAACTGGACTTCGGTTTCCCGAAAATCCGTACTGCCGGTGGTGGAAGAACTGAACGGCCTGCTGTTCTACCCGGTGCAGTATGAAGGGGAAGAGTCTTCCGAAAACGTGTTCTATACCGGTGCAGCCCCCAACCAGCAGGCCATCCCCGCGGTGGATTACCTGATGAACGAAGTGGGCGTGAAACGCTGGGTACTGGCGGGCACGGATTACGTCTATCCGCGTACCACCAACAAGATTCTGGAAACCTACCTCAAGGACAAGGGCGTGGCGTCTGACGACATCATGATCAACTACACCCCCTTCGGCCATTCCAACTGGCAGTCCATTGTTGCGGACATCAAGAAATTCGGCAGCGCCGGCAAGAAAACCGCCGTGGTTTCTACCATCAACGGTGATGCCAATGTGCCCTTCTACCGGGAACTGGCCAACCAGGGCATAGATGCTGCGGATATTCCGGTGGTGGCCTTCTCTGTGGGCGAACAGGAACTGTCCGGTATCGACACCGCACCTCTGGTGGGCCACCTGGCTGCCTGGAACTACTTCATGAGTGTGGATAACGATGCCAACTACGACTTCATCGATTCCTGGGTAGCCTACACAGGTAACGAGGATGCGGTCACCAACGATCCCATGGAAGCCCATTACATTGGCTTCAACATGTACATCGAAGCGGTCAAAAAAGCGGGTACAACGGATGTGGATACCATCAAGGACGCCATTATCGGTGTCACAGTCCCGAACCTGACCGGCGGTTACGCCACCATGATGCCGAACCATCACATCACCAAACCGGTGCTGATCGGCGAAATCCAGGACAACGGCCAGTTCTCCGTGGTCTGGGAAACTCCGTCCACCGTTGCCGGCGATGCCTGGTCTGACTTCCTGCCGGGTTCAAAAGACCTGATCAGTGACTGGCGCAAGCCCCTGAAGTGCGGAAACTTCAACGTGGTTAGCGGTACCTGCGGAAGCAAGGCTGCAGCAGCTAACTGAGTTACTGCCTGATAGTGCCGGGCCGGATGTCTGTCCGCCCGGCACCATTTTCCGTTCTGAAACCACGACAGGATACAACCATGGGCATCACCCGATTGCTCAGCCGACTTCTTCTTGCCTGCCTGTTGCTGACGCCTGCTCTGGCAGCGGCCCGGCTGGCTGACACAGAGGCACAGCAACTGCTCAGTGCCCTGGCGGAATCTTCTTTTGCAGAGAAAAAAAACGTTATCAATGAGATTTCCGGTTCCGGTGACGACCGTGCCCGGGGCTGGCTGGAGGCCTTTGCCAGCAACAAACTGGCCCGTATGGAATCCACCGGTGGCTTTGTCATAGTGCTCAGCAACCGCGGCCGCAACTGGGAAGTGGCGGACGCCGTAACCGGAGATGCGCTGGGGGAGGTGTCCCGCCGGGATATCAAGACCATCCGCATCAACAACAGTTTACGTAATGAAATGACCAGCCTGCTGTCGGTTCTGGACCTGAAGAGTCCCGACGAGAACAGCCGTCTGGCCGCTGCCCGGGCCCTGAGGGGCAAGGTGGATGAATCCCTGGCCGGGCATTTGACGGGCATGCTGGCGGAAGAGCCCTCTGCGGAGGTACGCGAGGAACTGGAACTGGTGCTGGCCATATACCGGGTGGCAGAGCTTGGCGATGTGCAGGCGGTGTCTTCCCTGTCCGGCAGCCTCAGTTCAGAAGCCCGGGCGGCTCTGCAGAATGCCCTGGAGAGTGAGGACCCGAGTCTGGCCCAGGCGGCCAGCCGGGCACTGGAGCGGGTTGAACAGAAGCTGAAACTGAACAGCGCCGCAGAAACCCTGTATTTTGGCCTGTCTCTGGGCTCTGTACTGGTGCTGGCAGCCATTGGCCTGGCCATTACTTTCGGGGTTATGGGCGTGATCAACATGGCCCATGGCGAACTCATGATGCTGGGAGCCTACACCACCTGGGGCATGCAGCAATTGCTGCCGGGGCAACCGGGGCTGGCACTCATTCTGTCCATTCCTGCCGGTTTTCTGGTAGCGGCCCTGGCGGGCATTGCCATTGAACGCACCGTTATCCAGCACCTCAAGGGTCGCCCCCTGGAAACCCTGCTGGCCACCTTCGGGGTCAGCCTGATCCTGCAGCAACTGGTACGTACCGTTATTTCTCCCCTCAACCGGACCGTGATCACTCCGGAATGGATGAGTGGTTCACTGATGATCAACGAGGCCCTGTCCCTCACCCTCAACCGGATGTATGTGATCGGCTTTGCCCTGGTGGTATTTGCCGGCCTGATGCTGATCATGCGCAGGACCCGCCTGGGCCTGGAAGTACGGGCGGTAACCCAGAACCGGGCCATGGCCAGGGCCATGGGCATTCATGCCACCCGGGTGGACATACTCACCTTCGGCCTGGGTTCCGGTGTCGCCGGTCTGGCCGGGGTGGCCCTGTCCCAGATCACCAATGTGGGTCCCAACCTCGGGCAGAGCTACATCATCGATTCGTTCATGGTGGTGGTGTTCGGCGGTGTCGGCAATCTGTGGGGAACCCTGCTGGCGGGCCTGTCTCTGGGCACCATCAACCAGCTTCTGGAACCCTGGGCCGGCTCGGTTCTGGCCAAGATTCTGGTGCTGGTTTTCATCATCCTGTTTATCCAGAAACGCCCCAGGGGACTTTTTCCCCAGAAGGGGCGGGCTGCGGAGGGCTGAGTTATGTGGTTAACAAGACCCTTGCAGGAGCGTTCCACACAGATTTTTCTGGGCGTTCTCTTTGCTGCCCTGGTACTGGTCAGTGCCCTGCACCTGCTGTTACCTGAAGACAATGCCCTGCATGTGAGTGCCTATACCGTCACCCTGCTGGGCAAGTACCTGTGTTATGCACTGCTGGCGGTGGCGGTGGATCTGGTCTGGGGCTATCTGGGCATTCTCAGCCTGGGCCACGGTGCCTTCTTCGCCCTGGGCGGCTACGCCATGGGCATGTATCTGATGCGCCAGATCGGCGATCGGGGCGTATACGGCGACCCGGTACTGCCGGACTTTATGGTGTTTCTGAACTGGCAGGAACTGCCCTGGTACTGGCTGGGCTTCGACATGGCCTGGTTTGCCTTCATCATGGTACTGCTGGCACCGGGGCTGCTGGCGCTGGTGTTCGGATTCCTGGCCTTCCGTTCCCGGGTCACCGGGGTGTACCTCTCCATCATCACCCAGGCGCTGACCTTTGCCCTGATGCTGGCCTTCTTCCGCAACGAAATGGGCTTTGGCGGCAACAACGGCCTGACCGATTTCAAGGAAATTCTGGGCTTTGACCTGCGTACCGACGCCACCCGGCTGGGGCTGTTCATCGCCACAGGCATTGCACTGGCCATCGGCTATGTGGTGTGCCGGGGCATTGTCAGCAGCAAGCTGGGGCGGCTCAGTATTGCCTGCCGCGACTCTGAGGCCCGGGCCCGCTTCCTGGGTTATCGGGTAGAGCGGGTACAGCTGTTTGTGTTTGTGGTTTCCGCCATGCTGGCGGGGGTGGCCGGTGCCCTTTATGTGCCCCAGGTGGGCATTATCAATCCCGGTGAGTTCTCGCCCCTGTTCTCTATCGAAGTGGTGGTGTGGGTGGCTCTGGGTGGACGGGCTACACTCTATGGTGCGGTTATCGGCGCATTGCTGGTGAACTACGCCAAAACCGTGTTCACCGGTGTCATGCCGGATGCCTGGCTGTTCGCCCTGGGTGGCCTGTTTGTGCTGGTCACCGTGTTCCTGCCCAAGGGCATTGCGGGGCTGCTGCAGCGCAGTGACAAGTCAGGTGACACCCCCGGCAAGGCACAGGAGGCAAGCGCATGAGCATACTGCAGGAACTGGCCAACCGGGACCGGGTGTTCGAATTTCTGGCTCCGGCCGCCTCCCCGGTGGATGTACGCCACGGCCCGATTCTCTATATGGAAGACGTCAGCGTGAGCTTTGACGGCTTCCGGGCCATCAACAACCTCAACCTCACCATTGATGACGGCGAACTGCGCTGCATCATCGGCCCCAACGGGGCCGGCAAGACCACCATGATGGACATCATCACTGGCAAGACCCGGCCGGATACCGGCTCCGTATGGTTCGGCAGCCGCCATAACCTGCTGGCCATGAGCGAGCCGGAAATTGCCACTCTCGGCATCGGCCGCAAGTTCCAGAAGCCCACAGTGTTCGAAGCCCTGACCGTGTTCGAGAACCTGGAACTGGCCATGGCCACGGACAAACGCATTTTCCCCACCCTTACCGCCGTGATGAAACCGGAATACCGGGAACGGATCGACGAGGTGCTGGAACTGATCGGCCTGACCGCTGTACGGGACCGCCTGGCGGGCATCCTCTCCCACGGCCAGAAGCAATGGCTGGAGATCGGCATGCTGCTGATGCAGAAGCCGCGTCTGCTGCTGGTGGACGAACCCGTGGCAGGCATGACCGAACAGGAAATGGAACGCACCGCCGAACTGCTCACCAGCCTGGCAGGCCAGCAGTCCGTGGTGGTGGTGGAGCACGACATGGGCTTTGTCCGCTCCATTGCCCGCACGGTGACTGTTCTGCATCAGGGCAGTGTGCTGGCGGAAGGCACCATGGATGAAGTCTCCAACGACCCGGAAGTGATCAAGGTGTATCTGGGGGAAGGAATCTGATGCTCAGAATCGAAAAGCTGAATCACTACTACGGCGAAAGCCACACCCTCTGGGATCTGGACCTGGACATTCCTGAAGGCCAGTGCACCTGTGTTATGGGCCGCAACGGCGTCGGCAAGACCACCCTGATGAAATGCATTATGGGGGAAGAGCCGGTGCGGGATGGCAGCATCCTGTTCGCCGGCGATGTGGAACTGACCCGGAAAAAGATGGAAGACCGGGCCCGCCTGGGCATAGGCTATGTGCCCCAGGGCCGGCAGATTTTTCCTCTGCTCACCGTGGAGGAAAACCTGCGTACCGGCCTGGCCGCACGCAAGGACGGGCGCCGGAGTATTCCGGAACGGATCTACGAACTCTTCCCGGTACTGAAGGAAATGAAGCACCGCCGGGGCGGCGACCTGTCCGGTGGCCAGCAGCAACAACTGGCCATTGGCCGGGCCCTGGTCATTGAGCCGCGCCTGCTGATTCTGGACGAGCCGGGGGAGGGCATTCAGCCCAATATTGTGGCCCAGATCGGCGATGTGATCCGCACCCTGATCGAACAGGACGGGCTCACCGTACTGCTGGTGGAACAGAAACTGCCGTTTGCCCGCAAGTACGCCGACAGCTTCGTCATTATGGACCGGGGGCGGCCTGTGGCCGAGGGGGACATTGCCGGTCTGTCCGATGAACTTATCCGCAAGCACCTGACGGTATGACAGCGATCTGCACGCCAAATATCCGTGCCGACTCCGGCCACCGCTTCGATCAGGAGCGGCGCTGGGCAGCCAGCCTGTCCCTGGGTTTCGAGGCCCGGGCCGACGGAGACCAGAGCGCCACACGAATGACCCGGGTGCGGCATCAGGGCCCCTTGCGGGTGCAACGGCCTTTCTATCCGGAGGGCCGTAACGGCTGCTGCCATGTGTACCTGCTGCATCCGCCCGGTGGTCTGGTCAGTGGCGATGCCCTCAGTATTGAGGCGCGCATCGGTGAGGGCGCCCATACCCTGCTGACCACACCGGCGGCAGCCAAACTCTACAAGGCCGACAGCCACGGCGTAGCCTGGAGCCAGCACACCCGGCTGCAGGTGGCCCGGGGCGGCATTCTGGAATATCTGCCCCAGGAAACCCTGGCCTTTGACGGTTCCCGGGGGCAACAGAGCACCACTATCGAACTGGAAACCGGTGCCCGCTGCATCGGCTGGGAAATCCTTGCCCTGGGGCGCCCGGCCAGCAATCTGCCCTTCGTTTCCGGGTATCTGGAACAGCGTTTCCGCCTGACTCTGGATGGCCGCCCCCTGTGGCTGGAACGCCAGCCCATGGACCCGGCCCATCCCCGCTTCAAAGGCCCCTGGGGCCAGGGCGGTGCCAGTGTCCAGGCCACCCTGTGGGTGGTCGGTCTGGAAGATGAGGCAGACGCCATCGCCGAACTTCGGGAAACCCTGCCGGACAGCCATCGCTGGGCAGTGACCCGGCGCCGGGGCGTGCTCCTGCTGCGCTATCTGGGCAATGAACGCAACGAAGCCTGGGCCCTGTGCCAGCAGGCGTGGGAACTGATACGGCCACGGCTGACGGGCAAGTCAGCGGTGGTACCAAGAATATGGCTGACCTGAATCTGAGCAGGTACGGCCAGGGTAAGAGCCAAATTACGGAGAGGAACTATGGAGCTGACACCCAGAGACAAAGACAAGCTGCTGCTGTTTACCGCAGCACTGCTGGCGGAGCGGCGCAAGGCCAAAGGGCTGAAGCTGAATTATCCGGAGGCAGTGGCCCTGATCAGCGCGGAGATTATGGAAGGTGCCCGGGAGGGCCGCTCGGTGGCGGAACTGATGACAGCCGGTACTGAAATTCTTACCCGGGATGACGTTATGGATGGCATCGCGGAAATGATTGACGAAGTGCAGGTGGAAGCCACTTTCCCCGACGGCACCAAGCTGGTCACCGTCCACAACCCCATCGTGTGAAAGGCCAACGCTTCTCATCGGGCTTTAAAGGAGGCTGTTTATGATTCCCGGAGAATACAAACTCAAAGACGACGATATCGAACTCTGCCCGGGCCGCGAGCGCATCAGTCTGGAAGTGGCCAATACCGGCGACCGGCCGGTGCAGATCGGCTCCCATTACCATTTTGCCGAAGCCAATCCGGCGCTGGATTTTGACCGGGCGAAGGCCCGTGGCTACCGGCTGGACGTGGCTGCCGGCACCGCCATCCGTTTCGAACCGGGCCAGACCCGGGAAGTGACCCTGATTCCCTTTGCCGGCAGCCGGGAAATCTACGGCTTCCGGGGTGAGGTGATGGGTTCCCTGGATACCGGAAAATGACCTGTTGCGCCGGCCGGGCAAGGCCTTCCGGGAAACGCTCAGGCACGTCCATGTGTCGCTTGGGCTCCGCCATCCATGGCTCCGCACATTCCCGGAAAGCCTCACCCGCCCGCCTCGCGCAACGTACTTTTTTGAGAGGCACAGCATGAAAATTACACGACAGGCCTACGCCGATATGTATGGCCCCACCACCGGCGACCGGGTAAGGCTGGGGGACACGGATCTGTGGATCGAAGTGGAAAGCGACACCACCCACTACGGTGACGAAGTGAAATTCGGTGGCGGCAAGGTTATCCGGGACGGCATGGGCCAGAGCCAGCGGGCCGATGACGCAGTGATGGACACGGTGATCACCAACGCCCTGATTCTGGACTGGTGGGGCATCGTCAAGGCGGATGTGGGCATCCAGAAAGGCCGCATCGCCGCCATCGGCAAGGCCGGCAACCCGGACACCCAGCCGGACGTGCACATTGTTATCGGCCCCGGCACTGAAATTATCGCCGGGGAAGGCAAGATTCTCACCGCCGGTGGCGTGGATTCCCACATCCACTTTATCTGCCCACAGCAGGTGGAAGAAGCCCTTATGAGCGGCATTACCACCATGCTGGGCGGCGGCACCGGCCCGGCCACGGGAACCAATGCCACCACCTGCACTCCCGGCCCCTGGCACATCGGCAAGATGCTGCAGGCCGTGGATGCCATGCCCATGAACATCGGCTTTCTGGGCAAGGGCAACGCCAGCCTGCCGGAATCCCTGGAACTGCAGCTGAAGGCCGGCGCCATGGGCCTGAAACTGCACGAAGACTGGGGCACCACCCCGGCCTCCATCGACAACTGCCTGAGCGTGGCAGACAAGTACGACGTACAGGTGGCCATTCATACCGACACCCTGAACGAATCCGGCTTTGTGGAAGACACCCTGGCCGCCTTCAAGGAACGCTGCATCCACACCTATCACACGGAAGGGGCTGGCGGCGGCCATGCGCCGGATATCATCACCGCCTGCTCCAAACCCTATGTGCTGCCGTCCTCCACCAACCCGACCCGGCCCTACACGGTGAACACCATCGACGAGCATCTGGACATGCTGATGGTATGCCACCACCTGGACCCCAATATCCCGGAAGACGTGGCCTTCGCTGATTCCCGCATCCGCCGGGAAACCATTGCCGCCGAGGACATACTCCACGACCTGGGAGTGATCTCCATGATTGCCTCCGATTCCCAGGCCATGGGCCGGGTGGGTGAAGTGGTGTGCCGCACCTGGCAGACCGCCCACAAGATGAAACAGCAGCGGGGCCTGTTGTCGGAAGACGAAGAAAGGGGCACCGACAACCTGCGGGCGAAGCGTTACATCGCCAAATACACCATCAATCCGGCCATTACCCACGGCATTGCCCATGAAGTGGGATCAGTGGAAGTGGGCAAGATGGCGGACCTGGTGCTGTGGAGCCCGGCTTTCTTCGGCGTGAAACCTGCGCTGATTCTCAAGGGCGGCATGATTGCAGCGGCGCCCATGGGGGATGCCAATGCCTCCATCCCGACACCGCAACCTGTGCACTATCGGCCCATGTTCGGAGCCTTTGGCAAGGCGGCCAGCGCCACCCGCCTGAGCTTTGTCAGCCAGGCCGCTATCGATGCCGGAATTGGAGAAAACCTGGGGCTGGACAGCCCGCTTTCTGCCTGCCGGAATGTGCGTGGTGTGCGCAAGAGCGACCTGAAACTGAACGATGCCTGTCCGCACATTACCGTGGACCCGCAAACCTATGAAGTCCATGCCGACGGCGAACTGCTTACCTGCGAGCCGGCCACCGAACTGCCGCTGGCCCAGCGCTACCACCTGTTCTAGCCGGGCTTGGTACGAGATCAAGGAGAACACAGAATGCTGGAACTTACCCAAAGGATAGGGCTGGTGGACAGCTCCGAAATATACGACCAGCTCACCCTGCCGTTCGAGCTGCGCATGCGCGGCCGCCTGCGGGCCACAACCGATACCGGCAAGGACGTGGGCCTGTTTCTGGACCGGGGTCCGGTGCTGCGTGATGGAGCCCTTCTGCAGGCACAGACCGGAGAGATCATCCGTATCCGCGCCGCCGAGGAACCGGTGGTGACCGCCCGCATCGAATCCGGGCTGGCCCTGGCGCGATTGTGCTACCACCTGGGCAACCGCCATGTGTCCCTGGCCATCGGCCATGACGAAGACCGGGCTGATGGCAAAAACGGCTGGGTCCGCTTCCCGCCGGATCATGTGCTGGAAGAGCTGGCGGAACGCCTGGGCGCCACACTGGAACACCACCTGGCCCAGTTTGATCCGGAACCGGGTGCCTACGCCCAGACTGGCGGCGGCCACGGACACGGGCATTCCCATGCCCACGATCACAGCCATGGCCACAGTCATGCCCACTGATACAGGCCCGGCGCACGACCTGGCATTGCTGGGCCTGCTGCAATTGGTCAGCCCTGCATTGCCCATCGGTGCCTTTGCCTGGTCCCAGGGCCTGGAAAGTGCCTTTGAACTGGGCTGGGTCAAAACCGGCGATCAGCTGGGCGACTGGCTGGAAGGCGTTCTGGAAGACGGCCTGAGCCGCTGCGAACTGCCCCTGCTGGTGCGGTTGCAGAACGCCTGGGCCAATGACGATGTGGAGACAGTGGCGGAATGGAACGACTGGCTGCACGCCACACGGGAAACCGCCGAACTGACCGACGAAGACCTGCGCCTGGGGGCGGCATTGGTACGCCTGCTGGGCAGCCTGCAGCTGCTGCCGGAAGAGGGCAGACTG
>JBFHSI010000055.1:0-16391 GCA_041591245.1 Marinobacter sp.
CCAGCACGCCAAAGACCCGGGCGGATGTGAGTATCTCGGCGGAGGTGCCCCGGAACAGCATCAGGTATTTGCGCAGATGTTCCAGAGTCGCCTCGGCAAGTTCCGCTTCCAGATCCAGCAGGATATCGGCTCCGTCCCGGACCAGGCGGGTCAGGCAGTAAGCCCGGCCTTTGGGAGTGGAAGCGGATGCCCGGGGGGAGTGACTGCTGGTGACTTCATCCAGGTGCTGACTGAACTGGCCCTGCAGAAAGGTATCGGTGCCGGGCCCGCTGATACGGACCAGTACCCTGTCTGTCAGCCTGGCCCAGCCGGTTTCTGGCAGGGGCGCATTTGCGACGGGTGCCGGGGCCTGGCTGTTGGCAGGGACAGGGTGATCAGTGTTGGTCATGGTGTGCTCCAGAACGGGTCATTGCGCAGATGCTGGCTGAGGTCGGCCCAGGCGGAGCCAGACTCGCAGCCGACGGAACTCATCCTCAGGCACATTGCCGGAGTGTGTCGGGGTGCTGGCCAGCAGTATGACTGAATATGAGGGGAATCTGGAGTCTGCGGAGCGAAGTTTCAAGAGGCCCATGCGTGCACTCATCCGGCAGCCGGGTGCGGGGATTACCGGAAGTTCCCGGCCGCTGGCGAGTTCTGCGTACAGCCGGCCCTGTCGGAGTCGCAGTGCGCAGATGGCCCTGCGGCCCCGGAGCAGTCCGTTGTTGCGGAACTGGCCCCAGGCTCCGGCCAGGGCCATGGGGGCTGCAAACAGCAGCCAGGGCTTTCCTGAGGCAGCGGCCGCCAGCACAAAGGCCAGCAGCAGAAACCAGGGGATTATGGCCAGCAGGCCGGCGGCGACAGAGGGCTCAATGGTCAGTTCAATCCGGCTGAACGCGGCCAAGAATCATATCCACCATGATCTGCAGGTCCGGATCTTCCGGGCGGCCCCGCTGCATGAACCATTCAAACATGTCGGTATCTTCACAGGTGAGCAGTTTCTGATACCGGAGTTTGTCTTCCGGGGACAGGGTCGGATAGACCTGCTCCACAAAGGGAACCAGAAGTACATCCAGTTCGAGCATGCCGCGGCGGCTGTGCCACCACAGGCGTTTCTGTTCGGAGGGGTCGGAAGGTGCTGGATGTTCAGACATATTGGTTTCCGTCAGAGGGTTCGGAGTATATGGAAAACAGCCTGTCTCAGGGGGACAGGGTACGGTATGTGGTGGGAACCAGTATGGTATCCCTGGGTTCACTGAGCAGTTCCGGGTAGTCCAGCGTGTAATGCAGGCCCCGGCTTTCCTTGCGCTGCAGGGCCGAGCAGATAATCAGGTCGGCAACGGTGACCAGGTTCCGTAGTTCCAGCAGGTCACTGGATACCCGGTAATTGCTGTAGAACTCACCGATTTCCCTGGACAGCAGATCAACCCGGTGCTTGGCCCGCTGCAATCGTTTGCTGGTGCGTACTATGCCGACATAGTCCCACATGAAGTGGCGCAGTTCATCCCAGTTGTGGGAGATAACCACATCCTCATCGGAGTCCCGCACCTGACTTTCATCCCAGTCGGGGGCTTCGGCGGGGAACGGGATGTCGGCTTCCCGGCGGGCAATGTCTTCCGCAGCGGAGCGGCCATAGACCAGGCATTCCAGCAGGGAATTGCTGGCCATCCTGTTGGCCCCGTGCAGGCCGGTAAAGGCGGCTTCACCCACCACATAGAGCCCGTTGATATCGGTGCGGGCCCGGGAGTCGGTGATAATTCCGCCACAGGTATAGTGGGCTGCCGGTACCACGGGAATCGGCTCACTGGTGATGTCGATGCCGTAACTCAGGCACTTCTCGTAAATGGTCGGGAAGTGCTGGCGGATAAAGTCTGCCGGCTTGTGGCTGATATCCAGATACAGGTGATCCGCCCCCAGCCGCTTCATCTCATGGTCGATAGCCCTGGCCACTATGTCCCGCGGGGCCAGTTCACCCCGTTCATCGAAACGGTCCATGAATCGGCTGCCGTCAGGCAGTTTCAGTTGCCCGCCTTCGCCGCGCACGGCTTCGGAAATCAGGAAGGACTTGGCCTGGGGGTGATACAGGCAGGTCGGGTGGAACTGGTTGAATTCCATGTTGGCCACCCGGCAACCGGCGCGCCAGGCCATGGCAATGCCGTCTCCGGAGGCGCCATCCGGGTTGGTGGTGTAGCGGTAGGCCTTGGAGGCGCCGCCGGTGGCCAGTACCGTAAATCTGGCCCGGAACAGGTCCACATGATTATCTTCAAGGTTCAGTATGTAGGCACCGACGCAGCGGTTCCCTGGCAGTGACAGCTTGCGGTTGGTAATCAGGTCGACGGCCACCCGGCCGCTGAGCAGGTCAATATTGGGGCGCGCCTGGGCCTGTTCCGTGAGAGTGGTGGATACGGCATGGCCGGTGGCATCCGCGGCATGGATAATGCGCCGGCGGCTGTGGCCGCCTTCACGGGTCAGATGGTAGTGGGCATTTTCATCCCGGGTAAAGTTGACGCCGGAGTTGATCAGCCAGTCAATGCTTTCCTTGCTGTGTTCCACCGTGAAGCGCACGGCATCCTCGTGACACAGGCCGGCGCCAGCAGTCAGGGTGTCCTGGATGTGGTCCTCGACAGAGTCGTCATCGTCCAGAACGGCCGCGATACCGCCCTGGGCCCAGAGTGTGGCGCCGCTGGAGATGGCCGCCTTGCTGAGGACGCATATACGGAGATGTTCCGGCAGATTGAGAGCAACGGTAAGGCCGGCAGCGCCGCTACCGATAATAAGAACATCGTATTCGTAGGACTGTGGCATTGGATTGTGATCGCAGGCCATAATGTGGGCCTCTATTGAACTAAACTTTGGGCTCGCTGTCTATTTGGGCTGACCGGGTGATTCGCCGTAAGGCGGTGTTACTCATCCATAAATGGACGCCGGACAGCCAGACAATGACTCAAAGAAACCTCATACAGGCCGGGCAGTTGGCCATAAAAGCAGGGAATTCCGGCACGCCGTCCATGACTCCTGATAATGACCAGCGACAGGGTGAACACTCTGACAGTCAGACCGATCTGCAGCTTGTGCGCAAGGTGCGCAATGGCGACCGGTCCGCTTTTGACCTGCTGGTGGTGAAATATCAGTCACGGGTGGCGTCGATTATCAGCCGTTATGTGTACGACAGCCAGGAAGTGATGGACCTGACCCAGGAGACTTTTGTGAAGGCTTTCCGGGCGGTAGACCGTTTCCGTGGAGACAGCGCCTTCTATACCTGGCTGTACCGGATTGCCGTCAATACTGCCAAGAATTTCCTGGAGGCCCGGGGGCGCAGGCCCCAGGGCAGTGCCGATGTCATGGATGCTGAGAACTTTGATGATGGCGGACGGCTTCGGGATGTGGCCTCTCCGGAACGCCTTCTGCAGCGGGAGCAGTTGCAGAAAGCGCTGTCCGAGGCGATTGCCCGGCTGCCGGAAGAATTGCGCTCGGCTTTTCTGCTCAGGGAATACGACGGGTTGAGCTATGAAGATATTGCCCGGATTCTGGAGTGCCCGATCGGCACCGTGCGTTCGCGAATTTTCCGGGCCAGGGATTCCGTAGACCGGTATCTCGGGCCTTTGCTTAATCATTCAGTGACGTAAAGGAGGGTGCCTCCGATGGATGATCGTCTCAGAGAAACTCTGTCAGCGATGATGGATGACGAGGCCGACGAACTGTCGGTGCGTCGCCTGCTGTCCCACGATGACCAGCCGGAAGTGCTCCGGCAGTGGCAACGCTGGCAGCAGGTTCGGGATCTGGTACACAGTGGCCAGTCCCAGATGGACAGCATTGATGTCTGTGCCGGGGTTCGTGCGGTGCTGGATGGCCACCCGGAGCAGGCGCGCCCCGGGCCGGCAGAGACAGGCAGGCCCCGGACCGGACGCTGGCAGTGGCCGGCGGCGGCCATGATGGTGCTGGCCCTGCTCATCGGGTTTGGAGCTGGTGCCGGCTGGGGTCCGGTGGATAATGCCTTGCCGGAGCCACTGTCAGTGGCGCAGCCGGAATCTGTGCCATCGCCCTATGGCAGTGTTCAGGTGGCGGATGAGGTGGCCATGCAGGGGCTGGACCCGGCACAATGGGAATATATGAGTCGCTATCTTCTCGAGCATGCCCAGCACAACAGTGTGGGAGTGGGGCAGGGCTCTGTTGGCTACGCCCGGCTGGTAAGTGCTTCCGGCGGCGGATACTGATGCGCAGGAATGAGTAGACCCATGACTGGAGCTGGCTGGGGATTTTTGAAGCATGGTGTACTGGCGCTGCTGCTGGTGGCAGTGGTGCCGGTGGCTGCAGCTGGTGACCGTCCGGCCTCGGCATGGCTTGAACAGCTGGGGCCGGCGCTGAATATGACCTCCTACCGGGGCGTGTTTGTCTATGCCCGTGGCGGTCGGGTGCACTCAATGCAGGTTGCCCACCGCTATGTGGATGGCATGGTGCAGGAGCGACTGGTACTGCAGGATGGTGGTGCCGGGGAGATAGTCCGCAGGGGCATGGACGTGGTCTGTGTTCTTCCGCGCCAGGGCAAGTTCAGACTGGACCAGGTGATTCCTTCGGGGCCGTTCGCCCAGGCTTCTGCCAGCAGTCTGATGCCGGTAAACAGATGGTACCGTTCCGACCTGGTGGGTGAAGACCGGATAGCCGGATACGATGCCGTGATTGTTGCCCTGACTGCCCGGGATGCCTACCGCTACAGTCATCGTCTGTGGCTGGAGAAGAACACCGGACTGCTGGTCAAGCGGGATGTGGGGGAGGCCGGTGGTCCGCCCCTTGAGCATTTCCAGTTTACCAGCCTGGAAATCACCGGGGATATTCCCGACAGCGAGCTGGAGGTTCAGACCCAGGGGCAGGTTGTTACCCGCAGTTCCGGGGATACCAACACCGGGCAGCCGGCGGAGGCCGTCGGCAGGATGGCCGGCTGGCAGCTGGGCTGGCGTCCGCAGGGCTTTGTGCCGGCGGTGGCGCCCGGAACCGGGACCGGTCAGGCCATTGCCTTTTCTGACGGTATTGCGGCATTTTCGGTATTTGTCGAGCCCGAAGGTGCCGTTAAAATGCCCCGGGGGGCATCCCGGATTGGCGCGACAACGGTCTATATGCGTGAGTTGACGGTGGCTGGGAAGCCGTTTCTGGTAACGGTTGTCGGCGAGGTGCCCCCGAAGACGGCCCGTCAGGTTGCCGATTCTGTCCGGGTTGAGGATGCCCAAGCTCTGAGTGCTGGAAAATTATGATTACAGAAACCGGAAAGGTTGTTGCCCTCAAGGGCAATCAGGCATGGGTCCGTACCATTCGTGCCAGTGCCTGCCAGAGCTGTTCTGCCCGTAGCGGCTGTGGTCAGAAAGTGCTGGCATCCGCATCCGGTGGCAGGGCCAATCAGGTGCTGGTGGAGAATGCTATCGGCGCTGGTGTCGGTGACGAGGTCACTCTGGGTATTGATGAGCGGGCGCTGCTCGGTGCTTCGGTTATGGTTTACGCCTGGCCTCTGCTGCTTATGGTGGCGGGCAGCCTCTGCGGCCACTATCTGGCTGGCGGCGGCGATGCCGGGGCTGTGGCCGGGGCCCTGGCGGGGCTTGCCGGGGGCTTTCTGGCATGCCGGAAATATCAGAGCCGGAATGCCGGCAGTTACCAGCCAAAACTGATCAGAGTCAATCGCATAGCGTCCCTGTCCTGCCTGTAATATCCGTCCATAACCCTAACGTTTTTTAAGTTGAAAAACGCCGGTACCAACTCAAGACTAGGTTTGACGACATCAAAAACAGGGGAAATGACATGTCGAGATTAAAGACAGTAGCGCTCCAGGCTGGTTCTCCGTATCCGGTACAGAGATTCATGGGCGCTCTGCTGATGCTGTCCGTCATGGTTATGGTTTTCTGGACCCAGGGCGTGTCGGCCAGAAGTCTGCCGGATTTTACCGATCTGGTGGAGGAAAACTCCAGTGCGGTAGTCAATATCAGCACCACCAGTCAGCCCAAAAGCGGCAACACCATCTATCACGGGATTCCGTTCAGCGAGGGCCAGATCGATCAGTTGCCTGAGATTTTCCGGGATTTCTTCCGCGGGCCGGGATCACCTTTCGGGGGGCGGCAGGGTACGCCCCAGCCAAGGCGCTCCATGGGCTCCGGCTTTATTGTTTCCTCAGATGGCTATGTCCTGACCAACAATCATGTGGTGGAAGGGGCTGATGAGATTATTGTCCGTCTGAGTGATCGTCGTGAACTGCCCGCCCGGGTGGTGGGTACCGACCCCCGCTCGGATATGGCGGTGCTCAAGATCGAGGGCGGTGATGACCTGCCGGTGGTCAAGGTTGGTCGCTCCCGTGACCTCAAGGCCGGTGAATGGGTATTTGCCATAGGCTCACCCTTCGGCTTCGATTACACGGTTACCGCGGGCATCGTCAGTGCGGTCGGCCGGGCCCTGCCTTCGGAAAACTACGTGCCCTTTATCCAGACGGACGTTGCCATTAATCCGGGTAATTCCGGCGGGCCCCTGTTCAATCTGGATGGTGAGGTTGTGGGGATTAACTCCCAGATTTACACCCGTTCCGGTGGCTTTATGGGGGTTTCCTTTGCCATTCCCATTGATGACGCCATGAATGTCTTCCGTCAGATCCGTGACAAGGGCAGTGTCTCCCGGGGCTGGCTAGGCGTGCTGATCCAGGAAGTAAACCGGGATCTGGCCGAGTCCTTTGGCCTGAAACGTCCCCGTGGTGCCCTGGTGGCAGAAGTGATGGACGGTTCACCGGCTGCGGATGCAGGCTTGCGGGCCGGGGATATCGTCCTCGAATACGATGGTGAGGATATCGAGCTGTCGTCCGATCTGCCGCCCATGGTAGGACGCACACCGGTCGGTGAAACGGCAACCCTGACGGTTCTGAGGGGCGGCCGGGAGAAAAAACTGGATGTGGAAATCGGCCAGCTGCCGGAACAGGATGACGGCGTGGCTCCGGCATCCGGCGGTCACAACGGCAAGTCTTCCGCTGCGCCGCTGGGTATGAGCGTAGAGACGCTTCCCGCCGACGTTGCCGACTCCCTGGGCCTTGATGGCGGGGTGATGGTTACCGGCGTTGCCCGGGGCCCGGCTTTCGATGCGGGTATTCGGCCCCGGGATGTGATTACCGAGATAAACCGGCAGAAAGTCGCCAGTGCCGATGATTTTCAGGAGGTCGTGGAATCTCTGCCAGAGGGGCGGGCCGTGTCGGTTCGGGTGATTCGTCAGGGCCGGGCCATCTATCTGGTGATGAAACCGTGACGCAGGTCGCCATTTTCTGACCTCCATGGTCAGAAACACGCCCCTGGGTGTTGTCTGAAACGACATGCCCAGGGGCGTTTGTTATACTTGTCCGGCTGTATAAAAAGAATGGCCATGGAATGGACCTGATCAGATGATGGACAAGAAGGGATTGCCCCTCCGGGAGTTACTGAAGCCCACCTATGCCTGGGTTGCCTGGCTGGTTTTTCTGGTTGCAATCGCTGTCACCATCCTGCTCTGGCAGGTATCTATCCGCCTGGTCGAAGACCGCACTGAAGCCCGCTTCCGAACCCAGTCCCTGCAACTGAAAACTGCCATTGAAGAACGGCTGCTGAATTATGAGCAGGTGCTTGCCGGCAGTGTCGGCCTGTTTACCGTTGCCGGAGACGTGTCCCGGGACCAGTGGCGGGACTATATCGAGAAGGTGGATATTGACCGCTATTATCCGGGCATCCAGGGTATCGGTTACGTCCGGAAGATCGGTGTGACCCAGCTGGCAGAACATATGGCGAAGGTTCGCGCCGAAGGGGTCCGGAACTATCTGGTCAGTCCCCTGGGAGATGGGGCGGAATACTACCCCATGGTGTATCTGGAGCCGGAAACGGAACAGAATGAGCGGGCCCTGGGGTTCAACGCCTTCAGCGATCCGATCCATCGCCGGGCCATGGAGCGGGCAAGGGATTCCGCCGCCCCCATGGTGACCGGTAAAGTGGTCCTGGTCCAGGAAGCGGCGACCGGCGATCAGGCCAGCTTTCTGATGTTCTATCCGGTCTATCAGGGCGGCGCGGTTCCGGACAACCGGGCTGATCGCAGGATGATGCTTGTCGGCTATGTGTTCAGTGCCTTTCGCATGAACAACCTGATTGATGGCATTGTGGGGCTGATTTCCCCGTTTCTCGATGTCCGTATCTACGACAACGGAGTGCTTGACCGGGACAACCTGATGTACGGCTCCAATCTGGGGTCGCTGGATGATGAATTCAGCTTCGAGATGAATCAGGTGGTGTCTTCGGGCGGTCGGGAGTGGCTGCTGCAGACCCGCTCCACACCGGCATTCGATTACCTGGCATCAGACCCGCGTCCACCCATTGTGCTGGGCAGTGGCATTCTGATCAGTCTGCTCCTGTTCCTTTTTGTCTTGGCGCTGATCCGTTCCCGTCTCATGGCCCAGGTCAGTGCTGGGCGCTACCGGGCCATTACCGAGGGTGCTGCCAATGTTACCCTGGTCATGGATCGTGCCGGTCGGGTGCTTTATGCCAGTCCGTCCAGTCTGGACATTCTCGGCTTCGAGCCGGAGCAGGTGCCTTCCCTGAGTTTCGATACTCTGGTGTATGGGGAAGACTGGGAGCCATTGAAACAGGGCTTTCAGGAGGCGGTGGCTGCGCCTGGTAAACAGATACCGGTTGTCCGTGCCCGGATTCTGGATGCCCGAGGGCAGTGGCGGGATATGGAGGGCGCCTATACCTCCATGTTGTCAGTTCCCGGGGTCAACGGTGTGGTGCTGAGCCTGCGGGACCTGACCCAGCTGAAGGCGGCACAGTCCGAGCTGCACCGCCTGGCCTTCTATGATCCCCTGACCGGGCTGGCCAACCGGCAGCTGTTCCGGGATCGGCTGAATTATGTGGCGCGCAGAAGTCGGCGCAGTGGCGAGACTGCAGCCCTGATGTTTCTGGATCTGGATGGCTTCAAGCGCATCAATGACACCCTCGGGCATGACGCCGGTGATGAACTTCTGAGGCAGGTGGCCACATGGCTGGAAGGTTGTGTCCGGGAGGAGGATTCAGTGGCCCGCCTGGGCGGGGACGAATTTGTGGTTCTGCTGTCCCGGATCAGTGGAGCGGATGCCGCCGCCAAGGTGGCTGAAACCATTCAGCGGCGTCTGTGTCAGCGTGTGCGCCTGAACGATCATGAAGTGGGCATCACCACCAGCATTGGCATTACCATGATCCCCCGGGACAGCGATGATCCGGGTACCCTGATGAAATTTGCCGACCTGGCCATGTACCGGGCCAAGGAGCAGGGGCGGAATACCTTCCGGTTCTTTGCTCCGTCCATGAATATCAAGGCTTCCCGGCGCCTTCTGCAGCAGGAAGAGCTGGCAACGGCTCTTGATGAAGACCGTTTTGTGCTGCACTACCAGCCCAAGGTTAATCTGGCCAGCAAGCGGGTTATCGGGGTGGAAGCCTTCCTGCGCTGGCGCCATCCGGAAAAGGGCCTGGTGTCGGCCCGGCAGTTTATCGGCCTGGCCGAGGAAACCGGGCTGATTGTGCGTATGGGTGAGCAGGCTCTGCGTCAGGCCTGCATCCAGGTGCAGGCGCTGGAGCGGGCCGGGTTTGATGCCTTGAAAATGGCGGTCAATCTGTCAGTGCGGCAAATGACCGATTCCGGGTTTCTGGACATGGTCCGCCAGGTGATAACTGAAACCGGGGTGGCCCCTGAACGTCTGGAACTGGAAATGCCGGCCGGGCTGCTGAATGAGGATCCGCGCCTGGTGCGGGAACTGCTGGTGGCCCTGAATGATCTGGGGGTCGGTCTGATTCTCGATGATTTCGGTGCTGAGCCCTGTTCCCTGGTGGCTTTGCAGCAGCTGCCCCTGGATGTGATCAAGATTGATCACCGTTTTGTCCGGGATATCCCCTATAACGTCAGTGCCACGGACGTTGCTTCGGCAGTTATTGCCCTGGCCCAGAAGCTGCACCTGACGGTGGTAGCGGAAGGGGTGGAAACGCCGCAGCAGCTGAGTTTCCTGAAGTCTGCCGGCTGCACCCAGTGTCAGGGCAACCTGGTCAGCTATCCGCTGGATGAGGATGCGCTGATCGGGTTCCTGATCCGGCAGTATGAACGGCCTTTGATTTCCTGATCATGGCATTGGTGGCCGGTAACAGGTAAAATCGCGCGGTTCCCGGGAGGCAGTTGTGGTCCGCCCGGCCTCAAGCCTTCGTCTTATTATGAGTATTCATTGTCTGTGACTGAACTGAGCCGAATCCGTAACTTCTCCATCATCGCCCATATCGACCATGGCAAATCCACCCTTGCAGACCGATTTATCCAGATCTGTGGCGGTCTGGCGGACCGGGAAATGTCTGAGCAGGTCCTGGACTCCATGGACCTGGAGCGGGAGCGTGGTATTACCATCAAAGCCCAGAGCGTGACTCTCAACTACACGGCTCAGGACGGCAAGGAATACAAGCTGAACTTTATCGACACCCCGGGGCATGTGGATTTCTCCTATGAGGTGTCCCGGTCACTGTATGCCTGTGAAGGGGCGCTGCTGGTGGTGGATGCGGGCCAGGGCGTGGAGGCCCAGTCGGTAGCCAACTGTTACACCGCCCTGGAGCAGGGTCTGGAAGTGGTGCCGGTACTGAACAAGATGGACCTGCCCCAGGCCGAACCGGAACGGGTGGCGGCGGAAATCGAGGACATTATCGGAATCGAGGCGTCCGATGCCGTGCGCTGCAGTGCCAAGAGCGGGCTGGGTGTGGAAGATGTGCTGGAAGACCTTATCCGCAAGATTCCGCCACCCACAGGCGATCGCAGTGCGCCCCTGCAGGCGCTGATTATTGATTCCTGGTTCGACAACTACCTGGGGGTGGTTTCCCTGGTCCGGGTTACTGAGGGCACCCTCAGAAAAGGTGACAAGATCGTCATCAAGTCCACGGGCAAGGCATGGAATGCTGACAAGGTGGGAATTTTCAACCCCAAACCCAAGGATACCGACGTGCTGGAAGCCGGTGATGTGGGGTTTGTCGTGGCCGGCATCAAGGACATTCATGGTGCACCGGTGGGGGATACCATCGTGCACCAGAAGTTTGCCGAAGAAACACCGATGCTGCCGGGGTTCCAGAAGGTGAAGCCCCAGGTCTACGCCGGGCTGTTCCCGGTCAGCGCCGATGACTACGACGATTTCCGGGATGCCCTGGAAAAACTCACCCTGAACGATGCTTCCCTGTTCTTCGAGCCGGAAAATTCGGATGCGCTGGGCTTCGGTTTCCGTTGTGGTTTCCTGGGCATGCTGCATATGGAAATCATCCAGGAGCGGCTGGAGCGGGAATATGATATTGACCTGATTACCACCGCTCCCACGGTAATCTACGAAGTGGTTACCCGGCAGGGTGAGACCGTATCGGTGGACAACCCCTCGCGGCTCCCGGATATTGGCTCCATTGAAGAAATGCGTGAGCCGATTGTTGAGGCCAGCATTCTGGTGCCCCAGGAGCATCTGGGTAATGTCATTGCCCTGTGTGAGGAAAAGCGGGGTATCCAGAAGAACATGCATTTCATGGCTACCCAGGTCCAGCTGACCTATGAACTTCCCATGGCGGAAGTGGTCATGGACTTCTTTGACCGGATCAAGTCGGCAAGCCGCGGGTTTGCATCGCTGGACTATCACTTTGTGCGTTTCCAGCCGGCCAATCTGGTACGCCTGGATGTGCTGATCAACGGTGACCGGGTGGATGCCCTGGCGCTGATCGTGCATAAGGATCAGGCACACCACAAGGGGCGCCAGCTGGTCGAGAAGATGAAGGAACTCATCCCCCGGCAGATGTTTGATATTGCCATTCAGGCGGCCATTGGCAACCAGGTGGTGGCCCGGGTAACGGTGAAGGCGCTACGCAAAAACGTAACCGCCAAATGTTACGGTGGCGATGTCAGCCGGAAGAAAAAACTGCTGCAGAAGCAGAAAGAAGGCAAGAAGCGCATGAAGCAACTGGGTAATGTTGAGGTGCCTCAGGAAGCGTTTCTTGCTGTGTTGAAAGTCGATAAATAGAAGGCACCCGGATGGATATTGATTTTCCCCTGGTTCTGGTTGTTCTGACCCTGGTAACGGGTCTGATCTGGCTGGCGGACAAGCTGTTTCTGCGGGGGCGTCGGGCCTCTGCTGGCCGGACCGGGGGCAACTCTGCTCCGGATATGGATGCTGTGGTGCTGGGTGGCGAAAGCGACAGGCCCAAAGAACCCTACCTGGTGGATCTGAGCCGGTCTTTTTTCCCGGTGCTGGCAATTGTGCTGGTGCTGCGTTCCTTTCTGGTGGAGCCATTTCAGATTCCCTCAGGCTCCATGCTGCCAACGCTGGAGGTGGGGGATTTCATACTGGTCAACAAGTATGCCTATGGCCTGCGCCTGCCGGTACTTGGCACCAAGGTGCTGGATGTGGGTGACCCCCAGCGTGGCGATGTCATGGTTTTCCGCTTCCCGAAAGATGGTAAAACCAACTTTATCAAACGGGTCGTGGGTCTTCCCGGAGACCGTATCCGCTACAGCAACAAGCAGCTGTACATCAATGACCAGCTGGTGGAAACCGAGTTCGAGGCGCGTATCCCTCCCCTGGAGCGGCGCCAGGAGCAGCTGGGGGGCGTGGAACATGATATCTACCTGACTCAGGGGCGTCCGGGAACTGCCGGCGAAGGTGAGTGGGTGGTGCCGGAAGGTCACTATTTCATGATGGGTGACAACCGGGATAACAGCAATGACAGCCGATACTGGGGCATGGTTCCGGACCGGCTGGTTGTGGGCAAGGCTTTTGCAATCTGGATGCACTGGGAGTCGCTGGGCAGTCTGCCGTCCTTCGACCGTGTGGGTGGAATCGAGTAATTCTGACTATTATGGAGTAGAGTCACTATGAAACATAACAACCTTTCCGCCATGAAGCGCCAGGCAGGCGCGTCTGCACTGACCGTTCTGGTGATGGTCTTGTTCTTTGGCAGCCTGCTGAGCCTGGTGATCAAGCTGGGACCGGTGTATCTCGATGACATTACCATCCAGGAAGCGCTGGAAAGCCTGGAAGGAACCGAGGGCCTTTCCCGTATGGGACCGGCACAGGTACGGACGCTGATCAATAAACGCCTGAGCGTGAATAACGTGCGGGGATTTGACGCCAAAAGCATCACCGTGGAGAAGGACGGGGAGCTGGTGGTGATCAAGGTGGATTACGAAGTCCGGAACAATATTTTCAAAAATGTGGACACCGTGGTTCATTTCAAACATGAATATGAGATGAAGGGCAAGTGAGTTCAAAACCGGACCTGGAACAGTTACAGCGCCGCATAGGCTACCATTTCAAATCGCCAGACAGATTGCTGCTGGCGTTAACCCACCGCAGTTACGGCAACCAGAACAACGAACGCCTGGAGTTTCTCGGTGATTCCATCGTCAACATGGTGATTGCCGAGTACCTTTTTCTGCACTTCGAGAAGGCCCGGGAAGGGCAGCTGAGCCGGTTGCGGGCGCGCATGGTCAAGGGGGTTACCCTGGCCGAGATAGGGCGTGAATTCCAGCTGGGCAATTATCTGCGTCTGGGCTCCGGAGAACTGAAAAGCGGTGGTTACCGGCGGGAATCGATTCTGGCTGATGCGGTCGAGTCGATTATCGGTGCCATGTATCTGGACAGTGATTTTGATACCTGCCGGGCGCGCATCCTGGCCTGGTTCGAGCAGCGTCTGGAAAAGCTGGACCTGCAGGATACCCAGAAAGATCCGAAGACCCGGCTGCAGGAATACCTCCAGTCCCGGCAGTTTCCCTTGCCCCGGTATGATGTTATTTCCGTGGAGGGCGAAGCCCATAACCAGACCTTCCATGTATCCTGTGTGCTGTCATCCCTGGATCGCAAAACCTCCGGAACCGGCAGCAGTCGCCGGATAGCCGAGCAGCAGGCAGCCCGTAGCGCCCTGAAAGAACTGGGCGTGGAGAACTCCTGATGAACGATATTACCCGTCCGGAAAATCCTGACAGTCGCTGTGGCTTTGTGGCCATTGTCGGGCGTCCCAATGTGGGCAAGTCCACCCTGCTCAACCATATCCTCGGGCAGAAACTGAGCATTACTTCCCGCAAGCCCCAGACCACCCGCCACCAGGTTCTGGGCATCAAGACCATGGGGCCGGTACAGGCGATCTATGTGGATACCCCGGGTATGCACGAAGAAGAGCCCAGGGCTTTGAACCGTTACATGAACAAGGCAGCCACGTCGGCACTGATCGATGTGGATGTGGTGGTGTTTGTGGTGGATCAGCTGGCCTGGACCACCGCCGATGAAATGGTTCTGCAGAAACTGGAAAAGCTGACCTGTCCGGTCATTCTGGCGGTGAACAAGGTGGACAAGGTGGAAAAGCGGGAAAACCTGCTGCCCCATCTGGATATGTTGTCCCGGAAGCGGGATTTCGCCGAAATTATCCCCCTGTCAGCACTCAAGGAAACCAATCTGGAGCCCCTGGAAGAGGCTGTTGGGCGGTTCCTGCCTGAAAGCATCCATTTCTACCCGGATGACCAGATTACCGACCGTAGCGAGCGCTTCCTGGCCTCGGAAATGATCCGGGAGAAAATTACCCGGCAGCTGGGGGCCGAGTTGCCCTATTCTGTCGCCGTGGAGATCGAGGAGTTCAAGCGGGAAGGCAAGGTGCTGCATATTTCGGCACTGATTCTGGTTGAACGGGAAGGCCAGAAAAAGATCATGATCGGTGACAAGGGTGAACGCATGCGCAGTATCGGCCAGGACGCCCGTACTGACATGGAGCGCCTGTTCGATACCAAGGTAATGCTCAAATTGTGGGTCAAGGTCAAACGGGGCTGGGCGGATAGTGACCGGGCACTGAAAAGCCTTGGCATGCACGACGTCTGAGGCTTTTATGAGGGGGCCGGAAGAGCAGGAGCCCGCCTATGTGATCCACCGCAGGTCATGGCGTGAGACCAGCCTGATGGTGGATGTGCTGACCCTCAATTTCGGGCGCATGACGGTGATTGCCCGCGGCGCCAGTTCTGCCAAGAGCCCCCTGAAGGCCCAGTTGCAGCCGTTCCAGCCCCTGATGCTGGACTGGAGTGGCCGGGGGGACCTGAAAACCCTGGGGCATGTGGAGGTGCGCAGCGGTCCCAGGATCCGGCATACCCCCTGTCTGTACAGCGGTCTATATCTCAATGAACTCCTGCAGCGCATTCTTCCGGCTGCCGATCCCCATCCGGCACTGTTTGCTGCCTATATCGATGCCCTTTCCGGACTGGCCGAAACCCGTGATATTGAACCTGTTCTCAGACGCTTTGAAAAGGCGCTTGCCCAGGCTCTGGGGTATGATTTTGCCTGGGATCTGGCCACCGATACCCGGGAGCCGGTGGCCCCCGGGCAGCTCTATGGATATGCTCCGGAGCAGGGCATAGTCTCGGCTGCGGCCCGGGATGTCCGTTTGCAGAATCTGGACGGTGACACCCTGCTGGCTCTGGCCGGGGGGGATCTGACCGGGGATGCTCCCCGGCGCATGGCCAAGCGTGTAATGAGAGTACTAACTGATTACCTGTTGCAGGGACGGCCTCTGCACAGTCGAAGTCTGTTCAGCCATCTTCGGGGAGAAAAACATGAATCCTAGAGTATTGCTCGGCGTCAATATTGATCACGTGGCCACCCTGAGGCAGGCCCGGGGTACCCGTTATCCGGATCCGGTCCAGGCTGCCATACTGGCGGAAGAGGCCGGCGCGGATGGCATCACGATTCACCCCCGGGAAGACCGTCGCCATATTCAGGACCGGGATGTGCTATTGCTGAAGGATGTTCTGCAGACCCGGATGAATCTGGAAATGGCGGTCACGGATGAGATGCTGGCCTTTGCGGAAAAAGTGCGGCCGGAATGTGTCTGCCTGGTTCCGGAAAAACGGGAAGAACTGACCACGGAAGGCGGTCTGGACGTGGTCGGTCAGGAGGACCGGGTTGCCGCAGCCTGTGAACGTCTGGCCCGGATCGGGGCCGAGGTGTCCCTGTTTATTGATCCGGATCCGGCCCAGATTGATGCGGCGGTACGCTGCGGCGCACCTGTGGTGGAGCTGCATACCGGGGAATATGCGGAAGCCCGTGGTGAAGCTCAGGAAGCGGCCTTCAGAACCCTTGTGACGGCAGTCAGCTACGCTGCCAGGAAAGGTCTGGTGGTGAATGCCGGTCACGGTCTGAACTACCAGAATACCGAAAGGGTGGCGGCCATTGACGGTATCCATGAGCTGAATATTGGCCACGCCATTATCGGCCGTGCCGTATTTACCGGACTTAAAGAGGCAGTCCGGGACATGAAGTCCATTCTGGACCAGGCCCGCGGTCGGGGCTGAATTCCCCGGCCGGTGCTCCTGGAGTACCGGCTCAGCCGTTTCCGGCCTGGCCGCCATGGCTGCGGAACAGGCTCTGC
>JBFHSI010000056.1:0-16237 GCA_041591245.1 Marinobacter sp.
GGTCAATCAGTTGCTCTGCGGTAATGCCTTCCCTTTCCGCACGGAGCATAATGGCGGTTCCATGGGCATCATCGGCGCAAACGTAGTAGCAGTTCTGGCCACGGGCTTTCTGGTAGCGGACCCAGATATCCGTCTGAATGTATTCCAGCAGATGGCCCAGATGGATGGGGCCGTTGGCATAGGGCAGGGCGCTGGTTACCAGAATATCGCGCTGTTGCTTTGCACTCGCTTGCGTCATGGTGTGGTCCGAACCTTCTATCAAAATAAGGATTGGCAGGAATCAGCATCAAGGGAACCCTGGAGCAATTTGATCCAGGTGGAGATCCCATATGGTCAGAAACGGGCACAGATGATACCTTCCGGCCAGATAATTTTCATCCGAATCACCTGATTCCGTGCTGATAATCCAGCATTAGCTTATTCCGGAGAACCCGATGACACAGATTTCACAGCAGGCCCTGGAAGCCGCAGTCCGTGAGTACCGTGATCCCTATCTGGACCAGGACCTATTCGAGCTGGGGGCGGTTAAGCATCTGAGCGCCGACGACAGCGGCAAGGTCACCCTGATGGTGGAGCTGCCGTATCCGTCGAAAGGCATAGCCGGAGCGCTCCGGCAACTGGTGAGCAATGCCCTGGAATTTGTGGATGGCGTGGAAGAGGTGGATGTGCATGTGGGCCAGAAAGTCCACGCCTATAAAGTGCAGAAAGACCTGCCGGCGGTGGCCGGAGTCAAGAATATCATCGCAGTGGCCTCCGGCAAGGGCGGAGTGGGCAAATCCACCACGGCAGTGAACCTGGCCCTGGCGCTGAGCCAGGAAGGCGCCCGGGTGGGTATTCTGGATGCGGATATCTACGGCCCCAGTATCGGCATGATGCTGGGGGTACCCGAAGGCAAGCGCCCGGATACCCGGGAAGACAAGTATTTTGTGCCCATGGAAGCCCATGGTATCCAGGCCAACTCCATGGCATTCCTTATCACAGAAAAGACGCCCATGGTCTGGCGTGGCCCCATGGTCAGCGGTGCGGTGTTGCAGTTGCTGCAGCAGACCCTGTGGGATGAGCTGGATTATCTGATTGTGGACATGCCTCCCGGAACCGGCGACATCCAGCTGACCCTGGCCCAGAAAGTACCGGTGACCGGTGCGGTGATTGTGACCACGCCCCAGGACATAGCCCTGCTGGACGCCAAGAAAGGCGTGGAAATGTTCCGCAAGGTGGACATTCCCGTGCTCGGGGTGGTGGAGAACATGAGCGTCCATATCTGCAGCAACTGCGGTCATGAAGAGCCTCTGTTCGGCAGTGGCGGCGGTGAGCGCATTGCCGAGGAGTACCATACAAAACTGCTTGGACAGTTGCCCCTGCATATGACCATCCGTGAACAGACCGACAGTGGTTGCCCGACGGTGGCTGCGGAACCGGATTCGGAAGTGGCGAGGCGATACCGGGACATGGCGCGCCGCGTCGGGGCCGAGCTGTCTACCCGGGAGCGCAACCTGGGCGGCACCATTGCCAGTGTTTCCGTTTCCGGCCAGTAGTTGCGATACCCTGGCCCCGTCCGGCCCCGGCTTTGAGATCCTGCGCCGGGGCTTCGACAGGGCCGGGGTGAACAGGTAAACTACGCCTCAATTTTTTCAGTGGATACGAGACTTCGCCCATGAGCATCAAATCCGATAAGTGGATTCGCCGGATGTCCGAGCAGCACGGCATGATTGAACCGTTCGAAAGCGGTCAGGTCCGTGAAACCGAAAAAGGTCGTGTCATTTCCTATGGCACCTCAAGTTACGGCTACGACGTTCGCTGCAGTAACGAGTTCAAGATCTTCACCAATGTGCATTCAGCTACGGTGGATCCGAAGAATTTCGATGAGAACAGCTTTGTGAACTACACCGGCGATGTGTGCATCATTCCGCCGAACTCCTTCGCTCTGGCCAGGACTGTGGAATATTTCCGGATTCCCCGCAGTGTGCTGACCATCTGTCTGGGCAAGTCCACCTATGCCCGTTGCGGTATTATCGTCAATGTGACGCCTCTGGAGCCGGAGTGGGAAGGCCAGGTCACCCTGGAGTTTTCCAATACCACCAACCTGCCGGCCAAGATCTACGCCAATGAAGGTGTTGCCCAGATGCTGTTCTTCGAATCCGATGAAATCTGTGAAACCAGCTATAAAGACCGGGGTGGCAAGTATCTTGGTCAGACCGGCGTGACCCTGCCGCGGACATGAACGCCAACCAGTTTCTCAAGGCCGTTTCCCAGTTGCAGGGATGGCGCGAATGCGCCTTCCTGCTGGCGCTTGCCGAGCGCTCCTTTCCCAACTATGCCCTGTTTGCCGATGCCCTTGGTGTGAAAACCGGTGCCAAAATGCGGCAGCTGCTGGATCTTTCCTGGGGCATGCTGCAGAAGGATGCCTCCGAGGCGGCCATTCCCCAGTTGCTGGCCAAGCTGGAAAGCCTGTCTCCTGACGTCAATGCCTACGACGCCTATGGGGTGTATCCGGCCTTTGACTTCTGCCAGTTGCTGGAGCAGGCCCTGCTGAACCGTCTGAACCCGGGCAAGCACCGGGCCTCAGAGGCGTCCCATATGGCCACAGCAACCCTGATAAATTTCATTGAACTGTCTGAGGGCGAAGGCCTGGATGAGGACGAACTGGTACGGCTTCTGGATCAGCATCCGCTGATGAAGGAAGACCGGATCTTTCAGCGGGATGTGGTTCTGGCCCTGAAGCGCCAGCGCACACCCACTGAGCAGTTTGTCGAGAGCCTGAGGGCCAGCGCCGCCAACGACGGTGTCAGCAACCTGGGTATATCCCTGGCTGATTGACCCCGGTATCCGCAGCCGGCTTGCTGCGGATGTATCCGTTCCGTTTTTGTGCAAGATGGATTTAGCGCCATGAAACTTTCTGCATTTGGTCGCAAGTTTACCGCCGATGCCGGCATTACCTCCCTGATGGATGACCTGGGCAACGCGATGGTATCCGGTGAGGATATGATCATGATGGGCGGTGGTAATCCGGGGCATATCCCCGAGGTTCAGGATCGTGTCCGGGATATTCTCTCGGAGATGAGTCAGAGCCCGGAGGCGCTGCGTCGGCTGGTGGGAGTTTATGATCCCCCTCAGGGCGAGAAACAGTTTATTGCCGCCCTGGCGGATCTGCTGAGCCGGGAATACGGCTGGCAGCTGCGCCCGGAAAACATTGCCCTGACCAATGGCAGCCAGGCCGCCTTCTTCATGCTGTTCAACATGTTTGGCGGAGACTACGGGGATGGCCAGAAAAAGCATATTCTGTTGCCGCTGGCTCCGGAGTACATAGGTTATGCCGACACGGGTATAGAACCGGGCCTGTTCCGCGCGGTGCAGCCGGACATTTCCTTTACCGATGCCCATGAATTCAAGTACTGCGTGGATTTTGATGCGGTGGAGGTGACCGGTGAAACCGGCGCAATCTGCGTATCCCGCCCCACCAATCCCACCGGTAATGTGATTACCGATCAGGAGCTGGCCCGGCTGGAAGGTCTGGCCCGGGACAATGATATCCCTCTGATTGTGGATGGGGCCTATGGCACACCTTTCCCGAACCTGCTGTTTGTGGACGCCACGCCCACCTGGAATGAGCAGATTATTCTGTGTCTCAGCCTGTCCAAGCTGGGGTTGCCGGCGGTGCGGACCGGGATAGTGATTGCCTCCGAAGAGATCATCAAGGCCCTGTCCGGAATCAATGCCATCATGAACCTGGCTACCGGCAGTTTCGGAGCCATGCTGGCGGAGCCGCTGGTGCGTTCCGGAGAGATTCTGACCCTGAGCCGGGATGTGATCGGCCCCTTCTACCGGGCGAAAATGGAAAAGGCGGTTGCGGCCTTCCATGGCGCCATGGAGGATGCACCCTGTCGCTGGTATATCCACAAGCCGGAAGGTGCCATGTTCCTGTGGCTATGGTTCCCGGGGCTGCCGGTCTCCAGTCTGGAACTGTATGAGCGTCTTAAGGCGCGCGGGGTTCTGGTGGTGTCCGGTCATTATTTCTTCCCGGGGCTGGATGCGGAGGACTGGCGTCACCAGCAGGAATGCCTGCGGGTGACCTATTCCCAGAATGACAGCGATGTGGCTGAAGGTATGCGCATTATTGCCGATGAAGTGAAGGCTATCTGGGCGGAGTCAGCCCCGGTGTCCTAGTTTCCGGTTGCTGCCTGTTTCAGGCGGAGTTCATAGCTGGTGCCATCGGGCTCGACCTGGCGCAAACGCACAAGAAGATAGTCCTGCTCTGGTGCGAACCACATCAGGGTTTCGCGCCGGGCGTTTTCGCCCCGCACCTTTTCTGCCTTGATGGTGGTAACTGAGCCTCCGGGTCCCTCCAGCGGTTCCTTGTCCAGAATCGCGAAACGGTCATTGTCGTATCTGCCCTTGTCGATAATTCGGTAGGTCATGTCCTGTTTGCCCGCACGAATATCCTGGCGCAGCTGCAGCTGGAATCCCAGGGGATCCAGGGCTCCGGATTCCAGTTCCAGGCTGAAGGGTTTGCCCCGGTATATACCGGTAGCCCGGCCCTTGTCCCAGTCAAAATCAATGGATTTTTCCCGGTCCTTGAGCAGAAACCCCGAAAGACGATAACGGTAGCGCAGGGGGATCACCCGGCCTTGCTCCCATTTCAGTACCAGGGATTCGTCGATATCGGCAATCAGGGAGTCCACTTTGGTGCGGTACAGCCAGGTGCCGTCACCCCGGTCTTCCAGAGTCCGTGTGGCGGACCCGTTGAGGGAAATGCCCTTGTCCATGGCGGCAGTGTAGGAGGCCTGGAACGGCGCCAGGCCGGGAGCCTCTGCTGATGCCAGGGCCGGAACCAACAGGCCGAGGCAGAGCAGCAGGGCGCCCATGGTTCGGATGGACAGAATTGCTGGACGCAGAATGGTGTGCATAGACGCTAACCCTGGAAATGTCTTTGGTAGCGACAGTCTAACCGGCACTCCGGTATTCCTGGATGACAATCCGTTCAGGAAGGGATCAGTTGTCCGGCAGGCGCATGGGCGCTTTCAGCAGTTCCCCGTCAAAGGTGACGAAGTCGCTGCCAAGCTGGATGCGGCCCTCACAGAACCAGCGCAGCACAATGGGATACAGGATGTGTTCCTTTTCCTGAACCTTGGCTGCCAGGGTTTCCGGCGTGTCGTCATCGGCCACTTTTACTTCGGCCTGGGCAATAACCGGTCCGCCATCCAGTTCTTCGGTAACAAAATGCACGGACACTCCGTGCACACTGTCGCCGGCCTCCAGCACCCGCTGATGGGTGTTCAGCCCGGTATAGGCGGGTAGCAGGGAGGGGTGGATATTGAGCATCTTGCCCCTGAGTGCGCGCACAAAGTCCGTACCCAGAATGCGCATGAAGCCGGCAAGCACCACCACATCCGGGTTGTGGCGGAGGATCTCCGCCAGCAGCATGGCATCGAACTCTTCCCGGGACGGGTGCTGGGTATGGTCGATGACAAAGGTCTCGATATTGGCCTGGGCAGCCCGCTCCAGAGCAAAGGCCTGGGGCCGGTTGCTGCCCACGGCAATAATCTGGCCGGGGAAGTCCCGTTCCCGGCTGGCATCGATCAGCGCCTGCAGGTTGGAGCCGTTACCGGATACCAGGACCAGTATCCGGGGTTGGGGAGCCTTGTCTGCCTTCATGCCTGGAGCCGTCCCGGTGCGTAACGAACGGCAGGCTCGGCATCCGGAGATTCGGCGCTTTCAATGGTGCCTACCTGCCAGGCCTGTTCGCCCAGCTCTTTCAGTTTGCTGAGGGCAAGGTCTTTCTGGCTGGCGGGAACGCAGACGATCATGCCGATGCCGCAGTTAAAGGTGCGGTACATTTCCTCGCTGGCAACGCCACCGGCATCCTTCAGCCACTGGAATACCGGGGGCAGGGTCCAGCTTTGTGTGTCAATTTCGGCGATAACCCCCTTGGGCAGAACCCTGGGGATATTTTCCGGCAGGCCGCCACCGGTAATGTGGGACAGGGCACGTACATCCACATCCTTAATCAGTTGCAGCAGGTTCTTCACGTAGATCCGGGTGGGTGCCATCAGGGCATCAGCCAGGGTGGTGTCGCCCATGGGCTGGTTCAGGTCGGCCTTGCTCACTTCCAGGATTTTCCGGATCAGGGAGTAGCCATTGGAATGGGGGCCGGATGAGCCCAGGGCAATCAGAACATCGCCGCTTGCAACCTTGCTGCCATCAATGATTTCGCTGCGTTCGGCGACACCGACACAGAAACCGGCCAGGTCGTAGTCTTCGCCCTCATACATGCCGGGCATTTCTGCGGTTTCACCGCCCACCAGGGCGCAGCCGGCCAGTTCGCAACCAGTGCCTATACCGGATACCACCTGGGCCGCCACATCCACGTTCAGTTTGCCGGTGGCGTAGTAGTCCAGGAAGAACAGGGGTTCTGCTCCACCCACTACCAGGTCGTTGACGCACATGGCTACCAGGTCAATGCCGATGCTGTCGTGCTTCTGCAGCTGCATGGCCAGACGCAATTTGGTGCCTACGCCATCGGTGCCGGAAATCAGAACTGGCTCCTTGTAGCCTGCCGGAATGGAGACCATGGCGCCGAACCCGCCGAGTCCGCCGAGAACCTCCGGGCGACGGGTGCGCGCGGCAGTATCCTTGATTCGGCTTACGAGTTCGTTTCCGGCGTCAATATCTACGCCGGCGTCGCGGTAGGTCAGGGAAGGCTTGTGTTCGCTCATGGTGTGCTTAACCGTTTGGCCAGTGGGTCAGGCGCGGGATTTTAACAGGTGCGGTGTGGGGCTCCAAATGTAATTCCCAACAAACTACCGGTGACCAGCAGGCCAACTGCACAACATTGACTTTCCGAAACCTGCGTCAGCTACTCTCGCTCTGGACCATGGTGTATCCTATGCGCCATTCATGGGAACTGCAGGGTGCTTCATGTCAGTATCAGGACCAAAACCGGTGCACAGGTTGGCGCCGGCCGCATGGATTGTTGTGCTCGGGCTTGTTTTGGCGGCTGTGTGTGCTCCGGCCTCCGCCGTCACCGTTTCCGGACTCTACTCTGTGGAAGTTCCGGTTGCCGGATCTGCCCAGGAGCAGTTGGCGGAGGGATACGCCAGGGGCCTGGCAAAAGTGTTTGTGCGCGTTGCCGGAACCCGGGACGTGCTGGCCCGGGCGGGCGTTGACGCCCTGCTGGCCGATGCCGAATCACTGCTGCTGTCGTACCAGGTGGTACGCGGTGAGCAGGGGGACAGCCGGCTGCGGATGGCATTCGGAGCCGTCGGTGTGAACCGGGCTCTGGCTTCGGTGGAGGCTCCGGTGTGGGGTGCAAACAGGCCTCTGACCCTGGCCTGGGTGGCAGTGGAAGACCGTGGTGCGCGAGCATTGATAACCTCCGGCCCGGATCAGGGCGGCGTTGGCGACGCTGTGTCCCTGTGGCGCTCGGAATTTGCCCTGGCGGCCCGGGAACGGGGGCTCCCCATTGCCTTGCCATCAGACCAGTATCGTACTGACCGGGAACTGCTTTCCGATATATGGGGGCAGTTTATCGGTCGTATCCGGGAGGTGTCTGAAACCACCGATCACGATGTACTGGCCCTGGTAAGGGTCAGCCGGACTGGCGGACAGTGGCGTGCCGGCTGGGTGTTTGACGGTATGGCCATGGGTGTGGGCGAAGAATCGGTAACGGCAGCAACCCCGGATGCGCTGGCGCGGGCGGTTATTGACCGCTGGGCGGATCAGTACGCCAGTCGCTACGCGGTGGCGGCCAGTGATATCGGGGAAGCTCCCCAGGTAGATATAGTGCTGCAGGGCGTTTCGGCGCTGGCAGATTACGGCACCATCAGCCAGACTCTGGAAGGGCTGACGCCGGTGGTTGGTGTAAGCGCGGTCAGAATCCGTGGTGACCAGCTGACCATGCGGGTTGCGTTTTCCGGTGAACTGGACCAGCTCCGGGAATACATAGCGCTGGACCCGAGATTTGTGGCCATTGCCGCTGAACCGGGCACAGCCCTGGAGCCGGTGCCCGCACTTGAAGAGGATATTCCGACTGCCGGGACTCCGGAACCTGTAGCTCCGGAGGCGGATTCTGCACCGGGCACAGAGGTGCCAGACCTGTTCAGCTATCAGGCCCCGGACGGGGTGGATGAAGAGGATGCCAAACAGGCCTTCGAATCCCTGTATCAGGTGCTCTACTACCGCTGGCAACCGGGTGTTGTTACCGGGACTGATCGCAGGCCATAGGGCGTTGCCGGAGGGAGCCTTGTGAGTTTGGAGCGCTGGAGCTGGATTCCCAATGCCCTGACGTTTTTGCGATTTGTACTGGTGGCTCCCTTTGCCGGTGCGCTGCTGCAGGGCAATTACCGGATGGCACTGGCAGTATTTTTTATTGCCGCAGCTACGGATGGTGTGGACGGCTACCTGGCCCGTCGTTTCAACTGGCGCAGCCGCTTCGGTGCGGTAGCTGACCCGCTGGCGGACAAGGCGCTGCTGGTGACTGCCTATCTGATGCTTACACTGACGGCGGTATTACCAGTCTGGCTGTTTCTGCTGGTGCTGGGCCGGGATGTTCTGATTGTCGGGGGAGCGCTGGCCTACCATTACTGTATTGGCCCCTTTGAGATGCAGCCCAGTGCAGCCGGAAAGGTAAATACACTGATCCAGATACTGGTAGCCCTGGCCATTATTGTGCTGATGGCAGATTTGCCGATGCCAGCCTGGGTTCTGGATCTGGGCATTCCCCTGGTGGCGGTATCCGCTGTCATCAGCGGCGGACATTATTTCCTCGTATGGGGCGCGCGTGCATGGAGGGCCCGGAGATCGTGAGCACTTCCCAGCTGATTCTTGGGGTCAAACTCCGGGACGATGCCCGTTTTGACAATTTTCACGGCAACCGCAACGCGGCGGCTGCTGCCCGGCTCCGGAGCCTCAGTGCGGAGCCTGAGGGTATTCCCGTCATTGTCCTGTGCGGTGCTTCGGATACCGGCAAAAGTCACCTGTTGCAGGCGGTCTGCCACGATGCCGAGACCCGGGGGCAGTCCGCTGTCTGTATCAGTATTGCCGAGCTGGAGGCTCTGGGCCCGGAAGCCCTGTCAGGGTTGGAGGCGCTGGATATAGTGTGTCTGGATGACCTGGACCGGATTGCCGGCAGGGCGGCCTGGGAAGAGGCGGTCTTTCATCTTTATAACCGGGTGCACGACAGCGGCGGTCTGCTGATTGTCAGTCTTTCGGAAGTGCCGGGGGAACTGGCCTTCGGTCTGCCAGACCTGGTGTCCCGGCTGAATCATGGCCTGACTCTGCAGCTGGGGATCTACCGGGATGAGGAGCGTGCCGGGATACTTATGGCACGGGCAGAGCAGCGGGGTCTGGTCATGGGGGATGAGGTGGCCGGCTTTATCATGCGTCGCGCGCCCCGCCGGCTGGAGGATCTGCTGGCGATTCTGGACACGCTGGATGAGAACTCTCTGCAGGCTCAGCGCAGACTGACTATCCCCTTCGTGAAGACCGTGATGGGGTGGTGAACACAGTATTCGGACTCGAAAATTACAATGTATCCAGGGGAGAAGCGAGATGAGACGGGTTGTGTTCAATCAGAAAGGCGGGGTGGGGAAATCCAGTATCACCTGTAATCTGGCGGCGATCAGTGCAGCCAGGGGCTTGCGCACCCTGGTGGTGGATCTGGACCCCCAGGGCAACTCAACCCACTACCTGCTGGGAACCCCGGCCCGGGAACTCAAGGACACGGTGGCGGATCTACTGGAGCAGACAGTGGCATTTACCGTATTCAACCGTCGCCCTGACGAGTTTGTGCATGCCACACCCTTCGACAACCTGTTTGTCCTGCCTTCAAGTCCTGAGCTGGACTTTCTCGAGCGCAAGCTGGAGGCCAAACACAAGATCTACAAGCTCCGGGAAGCCCTGAAGAAGCTTGAAGAATCCTTTGATGCTATCTATATCGACACGGCTCCGGCACTGAACTTCTACACCCGCTCAGCCCTGATTGCGGCCCAGCGCTGCCTGATTCCCTTCGATTGCGATGACTTCTCCCGTCAGGCTTTGTACGGCATTCTCGAGGAAATCCGGGAACTGCAGGAAGACCACAATGAAGATCTGGTGGTGGAAGGCATTGTGGCCAACCAGTTCCAGCCCCGGGCGACCCTGCCCAGGCGGCTGGTCAGCGAGCTGGAAGAGGAGGGGCTTCCGGTCCTGCCGGTACGTCTTTCCAGTTCGGTGAAAATGAAAGAATCCCATCAGCTGCGCAAGCCGCTGATCCATATGGCGCCGGGGCATGCCCTGACCCGTCAGTACGAGGACCTGTACCGGGTGCTGCACGGTGAGGCCCTGGCAGAAGAGTCCGGAAACTGAGGGGGAGGGGAGTATGAGTGGTTCGGATCATCTGGCCGGCCAGGTTGCGGATTGCCTGCTGCGGATCGAGATGGAGCTTCGTCAGTTGCGGTTGTGGGAGCCGGAGCGTCCGCCCCGGGAGGCCTTCGCCAGCACAGAACCCTTCTGTATCGATACCCTGGCCTTCACCCAGTGGCTCCAGTTTGTATTTCTGGAGCGCATGGCCATGATGATCGAAAGCGGGCAGCCGCTGCCGGCGGTATCCGGCATTGCCCCCATGGCAGAAGAGTATTTCCGTGGCCGCAAGGAAAGCGGCCTTGGTCTGATCCGTGAGCTTGAGGCTGTGGACCGGTTACTGTCGGGGCAGTGATCAGTCCAGGCGCATGGACAGATCCACAGCCTTGATGTCCTTGGTCAGGGCGCCGATGGATATATAGTCCACGCCGGTTTCCGCAACCGGCACCAGGGTTTGTTCTGAAATGCCTCCGGAGGCTTCCAGTTTGGCTTTGCCTGCGGCAGTTTTTACTGCTGTGCGCATGTCTTCCAGCGAATACTCATCCAGCATGATGATGTCTGCCCCTGCATCCAGGGCCTGGGCCAGTTCCTGCAGATTCTCTGTTTCCACTTCCACCGGCTTGCCGGGAGCGATGCGGCGGGCTTCCTGAACCGCGGCAGCAATGGATCCGCAGGCGGCAATATGGTTTTCCTTGATCAGGAAGGCATCCCAGAGGCCCAGCCGGTGGTTGTAGCAGCCACCGCAGGTAACGGCGTATTTCAGGGCCAGTCGCAACCCGGGTACGGTCTTGCGGGTATCCAGCAGTCTGACCCGGGTATGGGCAACCTTGCGGGCATAGGCGGAACAGCTGGTAGCCACGGCTGACAGGGTCTGCAGCCAGTTCAGGGCCGCACGCTCTGCTGTTAGCAGGCTGCGGGCCGGACCCTGCATGCGGAACAGCACCTGATCTGGCGATACCTGGTCACCGTCCTTTACCTGCCAGTCCAGAACTGTTGTCGGGTCCACCTGGTGGAAAACTTCCTCAACCCAGGCCCTGCCGGCGATGGTGGCCGCTTCCCGGGTAATCACCCGGCCACTGGCCATTTTGCCCTCGGGAATGAGTCTGGCGGTAATGTCGCCGTCGCCAATGTCCTCGCGGAGGCTCTGGGCGACGGTTTCAATTCGGGACTGGCGAAGAAGTTCTGCAGGAATCATGGTGACAGGTCCGGTCATATCGGCTGGTGCTGGGTTAGGACGGCAATTCTATAGTGCCGGCTGCGAATCGCCAAACCCTGTGGGCGGAGTGGTAAACTGTGACCTCTGTCAGAAGTACACAAAAGCAGACAAAATCTGACACAAGCTGACCTATTCAGGCAGTATGATGTGTGATCTGTAACTTTCCTGAAGTGGGTATGATCGACCCCGGAGCAGCATCATGGCGAACGACAGTAACGTTGTCAGTTTCTCTGGTCAGAAACCGGCCCAGCGGGTGACCTTGCCGCAGGCACTGATTCGCCTGCGCGATGTCTCCGCCCATACCCTGAAGCAGGTGATGGGCAGTTTCTTTGATCGTACCGATGATGCCCTCTTTGAACTGGCCGACCGGGCCGGCTCCAATTCCGATCAGTCTGCGTATTTTGATGCCATGCGGGAACTGCGCCTGCGGCGCAAGTCCATGGTCGTATCCATGCTCCAGTACGTCAGCCAGGCCTTCAACGATATAGGCCGCTTCCAGTCCCGTCAGAACAAGGGGGCACTGGAGGAAATTGACCAGGATTCCCTGAGCCTGGTGGACCATTCCGAGCTGGAGCAGCAGGTCGCCATTGATAACCTGGTGAACAAGCTGCGCAGCAGTTACAGCGATCAGATCCGCCTGTTGACCATTCGCGTCAGTCATCTGGTTCCCGGTGTTGAACTGGCTGACAGTGATATGCCCCTGAGCCCGGAGGTTATCTGCGGCGGCATAGCGGAGGCCTGTGCCGATCTGGATATAGATATCCGTGCCAAACTGGTTGTGCTCAAGCTGTTTGACCGTCTGCTGGTAGATACCCTGGGTGATTTCTATCAGCAGGCCAACCGTACTTTGATTGCTGAAGGAGTGTTGCCGGACATGACCCGCCCGCCGGTTGGCCCGGCTGCCCGTCGCGCCAGTGCAGCAGGGAATATGCTTTCCCAGGCAGGGGATGAAGGGGCCGAAGAGCATTCAGGAGCCACCTTTTCGGAACTTAGCGCCCTGTTGCGGCAGGGTGGCGGGGGCTCCGGGCAGGCATCATCGTCCTCCCGGAAAGGGCATCTGGATACCGACCGCCTGATGGCTCGGCTGAGTGAGGTTCAGGCGCAGTGTGCTAAGTGGGAGCCGGATCAGGTTATTACCCTGAGCGAGCAGCTGAAGCCGGTTCTTGAGCAGGCTGAGGGTTCATCCATGGAGCTGGGGCAGGTGGACAGTGATGTCATTAACCTGGTCTCCATGCTGTTTGATTTCATTCTTGAGGACCGTCAGCTGCATCCGGTGATGAAGTCCCTTATCGGCCGCCTGCAGATTCCCGTGCTCAAGGTTGCCCTGAGCGACAAGGACTTCTTCAACCGGGGCGGACACCCGGTTCGCAAACTGCTCAATGAAATGGCGGTGGCTGCCATGGGCTGGACGGAAAAGCGTCCGGGCCAGAAAGATCTGCTCAGGGACAAGATTGAAAATGTGGTTCAGCGGGTGCTGGGGGAATTTACCACCCAGGTTGGCCTGTTTGAGGAGCTGCTGAAGGATTTCAGCCATTTCATGGATCTGGATCGCCGGCGCAGGGAGCTGGTGGAACAGCGCCTGCGGGATGCGGAGGAAGGCCGGGCTCGCCAGGAACGTGCTGCCCAGGCGGCGGAAGAGCTGATCCGCTCCCAGTCCCTGGAGCATGACATTCCCCAGTCTGTCAGCCAGTTCCTGCAGGATGTCTGGAGCCGGTATCTGCAATGGGTTGTGCTGCGGGAGGGGGAAGACAGCGAGCTCTGGTCCCGGGCCACAGATCTGACCGGACGGCTGGTCTGGAGTGTGGACCCGAAACCGGTGCAGGACACGACCCGCAGTGAGCTGTTGCGGGCGATTCCGGGTATTGTTGACCAACTGCGCCGGTCCCTGCAGGAAATTTCCTGGGACCCCTTCGCCATTGATACCGCCATCAGGGATCTGGAGCTTGCCCATGTGGATGTGTTTCAGCGTCTGGTTACAGCGCCTCCAGCCGCCGAGGTGGCACCGGTTGAAGTGCCGGAAGACATTCCTCTGGTTGATGATATCGCCGACAGCGCCGAAGACAATAGCGGCTCCGCTCCGGTGATGGATTTGCCCCTGGGTGAGCCGGAAGTCGATGAACCTGTCCCGGTTCTGGTGCCGGAGGAAGCGGCAGCTGTTGTTCCGGAATCGCTTCCGGAACCGGCTCCCGAGCCTTTAGATAGCACACCTGCCGGGGGGGATGCTGAGGCTGTGGCCGGGCAATGGCTTGCGCTTGCCGACACCCTCAGGGTGGGCTGCTGGGTGGAGATCACTCTCGACGGCACCAAGGTTCGCTGCAAGCTGGCGGCCTTTATCAAGGCCACAGGCAAGTATATCTTCGTGAACCGCAGTGGCGCCAAGGTGGCCGAATACTACCGTCAGGATCTGGCCTCCGCCATGGCTGCGGGCGACATCGGCATGCTTGATGATGGCCTGATCTTTGACCGGGCTCTGGAGTCCATCATTGATAATCTGCGCAGCAGCCGGAAGGACTGAGCGGCCGGCATAGCAACCCGCCGGGCTTTGTGCTTCAATCAGGGCATTGCTAATGTCCTGATACATCTGGATTAACCTTGCCTGATTCCAATCCTTTATCCGCTGCCCTGGAGCCTCTGGCCGAAGATGCCAGAAAGCTGAGGGAAACCGGAATGCTTCCGGGGGCGCGCTGGTGCCCGTCACCGAACTTCGGACCCAGACCGGAAAATGCCGCCATCAGCCTGCTGGTGGTACACAATATCAGCCTGCCTCCGGGCCAGTTCGGCGGCCCGGAAATTGAAGACTTTTTCTGCAATCGCCTGGATCCGGATGCCCACCCCTATTTTCAGACCATTGCCGGCATGCAGGTGTCGGCCCACGGCCTGATACGCAGGGACGGCTCCCTGATACAGTTTGTCAGTCTGCTGGACCGGGCCTGGCATGCGGGGCGTTCGTGCTTTCAGGGGGAGGATGAATGTAACGACTTTTCCATTGGTATCGAGCTGGAAGGTACCGATGATATTCCCTACACCGAGGCCCAGTACCAGTGTCTGGCCGGAATCACCGGGCTGGTGATGGCGGCCTGGCCGGAGATCACTCCACAACGCCTGGCCGGACATTGTGATGTGGCTCCAGGGCGGAAAACCGATCCGGGCCCGGCCTTTGACTGGCATCACTTCAGGACGCTGCTGGCCGTTGCAGCGCCAGGAAAGAGGACTGTGTGAATGACTCTGATTGTGTTTTTGCTGGCCTATGTTATCCGCAGAAGACTGGATTCCCAGGGACACCTGTATGGCGAAAACCTTTGGCGCCTCTGGTTTCACCGGGCGGCAAAGGTCCGGGCCGGCAGGGAGTCGGCGCTGTCTGCGGGCCTGGCTATGGTGCTGCTGCCGGCGCTGATTTTCGGCGCACTGCGCTGGGTGGCAGACAGTTACGGCTGGCACCTGGCCCTTTATCCGGTGGAGTGTCTGATACTGGTTCTGTTGATGGGTACTCCGGGCTGGGAGCCGGTGCTGAAGGCCTATTCCGGAGCCTGGGGCCGGGGCGATATGCAGGGAGCATGGCACCATGTGCAGGCCCAGTTGCCGGCGGAAGAGCGGGGTGCAGCACTGTCTCCGGACACCATGCACCTGGCGGTAGCCCGGGCCCTGATGCTGGCGGTTTTCCAGCGCTTCTTTCTGGTGGCTTTCTGGTATGGGGTTGGCGGAATCGGGTTTGCCATTCTTGCCCGGGGCCTGGTGGCTCTGGCTCAGCAGTGGCCGCGGGCCGCAGCCCGGCCCGGATTCAGCCGGCTGGCTGAGGTCATGGCCTGGATTCCGGCACGCCTGCTGGCGGTCACCTTCGGAATTGCCGGAGATCTGGCCGGCTGGCTCCGGGAGATTCGCGGCCGGTTTCTGGCTCTGGGGAAAACCTCTGCCGAGGTGCTCATGATTTCCGCTAACGGGTCGTTAACCGGGTATGCCCTGGATCCGTCGGGATTTTCCCGGATGCACCCGGAACTATGGGCGGACTTTGGCGGACGCAGTCTGCGGGCAGTCAGGGATCTGCTGAACCGGAGTATGCTGGTGTGGATCTGTGCGCTGGCCCTGCTGGTTATATTTGGCGTTGCCTGAGCTAAAAAATATTTCAAATATTACATTTCAACAACAAATAAGGCTCAATTTTCCAGTAAGTTAGTCGACAATAGAAAGAAGGAATAAAAATTCAGTTTTTGCAGTGCCATTGAGAGGCTTCCAGTGAAAAGACTTATCAGCCCCGCCATAGCCCTGATGAACCGTCTGCCGATGGTTTACAAGTTCAGCCTCATCAGCGTCCTTTTCCTGCTACCCATCGGGGCTTTGTCATGGCTGGTTATCTCAGAGCTGAATCAGTCCGTACAGAGCATGACCCGCGGTGTTGAGGGATTGCGCCAGCTTGAGCAGGGAGAGCATCTGCTCAGCCTGTCCATGGAATACCGGGATTACCGGGCTCCGGGCATCCTCAAGAATGATACTGGGCTGCTGGGCGCGTCGGAGCAGGTGGCGAAGCAAATAGACCAGCTTTTGCAGGACCTGGTAGCTGTAGAGCCAACCTTTGATTCCACCGGTTCCTGGTCCAGCCAGGTGTCCGCCCTGCAGTTGAGCTGGCAGGCTCTGAGGGCTGACGACAACTATCAGGGCAATATCCGGCCCCAGTTCAAGTACTACCAGGAA
>JBFHSI010000057.1:0-16180 GCA_041591245.1 Marinobacter sp.
CACCGCTTCGCTATCCTTGTGCAAACAGTTTCAGATGGTCCGGGAGTGCATCCCGCAGTAAAGCCTCAACATATCCTGTTTAAAGCCATATCCGACAATATTCCCTGCCGGGTTTTAATGATAAATGAAATCAGCCATGTGTGGGATATAGGCAACTGTTTTTTAAACATAAATCCTGGTGAATTTTATAATGGTGTATATGGGATGCTGTATGGTTTTGCGACAGTTTCCGAGGTTTTATGGGTTCTTTCGGAAATTCCTGATGGCCTTGTGGCCAGGATATATGGAGTCGTGGCTGCTGTGGTCTTGCAGAGGAGGGTGTGGAGTATCTGCAGTTTTCCTATTTATATATTATGAATCCGTGTTTTTGTGTTCCAAAGAATATTGGCAATATTGATGCTGTCCATGGTGCATGGGGATATTCGGCTATAAAAAACAGAACAATTTATATGTTGTATTTACACCGAAATTTTTGTTTTCGGGGGGACTTTCTGGCTTCTGTTGGGCGCAGTCTGTACGCCCCGGAGCCGTGTTAGCACTCCGGGGCTGGCCTTGGTCTGTCCCGGGCTATTCCGGCGCTTGCAGACTATCAGCAGGCACCACCGGCAGCACCAGGCTGGATGGTGTGTCAGGTCCTGTGTGCAGGGTCATGGTGCCGAACCGGGATGCGGTCAGGCCGGTCAGCAGGGGCGGAAGTCCCTGGGCCACATTGCTGGTATTGACTGACACCCTCAGGGAACTGCCCGGTGGTATCCAGACGCTGCTGGGAAAGATCTCCACCGAGATTTTCCGGACTTCACCGGGAGTCAAGAGAGTGTGGTCTTCGGCCCGGAAGCTGTGCCAGGGCTGAAGCATTTCCCCATTTATAAAGCGGGACCGGCTGTCATCCACGGAATTCATGCTTGCCGTCAGCAAGCCGTTGGTAATGGGCGAGCTGGTGCCGTCAGGGGCAAGAATATCCAGCCGTACCGAAACCTGGACATCGTCGGCGCTGGTGGACACCCACAGGTCTGCCTGCATGGGGCCGTTGAGATAGAGGCCTGGTTCGTCGGCCGCCAGTTCGAATTTCAGGGCGGCCAGCTCGGATGCTGTGTTGTCCTCCAGGCAGGGCAGGGGAATCAGTCCGGCCAGGCCGGCAGTCCATTGGCTTGTGCTGAAGGAACACAGACCGTTGAGGGGCTGCTGGACTGTTGTCAGTGCTTTCTCCCCCGGGGGTAGTTCGGTACCCAGGGTACCGTCACCACTGAGGAAGAATCGCCGGGCTTCCAGTTCCGGATGGGGCCAGTGGGTGGTGGTCTGGTAACGCTCCAGGCCCAGCACATACTGGGTCACATCCGGCTGTTCTTCCACGCCGGTATCCAGGTCCATAACATACTCATCAAACCACTGCAGGCGCAGGTTATCCAGAGTCGGAACCCCGTCTCTGGGCAGGCCATTGTCGGGAATGCCCGCCGTGCCAATGTGGGTCCAGGGGCCGATCAGCAGTTTGGTGGGAACCCGGCCATTGAGGCGTTCGAACCAGAGGGGCTCACTGCGCTGGAACAGGTCAAAAAGTCCGCCCACCACAAAGGTGGGGACGTTGATTCTGTCAACGCCCTCCAGGGGGGAACGTTCGGTCCAGAAGCCTTCGTCGTAAACGGTTTCTTCCTCACCCAGCAGCGCCTTGACCATGGTCGGCACCTGGAACTCCAGGAGGGCGCCGGTGAGCCGCTCAGGAATGGCGGAGACAAAGCTTTCCGGGTCGGTGGCCAGCATTTCCAGAGGCAGCAGCCCGAGACCGCTGACCAGTGCCATCCAGGACGGAATGAAGGTGGCGTTGACGTTACCGCCGGTGAAGACTATATCCCGGTAGCCGTCACCAATTGGCACTATGGGGAATGAGGCCTTGACTGCCGGGTGGTTGTGCTGGGAGGTAAGTATGGCGGTGATGCCCAGGTAGGAGATGCCCTCCAGGCCGATACTGTCACGGGCCCAGGGCTGGTCCACTACCCACTCCACTACTTCCAGATAGTCTGCCTGCTCCCGGGTGCCAAAGGCTTCCCAGTTGCCTCCGGAATTGCCGGTACCCCGTACATCCACCACCACGTGGGCGTATCCGCGGGTCACCAGAAACTCATTGGCACCGCCAAGGGCGGGCACATACTGGCCGACAGATGAGTTGTAGGAGGTCTGGGTCAGTACCACCGGGAAGGGGCCGGGTTCGGGCGCGTCGCCGGAGAATCCGGGCAGAGTCACCTTCGCGAACAGTTTGGTGCCATCGGACAGGGTGATGGTCTGGGCCGGCAGGGCTACGGCATGGGTATGGCTGGGAGCCCGCTCATAACTTTGCCACTGGACCGCTGAACCGGTGTTTACATCCACCAGCTGTGCCTCGGTGTTGCGGGTGCCCATGGCCATGGACTGCTGAACCTTTGCCGGCACGTCCTGTTCCGGAGCCGGTTGCTCCACCTCTGGTTCCTGGGGCTGATTCACGGCTTTCGTGGTTGCTTCCGAAGAACCGCCGCAGCCGCTCAGAATCAGTGACAGGATTGCTATCAGGGACAGGCTTGTCTGTTTGTTGTTATGTGCCATAGGGCCTCCGCCGGAAATGAATACTCACTGATGATGGTAATCGGGCGGGCATGCTGTGCATTGGCTGCAGAGCCTTCGGGAGGTGCCGGGAAAGCGAGGTGGCAGGAGAACCGGGGCCGGCTTCAGTGATTGAGAATCCGGATTTCCCGGTTCCAGCGCTTCATGAATGCGGCCCGGCGCAGTGGGTCGACAAAGGCCAGCAGGGATGCGTCAATGGGAATAGGGTAAATATGTTCTCCCACCTGGTCACGAAGTCTCTTTGCGGTATAGGGGCCGATGACTTCCGGAAGTACACTGAAAAGAGGGGTGTTGCCCGCCAGGATGCTCTGTCCCTCGGCACTCAGAATGAAGTCGATAAATTTCCTTGCAGCTGCCGGATGGGGGGCATCCCTGTGCACAAAGGCCATTCGCATGACCACCAGCAGGTAGTCCTGTGGAATCTGAACTATAAGCTGCGGATGTTCCCGGACCCAGCGTATGGCGTAGGAGCCCAACAGGTTGTATCCGATCCAGTAATCACCGGAAGCCAGCCCTTCCAGCATGTCCTGTGTCCGTTCTTCCAGGTGAACATCTGTCGCTCCCATGGCGGCTACCAGATCCCAGAACCGGGGCGAATAGCGCGCATCCTGCTGGAACAGTGTGTAGCCCAGTCCGCTCCGGGAGGGGGAGTAGGTGGCCACGCGTCCCCGTAGCAGAGCCTGGTGGTTACTCAGGATCTGGTGCAGGTCGGCGTGGGTGGCCGGTGGGATGGTATGTCGTACCAGGTCCAGCCGGTAGACGGTAACAACCGGCTCGAAAGTAAAGCCGAATACCTCGTTCCGCCATTTGGCCCATTCCGGCCAGCTGCGGACCACGTCGCTGTCCAGTGGCTGGGCCAGGCCTTCATTGACCCTTTCCAGTTGCCAGGGCATGGCAGAGCTTATGACTACGTCAGGTGCGGGGCTTGCCTCCCGGGCCAGCTGGTCCACTTCCAGAGTGGAGCGGTCGTGATAGCTGAGGGCAACTTCCGGATGGGCGCGGGAAAAGGCTTCCAGTACCGGGGCCATGACCTGCTGGTCCAGGGCAGATTCCACCACCAGTGGCATGGGAGATTGCGCCAGTAGCTGTCCCGGAAGCAGCCCTGTCAGCAGAAGCAGTCTGGTCCACCGTGCCAGCATATTCAGGCTCCCACGGATTGCATTGGAAAGTGAATGCCGATCCACAGGCCTTCCCCGGCTGGGCTGCGCAGTTCCAGGGACGCGTGATGGCGGCGGGCTACGGAGTCGACGATGGCAAGACCAAGACCGGAGCCTTCGGTATCCTGGCGGCCGCCGCGCTCAAACGGGTGGTGCAGCCGCTCGAGCAGGTCCTCGCGGACTCCGGGGCCATTATCTTCAACGCTCAGGGTGGCCATTTCATTCCTGCATACCAGTCCGACGGTGATTTCAGTGCCCGTCGGGGTGTAACGCAAGGCATTGTCGATCAGATTCCCGATCATTTCCCGAAGCATCCAGGGCTCCCCATGAATGGATACAGGGCTTTCCGGCATGGTGGAAAGCCCCAGGTCGTGGTGTCTGGCAATGTCCCGTTCAGCCCAGTCCATCACTGTTTGCCGGACCAGCTCTATCAGGTTCACTGCTTTGGTGGCGTCCCCCATGGAGTGTTGCAGACGCCCCAGACTAAGCAGCTGGGTGGCCAGTCGGCTGGTGCGGGCAGCACTGTCATGCATGGTTTCCAGCGCCTGCTTCCAGTCTTCCGGATGCTCACTTTGCAGGGCCAGTTCACTGGTGCTCTGCAGTCCGGCCAGAGGGGTTTTCAGCTGATGGCTGGCATCTGCGGTAAAGCGGAGCAGGGTGTCGCGGTTTTCCCGCTGTTTTGCTAACAGCCCGTTCAGGGTTTCCGCCATATCGTAAAGTTCTCCGGGGACTCTGGCACTCAGGGGCTGAATATCCCCGGCTTCCCGCTGCCGGAGCAGTTTTTGAAGCTGGCGCACAGGGCCCAGGGAGGTGCGGATGGCCAGCAGAATCAAAAGCCCAGCCAGCAAAACCATAACCAGAAACCGGGTCAGTGTGCGGATAAAGAGATCGCGGGTCAGGGACTCGCGGCCGGACAGGGTATGTCCGACCCAGATCTGTACAGGCTCCACCGACTCCCAGCCTGCCGATGTCAGTTGCCGGCCGTACAGGCGGATGGGCGTTTTCCGGTAATAGGACTGTAGCCATACCGGCCCGGAATGGGCCTTGTGGCGGGCACTGGCTGTGATTTCTTCGTCAAGATTACCGGTCACTTCCCGGCCCCGGGAATCGAGAATGGAGTAGAACACCCGTTCCTGCTGATTTGTGGCAAGAATCTGAAAAGCGGCAGCCGGTATTTCCACGACCGGCTGGCCGTCTTGCCACTTAATGGCTTCGGAGATGGTCAGGCTGGCTGCTTCCAGCTGGCTGTCATAGGCGCTGCTGGCCGCCCGCCGGGCGCTGGTATAGGCCTCCAGCATCAGTAACATGCCAAGGCCGCCGACGGTGGCAAACAGCCAGACACCCAGACGCCGTTTCAGGGTGCCGTCGACGACGATCATTCAGGCGCATCCTCCAGCCGGTAGCCCAGTCCGCGCAGGGTGCGGATATGCAGCCCGCTGCCCTGCAGGCGTTTGCGCAGGCGGCTGACATAGACTTCCAGTGCATTGGGGCCTGCATCACCATAACCGAACAGGCGGTCCAGCAGTTGTTCCCGGGGTGCTATACGGCCGGAGTTCAGCAGCAGGGCTTCCAGCAATCCCAGTTCCCGCCGTGGCAGATCCAGAAGTTCTCCATGCAGGGTGGCGGTACCGGATTCCGGGTCAAAGCACAGGGGGCCGAAATACAGGCGGTTGTCCGTGCGCATCTGGCTGCGGCGCAGCAGGGCCCTTACCCGGGCCTGAAGTTCGGCCAGGGAAAACGGCTTGCTCAGATAGTCGTCCGCGCCCAGATCCAGCCCCTGTACCCGGTCTTCCACCCCATCACTGGCGGTCAGAATCAGAACCGGGGTGGCATCGCCCCGGCCACGGACTTCCGCGAGCAGGGACAGGCCGTTACCGTCAGGCAGGCCCAGATCCAGAATGACCATGTCAAAACTGGCCTGGGCAAGGGCGGCGCGGGCCTCGCTCAGGCTGGTAAATATATCAACGGTGTTGCCCAGGGGACTAAGGCCCTGATCCAGGGATCTGGCAATCAGAGGATCATCTTCCACGACAAGCAAACGCATTGTTCGGCCCTCTCGCGCAACTGGAGGTAAAGATTTCGGAGGGATGACAGGTTGGTGACAGGTTGTATCCCTAGAATGGCCCTGGTAACCGCAGTGGCGACTTTACCCTTGTTCAGCGCGCCACTGTAGCAAAACAAATACAATAGGAGTACACGATGAGTTTCGTTCCTGCATTTCTTCGCCAACTTGTCCCGTTTGCCGTTCTCACCGGCACCCTCGCTATCAGCAGTGGTCTTGCTCACGCCCGCTCCGGTGCAACCGAGTGTATTGCTCCCGCCAAACCCGGCGGTGGATATGATCTTACCTGCCGGCTTGCGGCCAATGGTCTGCAGGATACCGGGCTGATCGACAAGCCCATGATGGTGACCTATATGCCTGGCGGTATTGGGGCTGTTGCCTATAACCACGTTAATGGTGTGCGCAACGATGATCCGGATCTGATCGTGGCTGCCAGCACCGGTGCAGCAGTCAACCTTGCGCTGGGCAAATTCGGTCAGTACGACGGTGATGAAGTCCGCTGGCTGGGAGCTCTTGGTGCGGATTATGGTGCCATTGTGGTTAAGGCCGATGCCCGCTGGCACAACCTTGATGAACTTATGACCGACCTGAAACAGCATCCGGGTGATATCGTGTTCGGCGCCGGTGGCACTGTGGGCAGCCAGGACTGGATGAAAGCGGCTCTGACAGCCCGCACCGTGGGCGTTTCTGCACGGGATTTCCGTTATGTTGCCTTTGAAGGGGGCGGGGAATCTCTGGCGGCCCTGCTGGGTGGCCATATTCAGGTATTCACAGGTGATTTGTCCGAACTTCGCCCGCACCTGAAAAGCGGCAAGATCCGTGTTCTGGCAGCCTTGTCCGAAGAACGTATGAGTGGCCCCTACGCTGATATCCCCACGGCTGTGGAGCAGGGCTACGATGTGGAATGGCCTATCTGGCGTGGTTATTACATGGGGCCCGATGTCAGTGATGAGGCCTATGACATGTGGGTGGAACGGCTCAGGCAACTGTCCGAAAAGGATGAATTCAAGGCGCTGCGTGAAGCCCGCGGGCTCTTCCCTGTGTCCCGTTTCGGCAAGGACTTTGACCTGTACGTGAAAGAACAGGTGACTCAGTTCAAGGCGCTTGCCAAAGAAGTGGGTCTGGTCAAATGAAACTGGTCGCCGATCGCATCCTGGGCATTGTCCTGATGGGACTGGCGGCTTTCGCCGCCCATCAGGCCTGGAACCTTCAGGTACTGTTCAGCTATGAACCTGTTGGCCCCAAAGCCTTCCCCCTGGTGCTGTCCGGAATCCTGGCTCTGCTGGCGCTGGTTCTGATCGTGCGTCCCGGAAAGGGCGGGAAGTGGCCGGACGCAGGGCTGTGGCTGCGTATTCTGGGAGTACTGGGTGTGCTGGTTGTGTACGCCCTGCTGTTCTCCCGGCTGGGCTTTATGGTGACCACCTTTATGACAGTTGTCGTTCTTGCCCGGCTGTTTGGAGCCGCTGTTCCCAAGGCACTGATTGCCGGTGTTGTTATGGCTGCAGGCAGCTATGTGCTGTTTACCAGTGGTCTGGGTATTGCCTTGCCCGCAGGTTCCTGGCTGCCTGAGCTTCTCTGAGGATTTCCCCATGTTCGACTTTCTGATTCAAGGATTCGACGTAGCCCTGAGCCCCCTCAATCTCGGGCTGGCCTTTCTGGGCGCAGTACTTGGCACCCTGTTTGGTGCCTTGCCGGGCATTGGCCCGATAAATGGCATTGCCATTCTCATGCCGCTGGCCTATACCCTGGGCCTGCCGGCTGAATCTGCCCTGATTCTGCTGGCAGGGGTGTACACCGGAGCGGAATATGGTGGGCGCATGTCCAGTATTCTGCTGAATGTTCCGGGGGATGCGGGGGCTGTGATGACGGCGCTGGACGGCCATCCACTGGCAAAAAAAGGGCTGGCGGGACCTGCACTGGGATTATCGGCTGTCAGTTCCTTTGTCGGTGCCACTATAGCCATTATCGGTCTCACCCTGTTTGCTCCCATGCTGGCCAGGATCGCCGTAATGTTCGGGCCGGCAGAGTTCTTCGCGCTGATGGTTTTCGCCTTTGCCTCCATGGCGGTGATGATGGGAAAGGATCCGGTGAAAACCGGTATCGCGGCAGTGCTGGGGGTGCTTCTCGCCATGGTGGGCGTGGACTCAGGCACAGGTGTTATGCGCTATACCTTCGGCCTGGTGGAGCTCTATGATGGCATCGACTTTGTGGTCATGATTATCGGGCTGTTTGCCATCAGCGAGATTCTGCTGATGCTTGAACATGGCGTGAAAACGGATACGGATGAAGACATGCCGGCGGTTGGCCGGGTGCTGGTAAGCCTCAAGGAAGTGATGCACTGCCGTTGGGCCATGATCCGTAGCGGACTGATTGGTTTCATTGTGGGGGTTCTGCCAGGAACCGGCGCATCAGTTGCCGGGGCTGTGTCCTACACCACAGAGAAACGTATCTCGGACAAGGATGATACTTTCGGAACCGGCGACATGCGTGGTCTTGCAGCACCGGAAGCCGCCAATAATGCGGCAGCGGCAGGATCCTTTGTGCCCATGCTGACCCTGGGTATTCCTGGTTCAGGGACCACAGCGGTGCTGCTTGGCGCCCTGATGCTGTACAACATTACTCCTGGTCCCATGATGTTCTCCGAACGCCCGGAAGTAGCTGGCGGACTGATTGCTTCCCTGTATGTGGGAAATCTGATTCTGCTGGCGCTGAATCTGCCGTTAGCCGGAGTATTTGCCAAGGTTCTGACCATCCCCCGCTGGGTTCTGGTCCCGGGTATTGCCATCCTGGCATTTGTGGGTGTGTACCAGTTGCACTCGGATCTGATGGCCATCTACCTGATGCTGGTAATAGGTGTCTTTGGTTATGGCTTGCGCAAGCTGGGCTTTTCCCTGGCTCCAGTCATTCTTGGTTATGTCCTGGGTGGGCTGATGGAAGACAACCTGCGCCGGGCCTTGTCCATCAGCGGTGGTGATGTGGGCATCCTCTGGCAATCGGGCATCTCTCTGGGATTATGGATAGCTGCGGTGCTGTTGCTGGTATTGCCCTGGTTGCTGCCCAGACTGCTGTCCCGGAGAACACCAGCCCATGCCTGATCACGCTGAAACCGGAGGAGTTTTGACGACTATCATCTGTCGGGGCGGCACAGGAGCATGAAACTTGTGGCGACCCTTGCCGCCGGAGCTTCGGGTGGCGGTATGGCCCATGCTATGGGGCTGCCTCTGCCCTGGCTGCTGGGGGCCATGATAGTTACAACGGTGCTCAGCCTTGCCGGCGTGCAGCAACAGCCGCCGGTGGCATCCCGAAAGCTGGTGTTGGTGGTGATTGGTGTCATGCTCGGTGCTGCCTTCACTCCGGACCTGGCTGATCAGGTTGGGCTGTGGGGGTTCAGCATGGCGGCCATGCTGATAGCCACTATGGTGATGATGGTGTCGACCGTGTGGCTGGGCCGTCATCTGGGGGGGTATTCCATGGCTACGGCCATCTACTCGGGTGCACCGGGTGGGATTTCCTCGATCACCCTGATGGCGGCCGACTCGGATGCCGATCTGCGCATCGTGGGGGTAACCCATGCTGTGCGTATTCTGATCCTCCTTCTGGCTATCCCTCCGGTATTGCATTTCACCGGTTCCACCGATCTGCAGTTGACGGCTGCCTCGGGGTTGGGGTGGCTGACCATGCCATCCCTGGATGATGCCCTGCTTCTGGCCCTGGCCGGCGCTATTGGTGCAGGTCTTGGTCGGCTTCTGCGTCTGCCCAATCCGCTGCTGTTTGGCCCTGTGTTCGTCTCGGGAGCCCTGCATGTGAGCGGCATGACATCCGCGGAAATTCCTCCGGTCCTGACGGCTCTTGCCCAGATTGTTATCGGTGTTTCGGTGGGGGCTCGCTTTCAGGGGGCATCGCTGCGGTCGCTGGGAGTACCCTTTGCCATGGCGGTTATGCAGGCCGTGCTGTTGCTGCTGATGGCCATTGTGGCCGCCTGGCTGGTATCAGTGGTAACCGACAACTCCCTGGTAGCAGCTCTGCTGGCGTATATGCCCGGTGGGGCTCCGGAACTTAGTCTGGTAGCCCTGTCCCTCAATATCGAGCCTGCTTTTGTTACTTCCCACCATCTCCTCAGGATTACCGTATTACTTCTGTTGTTACCGTTCTTGTTGGAACGATGGAAATAATCGCTGCCATGCTCCGGAAAGTTACGGCTCTTATTCCCTGAATAGATCGTAACCTATCTTACTTTTGATCTGGCTCACTATCCCCATGGACTGTCCGGATATGCTCTTTATGGAAGGGCTTAAATCTGGTGTGGAGAGGCCGGGTCTCTCTGCATGAAAGCGGCAGTAACAAGGGGAATGGAAGCTATGGAGCGTCAGAAAATTCTGAGTGTGGCTGTGGTGGCGGCTGGGGCAATGCTGCTGAGTGCGTGCAATGATAATGACAGCGGGGGCCGTCTTGTTATTGGTACGCCGGATCTTGGGGATTACGGGGATACACCGGCACAGGTTTCCTCTGAAATGGCGGCGGATCTGGAGCAGATGTATACCGACATGGAGGAGATTTCGGAGCTGATTGCTGATTTTGCCATGGCTGCGACGAAGGGGGTTACCAACCCGGGAACCTATGACTGCCCCGTCGGTGGCCGTTTCACCACGGATTACGACGAAGCCAATGATAACAATGAGGAGCAGACTGAAAACTGGGACTTCGAAAACTGTGTGGTTTCCATTGAAGGTGTCGGGCAGGTAAAAATCAGCGGAGGTGTTGACTATTATTACCTTGAGAAGACTACTGCGGAGGGTGAAGTCTGGAAGTTCTCCGTCACCTACGATGGGATAACCGGTGAAGTTCTGGAAACGGGTGAGGTCCTGGCTCTGAACGGGAGCGATGAGGCTGATGAACTGGGTGCTGAGGACGTGGCCTCCGGAACCAGTCACTTTATTGAGACCATCAATTTCCTTGAAATGCGCTATGGCGATCGCTACGTGGGGATAACTGGTTTCAAATCCCGTCAGGAAGGCACTGAGGCCAGTTCCGACTATACGGTTGAAGGCAAACTGGCTGCATCAGCGCTGGCAGGTTATATCAACCTGAGTACCCCGGTTCCGGTGACTGTCGAAGAAGGTTCTACCTGTCCCACCAAAGGCCAGATCAATGCCGCGGGAGATGAGACTGCGAAGCTGCTGTTTGGGGAAACCGCGCTCGGTACCGGGGGTGCAGCTGCGCTCTGGATCGGTGATCAGCTGGCGGAGTCCTATAACGAAAGCGAATGTGAAGATCTGACTGAAATGCTGGGAATAGAAACCTATCACGAAGACCTGTAACGGCAACCGGTGTCGGCTGATGAAATTCCGATACCGGTTTGATTTCCTTCGTGGTGGCTTTCAGGGCAGATCCTCGCGCCAGTATCTGACGTTCACCTGGGCCTTGACCGCTTCGATGATTTCCACAATCAGGCTGATCAGGGCCTCATTTCGCCCGGCTCCGGATTCCTCCGGGCTGGGCACAAATACATCGACAATATCCTCGATAAAAGCGTGGTTGGATGCCGAGGCCAGGTCTTCCAGCACCTGGTGAATCACGTTGGCCACAATATCACCTACCGCTTCTTCCAGGGTTTCCTGAATGGTTGCGCCTACCACCGGCAGGTATCTGAGCCGTGACAGTTCGTTGTTCTGTTTCAGGGCCTGGTTAACGTTTTTTTCCAGATAACTGCGCAGGGCTCCACGGTTGGGAACATAGCCTTCCCGGGCAGCTTCGGCGACACGGCTGGAAATCCAGTCCGAGAGCATGGCCCGGCGCGGGTAGAGGATATCCTTCTGGATGCGTTCGAACAGGGGCGATCCCCGTTTCACTTCCTGCTGTATGCCACTGAGCACCTTCACCACAATCCGGTCCGAGAGTTCTTCCATAAAGGCTTCATAGTAGAAATTCAGGAAGCGGTAGGTGCGGGTGTTGGTAATGTCGATGATCTGATACTGGTGCAGGCGGTAAACAATGGAGACAACCCGCAGAATCCGCAGGAAGCGCAGGCTGCCCACGGGAATGCAGCCCACCAGGTCGTACCAGTGGATAAACGGATAGAAATACCAGCGGTCGTAGATGCGGGCTTTGACCGCATAGCCCCAGCGCAGGAAAAATTCCCCGAGAAAAATGCTGACAAAGATCATGTCATAGAAGATGAAGCGTTCATGCACTGGCTGGTACAGGGAATACAGGGCCGGTAACCGCTCCCGTAGCAGATCCTGGACCGCGATAAACTCGTAGACAGAGTCCCAGACAATAAAGGCCAGGTTGATGATGACCAGTGCCAGCATCAGGAAGTCGATGACAAACCAGATCAGCTGATGGCTCGATTTCAGATTTGCGCGGTTAATAGAGAGCATTCAGGGGTTCCGGTTATAGGTCAGATGCCGACTGGTGGATACCGGGTGGCCCCGGTTCGGGGGTGATGGCGGGAGCTGTAGACACGGGCGTGGATTAACTTGACCCGCTGCCGTTAAACTCTCACGCTGGAACTCAAGTCTTCACTATCATGCCTGAGATTGCAAAAGCCGGATGCGCTCTGACTGCCACTTTATAAAAATGAAACGGATCTGGCTGTTCACACTGCTCCTTTTCCTGTGCCCGGGCATTGGTCTGGCCCAGCAGGTTGAGCTGCGGGTGGCCGGGGACCATCCGGAACTGCAGGCCAATGCCGAGGCCTTTGTGGGCGAGGTTGACGGCCGTAGTGCCGACAACCTGCGACGGTATGCACCCACCCTGATGAAACAGGTAGCCGAAGCCTTGCGGGCCCTGGGCTATTACCGGCCCGCCATGACCTGGAAACTGGAAGACGACGATGCTGATGAGCCGCCCCGGCTGGTGCTGGATATTGAGCCGGGGGAGCCGGTAAAGGTCAGCACCAGGACCGTGGAAATCCGGGGGGCCGCGGCAGAGGATGAAGCCTTTATGTTGGCCCTGCCGGAACACCCTGCAGAAGGGGATATTCTGGATCATGGCAAATATTCGGCACTCCGGGATGCCATCCAGAACCGGGCCCGGCGCCGGGGCTATTTTGACGGCCAGTTCCTCAGCCATACCCTGAAGGTTGATCCGGAGGCCGGGACCGCAGAGATTGTGCTGGTGTACGACAGTGGCAGAAGATACCGGTTGGGTGAGGTCACCTTTGATGAGGGGCACTGGTTTGATGCTGATCTGCTGAACAACTATGTGACCTTTGAACCGGGTACTCCCTATCATGCCGACGAGGTCGCCCGGCTGAACCGGAACCTTTCCAATAGCGGTTATTTCTCGATAGTGGATGTTGATGCCGCGCCGATACGGGCCGTGGACGGAGTTATTCCTGTCCGGGTCAACCTGACCCGGCGGGCCCGGCGCTCGGTTTCCGCGGGTGTCGGATTCTCCACCGATGTGGGTCCCAGATTCCGGGGGAACTGGCGGGAACACTGGACCAATACCATGGGCCATACCCGGGGCGTGGATACCGAGTTGTCGAAGCCGCGGCAGAATCTGAGCACCTGGTATGAGCTGCCCCTGGACCCTCCCATGACCGACTCCATCCGGCTCACCGGGGGCTATCAGAAAGAAGATATAGAAAGTATCCAGTCCGACCTGATTACCCTGGGGCAGCAGTGGCAGCACCAGCTGGACAATGGCTGGATTCAGGTGCTTTCCCTGCGCTGGGAAGGTGAGCGATACGATATCGGGGATGATGACTCGGGACGCAGCAGCCTGCTGCTGCCGGGATTGAGCTATTCCCGGCGCCGGGTGGACTCGCCACTGGATCCTGCATCGGGCTACAAACTTCAGTTCGATGTCAGCGGCTCCCACCGTGCGGCCTTGTCGGACGTGGATATTTTTCATGTTCATGCCCTGGCCAAGGGGCTGATCACTCTGGCGGACAAACACCGGTTCCTGGCCCGGCTGCAGCTGGGCGGCATTGCCACCAACCGGTTTGACGATGTTCCGCCATCCCTGCGTTTCTTTGCCGGTGGTGACCAGAGTGTGCGGGGCTACGGCTATGAAACCCTGTCGCCGGAAAATGAAGACGGTGACGCTGTGGGCGGCCGCTATCTGGTGGTTGGCAGTGGAGAGTACCAGTACCAGTTTGCGGATCGTTGGCGGGCCGCGGTTTTTGTTGATCATGGTAATGCGGTGGATGATCTGTTCGATCCGCTGGCTACCGGCGTCGGTATGGGGGTGCGCTGGATCAGCCCTGTCGGCCCACTGCGCCTGGATGTTGCCCGGGGGCTGAATGATGAATTTGACGGCGGATGGAGAATCCACCTGTCCATGGGGCCAGAACTGTGACGGAACAACAGCAGGGTAGCGAAAAGCCGGTGCGGCGCAGGCCTATCTGGTTCTGGCTGGTTGTGGCACTGGCGATTCTGGTGCTGGTGCCGGTGGTTATTGCGGCCACCGCCTTGCTGGCACTGCGCTCGGAAACCGGCACCGCCTGGGTGATTGAGCAGATTCCCGGTTTGCAGGTGGAACAGGGGCAGGGCTCTCTGCTGGGCCAGTGGCAGGCCCGGGAGCTTCTGTGGCAGGGCTATGGTGTTTCGGTACAGGTTGGTGCACCCCGGATAGAATGGTCTCCCTCCTGCCTGTTGAGCAAGCAGGTTTGTATCGATTGGCTGCAGGCGCAGACGCTGGATGTGGTGGTGCAGCCATCGTCTTCGGAAACCTCCCAGGAGCCGGTTCTTGCCCTTCCCGGTATTGATATCCCGATTGCTCTGGCTATCCGCAATCTGGATATTGGCCCATTCCGCTTCAATGACAGCCGGATCTGGGACCGGCTGACTCTGGCGGGCGCAGGCTCCGGTGCCAGCTGGCAACTGGAAAGGGCCAGTTATCAGCTTGATGACTACCGGGCAGGGGCTTCGGGGCGCCTGGAAACCCGCGGTGACTGGCCCCTGGATCTGACGATTACCGGGCAGCTGCCGCCCCCGGCTGGCGAGCACTGGCTGGTGGATCTGGGGCTGGCTGGCAGTGTCCGGGACCTGCGGGTTTCCGGCACCAGCAAAGGATATCTGGACGGCCAGTTCCAGGGCCGGGTGTCGCCTCTGGACCGGGCCTTGCCGGCGCGGCTCCGGATCACTCTGGACACCTTCCGCGCCTATACCGACCTGCCGGATACATTGGTGTTGCATAACGGAGTGGTAGAAGCTGAAGGCAGTCTTGCATCCGGCTTTCTGACCCGGATCAGTGCCACCTTGAAGGGCACCGAAGGCCCGGTCACTGTGTCCGGTAAAGGGCGAATAAAGGCGGATGCAGCCAGGGATCTTGAATTGCTGCTGTCCGCCGGGGCGGCGTCCCCGGACGGGCAATTAAAGGTAACCGGGGCGGTGAACTGGTTGGGTGGCCTGAGCGCAGACGGCCAGGTAACCATGACCGGGTTTCCCTGGTACAGCCTGGTACCCGAGCTGGCGGCACCAGAGGTTGAACTGACGGATCTGGATGCCACCCTGGGCTGGCGTGACGGGCAATACCATGCTCTTGTTCAGGCCAGGGTAAGCGGGCCTCAGGGAGAGGCAACACTGTCTTCCGAGTTGGCCGGTGACCTGCAGCAGGCCCGCCTCACCGGGCTGAAACTGGAAACCGGGGCTGGTTCCCTTGCAGGTAATGGCAAAGTGGATTACTCCGGGCCCCTGTCCTGGCAGGCGGCGCTGGAGCTGGAGAATTTCAATCCCGGCTACTGGTTTCCGGTGCTGGAAGCCAGCCTTAGTGGTGCTCTGGAAACCTCGGGTCAACTGCGCGCCGATACCATTCCGGATATCCGGGCCCGTTGGGATCTGGCCGGTAACTGGCGTAGCCACGGACTTCTTGCCCGGGGTGGGATTGAAACCCGTTCCGGTGGCTGGCAGCTGTCTGGCCTGGAGGTGGGAGTAGGGAATAACCGGCTGACTGGCAGCGGATACTGGGGGGACAGCCTGGCCGGAAATCTGCTGCTGTCCCTTCCGGCACCGGAACAGCTGATGGCCGGATTGGGTGGTGAGGCCCGTGCCCGGCTCACGCTTTCCGGAACCCCGGCGCAGCCGCAGGGCAAGGTCCGGGTCCGTTCCGAAAATCTGTCCTGGCAGGATTCGGCGGCTCTGGAAACTCTCAATATCGATGGCCTGTTGCACGAGGGGCTGAGGCTTGAAAGCCGTGTACAGGCGGTGGGCGTGAAGTTCGCCGGGCAACGCCTGGATACCGCCACCCTGGTTCTGGATGGAACCCGGGAGGCCCACGAGCTGACCCTGAGTGCCAACAACACTGAACTGGATCTCAGGCTTGTGCTGGCGGGGGCTTTTGATGAAACCTGGAAGTCCTGGCAGGGAACCCTGAATCAGGGGCAGATCAGCTTGCCCGTACAGAACCAGCAGTGGCAGCTGCA
>JBFHSI010000058.1:0-15850 GCA_041591245.1 Marinobacter sp.
CCACTCACTGCCGGTTTCAGAGATATGCTCCCGGATAACCCCGCGCAGATGGTTCCTGTAGGATTCCATGTCTTCGCTGGCAATGCGCTGAATATCCACCAGTTCGTGATTGTATTTGTCCACGAAGGTATTGCTCTGGTCCAGCACGTAGGCAAACCCGCCAGTCATACCCGCCCCGAAGTTATGGCCGGTGTTGCCCAGAACCGTAACAAGACCTCCAGTCATATATTCGCAGCAGTGATCGCCTGCGCCTTCCACGACCGCATGGGCGCCAGAGTTACGAACTGCAAAGCGCTCGCCGGCGGTGCCTGCGGCAAACAGCTTGCCGCCAGTGGCTCCGTACAGACAGGTGTTACCGACAATGGAGGTTTCATTGGTCTTGAACTCACTGCCACGGGGCGGCTTGACTACCAGCTTGCCGCCGGTCATGCCCTTGCCCACGTAGTCGTTGGCATCGCCTTCCAGAATCAGGTTGAGACCACCCACGTTCCATACCCCGAAGCTCTGGCCGGCGGTACCGGTCAGATCCAGGGTAATGGGCGCATCCGCCATGCCCTGGTTACCGTGCCGGGCCGCAATCTCACCGGAGATACGGGCGCCGATGGAACGGTCGCAGTTGGTGACCCGATAGGACCAGGCTCCGCCGGACTTGTTCTCGATCGCACCGATGATATCCGCCACCATGCGCTCGGCCAGGGTGCCCTGATCAAACGGATGGTTGCGATCAACCTGGCAGGTCTGGGGCTTGTCCGCCGGGATATGATCGTTGGACAGCAGGCGACTGAGGTCCAGTTTTTTCTGGCGCTCGGTATCACCCGGCAGGCGCTCCAGCAGATCAACCCGACCCACCAGTTCTTCCAGGGTTCGAACACCCAGTGTCGCCATCCACTCCCGGGTTTCCTCCGCCACAAAGCGGAAGAAATTCATGGCCATCTCCACTGTACCCTTGAAGTGCTCTTCCCGCAGGTATTCATTCTGGGTAGCAACACCGGTAGCACAGTTGTTCAGGTGACAGATACGCAGGTATTTGCAGCCCAGGGCCACCATCGGAGTGGTTCCGAAGCCGAAGCTTTCAGCACCCAGAATGGCGGCTTTCACCACATCCAGACCGGTTTTGATACCGCCATCTGTCTGCAGACGGATCTTGCCCCGCAGGTCATTGGCCCGCAGCGCCTGCTGGGTTTCGGTCAGGCCCAGTTCCCAGGGGGAGCCGGCGTAGCGGATGGAGGCCAGCGGGCTGGCCGCGGTACCGCCGTCATAACCGGAAACCGTAATCAGATCGGCATAGGCCTTGGCCACACCGGCAGCAATGGTGCCCACACCCGGCTCGGATACCAGTTTGACCGATACCAGCGCATCCGGATTCACCTGTTTCAGGTCGAAGATCAGCTGCGCCAGATCCTCGATGGAATAGATGTCATGGTGCGGCGGTGGTGAAATCAGGGTCACGCCCGGCACCGAATAACGCAGGCGGGCAATCAGGTCGTTGACCTTGCCACCCGGCAGCTGGCCGCCTTCACCGGGCTTGGCGCCCTGGGCAACCTTGATCTGCATGACATCGGCGCTGCGCAGATACTCTGCTGTAACCCCGAAACGTCCGGACGCGACCTGTTTGATCTTGGAGCGCTTGTTGGTGCCGTAACGGGCCGGGTCCTCACCACCTTCCCCGGAGTTGGAACGGCCACCCAGGGTATTCATGGCCACAGCCAGGGCCTCGTGGGCTTCCGGTGACAGGGCTCCCAGGGACATGGCGGCAGAGTCGAAACGGGGGAAGATATTCTCCACCGGTTCCACCTCGGACAGATCAATGGGCTGTACATCCTTGCGGATACCCAGAAGATCGCGAATGGTAGCCACCGGGCGGTTATTGACCAGTCCGGCGTATTCCTTGTAATGGCCATAGTCTCCGGAGGTGACCGCCTGCTGCAACTTGCCTACCACATCCGGGTTGAAGGCATGGTATTCCTGCCCGTGTACATATTTCAGCAACCCGCCCGGAGACAGGGGCTTGCGCGGCTTCCAGGCCAGAGACGCAAGCAATTCCTGATCCTGCTGGAAGTCAAAGAAACCCGCACCCTGGATACGGCTGGCCACACCCTTGAAGCACAGGTCAACTACCTCATCCGCAAGGCCGATAGCTTCGAACAGCTGGGCACCGCGATAGGAGGTAATGGTGGAAATACCCATCTTGGACAGGATTTTCAGCAGCCCCTTGTTGATGCCCTTGCGGTAGTTGTTCTTCGCTTCCACCGGATCCACCAGCAACTCACCGGTACGAATCAGGTCATTGAGCACCTGATAGGCCAGATAGGGGTATACCGCTGTGGCACCAAAACCGAACAGCACCGCAAACTGGTGGGGATCACGGACCCAGCCGGTTTCCACAATGATGTTGGAGTCGCAGCGCAGGCCCTGAGCCACCAGATGGTGGTGTACCGCACCGGTGGCCATGATGGCATTCACCGGCAACTCACCCTGAACCAGATCCTTGTCTGACAGGATCAGAAGGGTCTTGCCATCACGGACAGCCTGTTCGGCCTCGGCACAGACCTGGCGGATGGCCTGCTCCAGCCCCAGTTCCGGGTTGTAACCCAGGGTAATGCGGGCCACTTCGAAGCCAGGACGGTCATTATTGACGATACGCAGGAACTTGGCCGGCGACAGTACCGGAGTGGTCAGAATCATCCGGTCTGCGTGTTCGGGGGTTTCCTCAAACACATTGCGCTCGGCACCGATGCAGGTTTCCAGGGACATGACCACGGTTTCCCGCAGCGGATCGATGGGCGGGTTGGTCACCTGGGCGAACTTCTGCCGGAAATAGTCAGCCACATGGCGAACCTTGCTGGACAGCACCGCCATCGGAGTGTCATCCCCCATGGAACCGACGGCTTCCTGGCCATTCTCCGCCAGCGGGCGCAACACCTGATCCCGTTCCTCATAGGACACCATGAACATCTTCTGATGTACCAGAAGCTCGTCGGCATCCATCAGCCGGAACTCCGGGGTGTCCTGATTAAGGGTGGTTTCCACCCGCAGGGATTTCTCCCGCAGCCAGCGTTTGTAGGGCTGTGCGGATTTCAGGCGCTTGTCGATATCCCGGGTATGCAGCAGCTCACCGTTTTCAGTGTCTATGGCCAGCATCTGTCCCGGCCCTACCCGGCCCTTGGCAACCACATCTTCCGGCTTGTAGCCGTAGGTGCCGATTTCGGAGGCCAGGGTAATGAAGTCGTCTTTGGTGATAACCCAGCGGGCCGGACGCAGACCGTTGCGGTCAAGCATACAGACAGCATAGCGGCCATCGGACAGTACCAGCCCGGCTGGGCCGTCCCAGGGCTCCATGTGCATGGAGTTGTATTCGTAGAAAGCCCGCAGCTCGGTATCCATGCTGTCCACATTCTGCCAGGCAGGCGGGATCATCATGCGCACGGCCCGGAACAGGTCCACGCCACCGGCCAGAAGTATCTCCAGCATGTTATCCATGCTGGATGAGTCGGAACCGGTCAGATTGACCAGCGGCTGCAGGGTGTTCAGATCCGGAAGATCGGGAGAGCTGAACTTGGCGGCCCGGGCTATCGCCCAGTTACGGTTGCCATCGATGGTATTGATTTCACCGTTGTGGGCCAGATAACGGAACGGCTGGGCCAGCGGCCAGCGCGGCATGGTGTTGGTGGAAAAGCGCTGGTGGAAAACGCAGATGGCGGTTTCCAGATCCGGATCACCCAGGTCCAGATAAAAATTCGCCAGATCCGCCGGCATCATCAGGCCCTTGTAGGCCAGCGTCCGGTGGGAAAGGCTACAGATATAGAATTCGGCGTCGTCCGCCATATCCCGCTCAGCATGGCGGCGCCCCACAAACAGGGCAATGGCAAACTCCCGCTCGCTCTTGCCGGAGGGCTCCACAAACACCTGCTCAATGCGTGGCAGGCATTCCAGAGCCATGGGCCCAAGGCAGCTGTCATCAACTGGCACTTCCCGCCAGCCCAGAACGGCCAGTCCCTGTTCCTTCAATCGCGTTTCAATTGCCGCTCGTCCCTCAGCAGCCTTGTGCTCATCAGGATTCAGGAAGACCTGGCCAACAGCAAACAGATCACCTGGTTCCTTGCCGAATGCGGCCCGGGCAGCCTTTTTCAGAAAGGCATCGGGGCTTTGAATGAGGAGGCCACAACCATCGCCGGTTTTCCCATCGGCAGCGATACCGCCACGGTGGGTCATACAGGTCAGCGATTCGATGGCAGTTTGCAACAACTTGTGGCTCGCCTCGCCCTTCATATGGGCAATCAGACCGAAACCGCAGTTGTCCCTGAATTCTCCGGGATGATACAAACCTGACATCATAAGCGTTATCTCGCGTAAAAATACTTTTCAATCAAAGAGTTATCAGCCAATAAGCCGCACATCCACCCTCTGACACTGAAAATGGGGGCTGGCTATTTTACACGCGTAGAAATACGTACTCAATTAACACCGGGATTATTTTGCCCGGCAAGGACCCGGAGGAGGGAGTTAACACCCTGAAAAACAAGGTGTTAACCAGTGGTTGGAAAAAACTACAAATTTTCCGTGGTGCGAACCCAGGGTGAGCTGTTTCTGAGGGGCTCGGGCAGTCCAGCCGCCGCCTTAGCGGCGTCGTCCTTGCTCGGATAGGGGCCGAGAAAGACCATAAACCATGGCTCCCCCTGGCGCAGCCCCCGGGTGTACCGGAGGTTTTCCAGGGCTGAATACTGGTCAATAACATTCAAGGCTGTCTGCTCCAGACGACCGGCAACCAGCTGAATACTCCAGCCACCACGGGCTTTCATCTGCTCAACGGGAACAAAGTGGCCGGGATTTGCCGGACGGAATGCCGGCGCAGGCCGGGACACAGGTGCCGGCCCTGCTACAGGCACGGGCTGTGCCGCAATTTCGGGATCCTCTTCGGAGGCCTTAGGTTCCGAAGCGGCTACAGATGCAGGCTCGCGCACAGGTTCAGGTTCCGGCTCAGCGGGGAACTCAGCTTCCGGCTCAACCGCAGCGACTGGCTCAGGTGCCGGCCCAATCATCACTTCCGGCTTCTGTTCTGGAGCCGCTGCGGAGATGGGCTCAGGTTCAGGCACTTCCGGAGCCAGCGCTGCTTCCGGCTCTACAGGCCCCATATGGCCGCCTTCTCCCGCGGGAAGATCCGGAGTTACGGCATTCCCTGCCAGGTTATCCAAAGCGGCAACATCAGACGCAGTGACAACTTCACCCCCTGCGTCCGTAATCACCGGAGCATCCGGACCAATGGTAATACTCCTGCGCACAGTTGCAGGCTCAGATGCCCGGTTCATCTCCTCCGCCACGGATTCCTCGTACTGCTCAGACACAAACCACCAGGACCCGGCCAGCAACAGCAAAGCCAGTAATGGCCATCCCAGCGACTTTAAGCCCATACCGGAACCCTTCCCGGCAGGCGCAGGTGGCGCAATATCCAGCCAGACCCCCGGTGTTACCCGCTTCAACCGGGCAAAACTGCCCTGACTGAGACTCTGTATCCGCGCTATCCGCGCCGGGCTGAGCAACTCATTTACCTTGCCCCCGGCCTGATGTACCCGCATTTCCAGATAGGCAAAAATTTCCTCCCCGGTCAGTGGTCGCAGGTGCACCCGATGCACACTGGTCGAAGCCCCATCCCCATTCACAAGAGAAACCAGCTTTTCGGTACCAGCCAACACAGGGACTGCAGCTGCCGCACGTTCGGAGGCCAGGAAGGCGTCCCGCACCAGCCGCAACAACTCCGGAGACACCCGGTCCGCGTCATCTATCAGCAGTACCATGCGCTGCCCTTTACGAACCCGGGATTCTGACCAGCGGAAAAAGCTGTAGATGGCATCCCGGGCGCTGTCTTCATCGGGCGTGCCGGAAGGGGTCAAGGCACACAACGCCTGGGCAAGAGTACGGGCACTGACAAATGCAGATACTGGAAGGTAATGTATATCCAGACGAGAAGACTCACTGCGGACCAGTTCCGCCAGAATCCGGGTTTTTCCAGCACCGGCGGCACCGGTCAGCAGCAGAGCCATATCCCCGAAGCCACAAAGGTGACGAAGGGTTTCCAGGGCGTGGTGGCGCATGGCATCCGGAAAAAACGGGTTTTCCATGTCCAGAGGGTTTGCCCGTAAACCATAGCGTTCCTGCAAACGGGGGAACAATCCGCCACCATCCAGGCTATTCAGACTTTCTTCAGCCACAAACCTTCCTCACCCTTCCTTCCGTGCCAAACCGGGTCATCCCTGAACCGGCATAACGGCGTTACTGACAGAACCCTGTCAACGTTGCCGCCAGAGTATCTGATGCCACATCCGCCGTCACTATGGCCTCCCCCAGAGAGGCCAGGAGAACCAGGCGCAACTGGCCATCAACATTCTTCTTGTCCACCGCCATCAGCCTCATGAAGTCAGCCTCGGTCATGCCTGCTGGCGGTCGATCCGGCAGCCCTGCCCGACGCACCAGAGCCGCTACCCGGTGACAATCTTCGGGACCAATCATGCCCACCCGGGCAGAAAGATCGGCAGCCATAATCATACCGGTACCCACCGCCTCTCCATGGAGCCAGTTCCCATAACCGGCAAAGGTTTCAATGGCATGACCAAAAGTGTGCCCCAGATTCAATATGGCTCGCAGGCCACCTTCTCTCTCGTCCCGGGCAACCACTTCCGCCTTACAGGCGCAGGACCGGAAAATTGCCTCGGCGACGGCTGCGGCATCAAGGGCCACAAGGGCGTCCAGGGATTCTTCCAGCCAAGCCAGAAACTCCGGATCGCGGATCAGGCCGTACTTGATCACTTCAGCCAGGCCCGCTGAGACTTCCCTTGGAGGCAGGGTACTCAGACTTTCCGTATCGATCAGCACGGCTTCGGGCTGATGAAAAGCCCCCACCATATTCTTGCCCAGGGGGTGGTTGATGCCGGTTTTGCCTCCTACAGAGGAGTCCACTTGAGACAACAGAGTGGTGGGTATCTGAATAAAGGGAACCCCGCGCTGGTAGCAGGCGGCTGCAAATCCGGTCATATCCCCCACCACACCACCACCAAGGGCAACCAGCGTGGTCTTGCGGGTATGCTGCTGCTCCAGCAAACCATCAAAAATCAGGTTCAATGTTTCCCAGTTCTTGAACTTCTCACCATCAGGCAGAATCACCGTATCTATGGCCTTGCCCGGAAAACAGCCTCTGGCCCGCTGCAGATACAGAGGCGCCACAGTCTCGTTGGAAACAATCATCACCTGTTCGCCGGCCACGTAGGGGGAAAGATCATAATCGCCCAGAAGCCCCTGACCTATAACAATGGGATAGCTGCGCTCTCCGAGCTCCACCCGAAGTTCATGGAGTATCTCAGGCATGATTCCTTCCTTCTTTCCGTAATTGCCGTTTGTGGCGCGGGGTTCTCGGCTTGATCCGGTTCACCAGCTGGCGCACAACCAGCCGCGGACTCTTGCGGTCCGTATGCATGATGATATCCGCCAGCCGGGTATACAACGGATCCCGTACAGCAAACAGCTGGCGCAGCACCGCTTCCGGATCATCATTCTGCAGCAGGGGCCGGTTACGATCCCGCCTTGTCCGCTCAACCTGCTGCTCCAGTGAAGTTTTCAGGTAAACCACCACCGCATTCTGCTTGAGTAACGGGTGGTTTTCAGGACGCATAACGGCGCCGCCTCCGGTTGCGATAACCGCCTGGGTCTCCCCGGTCAGCTCATCCAGCATGGCGGTTTCACGTTGGCGAAAACCGGCTTCACCTTCCACATCAAAAATCCAGGGAATATTGGCACCGCAGCGTTCTTCGATAATGCGGTCAGTGTCAAGAAACCTGTAGCCCAGCTCTTTGGCAAGCAAACGACCAATGGTACTTTTCCCGGCACCCATGGGGCCAACCAGGACAATGCGTTTGGGCAAAGACATAACTTCCGCTCGGTAATGTTCAGGCGGGTGAGAATATCACAGGGCACCGGATTCCATAAATTTCCTCGCCCCGCAGGCAGCATTTCCGGGCACAAAAAAACCGCCGGTTTCACGCGGCGGTTTTCTGCAACCTGGCCTCTATCGGATCAGGTCGCTCTTGAGGATTTTCGGCGTAATGAAAATCAGCAGTTCACTGCGCTCATCCACATGCTCGGTACGCTTGAACAGACGACCCAGGTAGGGGATATCTCCCAGGAAAGGCGTCTTGGTAACCTGAGTGGTCACTTCTGACTGGAAAATTCCCCCAAGAACCACCGTCTCACCGTTGCCTACCAGCACCTGAGTGGTTACCTCGTTGGTGTTGATGGACGGGATACCGGCAGTAATTTCACCACGGGAATCCTGATTCACCACCAGATCCATAATGATTTTGTCATCCGGCGTAATCTGCGGAGTTACCTCAAGGGACAACACCGCCTCCTTGAAGGATACAGATGTTGCACCACTGGAAGAGGCTTCCTGATAGGGAATTTCCTCACCGGATTTGATGGTGGCAGTCTGACGGTCAGCAGTCACGACCCGGGGCTGGGAAACCACTTCTGCCTGACCATCGCTTTCCAGAGCAGAGAGCTCCAGATCCACCAGAAAGTCATCGCTGCCCCAGCCAATAGCAAAGGAGGAAGCGCCGTCGCCACTCACCCCGAGATCCACTGCCAGCGCGCCCGGGAAGGTAATAGTGTTGTTGGTACCACCGGCAGCTTCTCTAGCTTCTTCCACAGCCGCCTGGGAGCCACCGATGGAAAAGACGTTGTCGCCACTGACATTATAGGCTGCACCACCCCAGCTGATACCCAGGTTTTCGGCAACGTTGGTCTGGGCACGAACAATGCGGGCCTCAATGGACACCTGGCGAACCGGGACATCCCAGGTGGACACCAGTTTACGAATTTCTTCCAGCTTGTCCGTGGTTTCCCGAACACTGATGGTATTGGTGCGAACATCCGAGGACACAAAGCCTCGCTCCGACAGCAATTCTTTATCGGCCTGGATCAGTGCCACAATATCCGCAGCCTTGGCATAGTTCACCTGAATGATATCCAGGCGAACCGGAGCCAGCTCGGCAATCTGCTTGGTGGTTTCCAGCTCCAGCTTCTCCCGGGCTGCAATTTCGTCCGCAGGTGCTACCAGCAGCACGTTGCCGATCTGACGCTTGTCCAGACCTTTGGTTTTCAGGATCAGATCCAGTGCCTGATCCCAGGGAACACTCTGCAAACGCAGTGTGATGCTGCCGCCAACTGTGTCACTGGCCACCAGGTTCAGGCCGGTAAAGTCGGCAATCAATTGCAGCACGGAACGTACTTCAATGTCCTGGAAGTTAAGGGAGAGCTTGTCGCCGGTATACGGGAACTTCTCTTCCCTGCGGGCTTCTGCCTCTTCTTCAGTCAGTTTTTCCACACTAACCGTAAACTGGCTGCCCGACTGGTAGGCAATATAGTCGTAGTTGCCTTCCGGACGGATCTCCACAACCGCATTGCCATCCTCGATAAAGGTATCGATCCGGTTCACCGGCGTGGCAAAGTCAGTAACATCCAGACGCCGGCGCAGTTCTTCCGGTACCGCAACATCGGCCATGGTCAGGCGAATCTTGCCACCCAACTCGGACAGGTCTACCGGGATATTTGAACTGCCCAGGTCCACAACCACCCGGCCCTCACCATCCTTGCCGCGCCGGAAGTCAACACCGGTCAGTGCCTTCACCCCGGAAACCGGCTTGCTGGCAGCGCCAGACTTGGCCGGAGCCGCTACAGAAGCCACTGGAGCAGATACCGATGCAGATGCATTTCCGCTTCCGCCAATGGTCATCACCAGGGCATTGCCGTTGCGCACGGTATCGTAGGGAACAAGGTCGATCAGATTGAAGATCAGACGGGTCCGATCCTTGGTTTCAACCACAGTCATACTCTGGGCATTACCGGACCCCAGAGGCACACTCCGCTTCTCCAGAGCACTGGTGGTATCGCGCAGATCAAGGGCAATGCGTGCAGGTCGCTCAATGGTGTATCCGGTTGGTTCCGGAGGCTGGCCATCAAACTGCAGCGTCACTTCCAGGCGCTCCCCCGGCAGCGAAGAAAACGACACGTCCTCCAGTGTGACCGCATTGGCCAGGCTGGACCACAACCCAAAAGCAATCACGCCGACGGAAATATTAAGTTTTCTGAACATCGCTAGCCTCGACCCCAAACTTTTTTGTTCGTGCATGTTTCTTTTAGTCATCATTGTGCCGCTCCTTAGCCCTCTTCATCGTTTAGTGTCAGGGAACGAGGACGCTCGACCCACCCGCCCCGGCCATTGGGAACGATCTCTATCAGCTCTATGCGGGACTGATTGACGCCAATAATGCGGCCAAAATTCTGCCCCATATAATTCCCTGTATGCACACGATGAATGCCACCACTACTGTCACGAATCAGGGCATACAGATCCCCGGTGGTACCCTGGAGCGTACCTACCATATCCAGTTCTTTGATATCGAAATTCTCAAGGACCTCTTTCGGGCGATCCAGATCCGGCTCCACTTCATCCACGGGATCCTCATCCAGCATAGTCAGCTGAACATCGACCGGTGGTTCAAAAGGTGCCCGGCGATCCGCCGCCGAATAGCTGAAAGCCTCATAGGCTTTGAATTCCGGTAACGGCTCTACATGTCCGCGCGGCTTGGCACGGGTGTCGGCCATAAACTTGTCCAGGTCTGCGAAACCGCCGCCCTGCGAACACGCCGTCAGGAGAGATACCAGACACACACCCAGCCAGGCTTTTCCCGCATGCTTTCCTGCCATGCTCATTCTCCAGCCCGGTAGCGGTAGGTTCGGGCGACAACCTGCATTTCCAGCCTGTCCCCTTCTCCGCCAGTTGGTTTAATGGTTAAGTCGTGCAGCGTTACGATACGCGGAAGACTTGCCACACTGCTCACAAAAGAGGCGAGCTCATGATAGGAGCCAGTCACCTTGATATCGATCGGCAACTCGGCGTAGAAGTCCCGCTTACGTTCCGGCTGGAGCTTGACCTGCTGCAACGACAATCCGTTCCCGGTCGCAGTATTGGTAATATCCTCCAGCAGACCCGGAACCTCGGTCTCACTGGGAAGCTGCCGCACCAGTGCACCAAAGGTTTCTTCCATTTCCGCCATCTGGGCTTTGAACACCTCCAGGTTTGCCACCTGATAGGCCTTGGACTCGTAGTCCTTACGCAACTTCTGCTCGGTCTGCTGTACCCGCTCCAGCTGGGTATACTGGTCTTTTATAAAGAACCAGTAGCCACCGCCAGCAACCATCCCGGCAAGAATCAGGGCAACAATCACCTTGACCGGCGTCGGCCAGATTCCGGCGTTGTTGACGTCCAGATCGTTAATATCAAAATCATTAAGGCTCTTCAGAGAGTCCGCGAGGCTCATTTCTTGTCCTCCCCTTCGGGCTCGGGCGTTGTCTGTTGCACCGACAAGGTAAACTGGCTGTAACCGGCTCGACGGTTGTCAGCGGCCGAAACATTTGCAAGGTTGGCGTTGCTGAACCAGTCGGAGTTATCCAACTGCCGCATCAATGAAGAAACCCGGCTGTTGGATTCAGACATACCGACAATTTCCAGACGATCTCCGGTCCGCTTCAGACTGGTATAAAACAGTCCTTCAGGCAGGGTTTTCACCAGTTCATCGAACACCCGGACAATCACCGGACGCTTGCCCTGAAGATCCTGAATAACCCGCATCCGGGCCAGAAGTTCATCCCGCTTGCGTTTCAGATCCTCAATCTCCCGGATCTGCTGATCCAGTTTTTTCGAGGCAGTTTCGATATAGGCATTCCGGGATTGCTGATAGGCAATACGGCTGTCCATATCGGACTTCCAGAGAAACACCAGACCGGCAGCGATAATCACCGCACCCAGAATCATCACCACAAACTGCTGCTGTTTTTCCGCCCTGAGTTCGTCACGCCAGGGCCTGAGATTGATTTTTGCCATCAGTCGAAGCTCCTCATTGCCAGACCACAAGCAATCATCAGGGAAGGAGCATCATTACTGAGTACCGATGCATTGACCCGCGAACTGACAGCCATATCCGCAAACGGGTTGGCCACCAGAGTGGGCGTTCCGGTTTTTTCCTCGACCATTTCTGTCAGTCCCTGTATCGAGGCAGTACCACCTGCCAGAACCACATAGTCGACAGCGTTGTACTGGCTGGCGCCAAAGAAGAATTGCAAAGCCCGGGCAACCTGCTGAACCACAGCTTCCCGGAAAGGCGTAAGCACTTCTGCCTCATAGTCATCGGGCAATCCACCCTGCTTCTTGGCAAGACCGGCCTCCTCAACGGAAAGGCCATAGCGACGCTGAATTTCCTCCGTCAGCTGCTTGCCACCGAAAATCTGCTCACGGGTGTAAACGGTATGACCGCCGGCAAGCACGCTCAGGGTGGTCATGGTCGCACCGATATCCACAATCGCCACCACCAGTTCCTCACCGTGAGAATCCAGCTGGGGTTCGATCAGGTCGTAGGCCCGCTCCAGGGCATAGGCTTCCACATCCACGATTTTTGCCGTGAGGGATGCCATTTCCAAAGCGTCTTCGCGAATGTCCACGTTCTCCTTGCGGCACGCGGCCAGCAGAACGTCCACCTGATCCGGATTGGTTTCCGAAGGCCCCTGCACTTCGAAGTCAATGGCCACCTCGTCGAGAGGGTATGGAATATACTGATCCGCCTCCAGGGTGATCTGGTCTTCCATCTCGAACTCGTTAAGACCGCCGGTCATCTGGATGACCTTGGTAATAACAGCCGACCCCGAGACTGCCACGGCAGCCTGCTTGACACTTGTCCGGGATTTGGAAGCGACGCGCTTGAGCACCTCGCCAACAGCCTCGACATCCGTGATATTTTTTTCGACGACAGCGTTCGCCGGTAACGGCTCAACTGCGTAGCTTTCGACCTTGTAACGGCCGCCCTGCTTCGACAGTTCCAGAAGCTTGACCGAGCTGGAGCTTATGTCCACGCCCAGCACTGCACTGGATTTCTTTCCAAACAATCCAAACACGCGCTCACCCTATACCTGGTTAGATGCACCCGGTGAAGTAACTTATGTATTTTTTATTTAAGAGAATTTCTTCAGGTTTCCATCTACAATTCGTGCTCTAATTAATAGAACACCATTGCGACAGTGAAGTGACTCATTCTTCCTAAAGCAATTTCTTAAATGATAGACCTATACCCTACAGTTGTCAGAAAAAAATGTCTTATTTGCTGCGTACATCTCGCCTTTTTGCCTGGCTGTTTCTTACCGGACTGAGTCTTGCCGTAATCCTGGCCTCAGGCTTCTATCTTTACCTTCGTCCCGGGCTCCCTCCAGTGGAGCAGCTTCTTGATATCAAGTTGCAGACACCGCTTCGGGTATACACCAAAGACAGCAAATTAATAGCAGAATTCGGGGAAAAGAGAAGGGCACCGATCACAATCGAACAGATCCCCACAATTCAGTTACAAGCCTTTATGGCCGCTGAAGATGCCCGTTTTTACGAGCACTTCGGAGTGGACATCAAAGGCCTGGCGCGGGCTGCCATCGAACTGGTCTCCACCGGTTCGATCCGTTCCGGAGGCAGTACCATCACAATGCAGGTTGCAAAAAATTACTTTCTGTCACGGGACAGAACGTTTATTCGCAAGTTCAACGAGATACTTCTCGCTCTTCAGATTGAACGTGAACTGGATAAAGACCGCATCCTGGAGCTGTACCTGAACAAGATCTATCTGGGTAACCGGGCCTATGGAATAGCGGCCGCCGCTCAGGTTTATTACAACAAACCGGTTGCCGAACTTTCCCTGGCACAAATGGCCATGCTCGCAGGCCTGCCAAAAGCCCCTTCAGCCTATAACCCCCTGGCCAACCCGGAACGGGCACTTATTCGCAGAAACTGGATTCTCGGACGCATGATGGAGCTGGGATTCATTACTGAGGATGCCTACACGCAGGCTGTCGACGCCCCACTGACAGCAACCTATAACGCCACCGACACCCAGGTGGATGCCGATTACGTGGCCGAGATGGCGCGGGCCGATATAGTTCAACGATTCGGAGATGCTGCCTACACGGACGGCTACACCGTAACCCTTACCATAGATAGCACCAAGCAGCAGGCCGCCACGGATGCCATGCGCAAAGGCCTGGAAGCCTATGACCGTCGGCATGGTTTCCGGGGGCCCATCGGGCAGATTGACAAGGACACTCTCAGCACAGCCTCACCCGCAGAACTGGTGGCCAACTACCCCCGGGTGGAAAACCTGATTCCAGCTCTGGTCATGAAGGTTCAGGATGACCAGCAGCTGGTGCAGGTTTATGCCCGGAATCTGGGTGAAGCGGTCATGCCCTTTGAAACCATGACCTGGGCAAGCCGCTACAAAACCGAAAACATTACCGGCCCCAAACCCAAGAAACCGTCTGACGTGGTTGCTGTGGGCGACGTGGTCTACGTACACCCTATAAACGCTCCAGTGGAAGTGCCGGAAGCACAGGAAGAGGAGGAGCAGGAAGCAGAGCCAGCTCCCGCAGTCACACGACAGGTTGCCCTGTCCCAGATGCCCCGGGCGGAAGGCGCACTGATTTCCCTGAACGCAACCACCGGTGCCATTGAGGCCCTGACCGGCGGCTACAGCTTCAGCCAGAGCAAATACAACCGGGCCATTCAGGCCCGACGGCAGCCGGGCTCCACCTTCAAGCCTTTCCTGTATCTTACCGCTCTGGAAAATGGCATCACTCCGGCAACCATCTACAACGATGCCCCCATAGTCTTCGACGACTCCGAGCTGGAAACCGCCTGGCGACCGCAGAATTCCTCCGGCCAGTTCTACGGCCCCACCCGGCTGCGGGAGGCGCTGTACAGGTCCCGCAATATCGTGTCCATCCGGCTGCTTCAGGATGTCGGCATACAAACCACCCTGAACAACCTGCGGCAGCTGAAGATCCCCACCGACAACATGCCCAACAACCTGTCCCTGTCTCTGGGCAGTGGCCAGCTGTCTCCCATGGAACTGGCCCGGGGCCTGGCGGTGATCGCCAACGGCGGCTATGACGTACAGCCCTATCTGGTGGAAAGCATCCGGGACGTACACGGCGACATTGTGTACCAGGCACCGGAAACCATCCTCTGTGACCGGGACTGCAACACCCCGGTGGCCGAGACCGAAGAAGTTGATATTGACCTGACCCTTGACGCTGAATCTCCCGAGGAGGAACCAGCATCTTCCGACAAAGCCCGGACCGAGTTTGTCCCGCCTGCCCCCCGCCTTATGAAACGACTGGCAGACGAGCGCTCTGTGTATATTCTCCACTCCATGATGCGGGATGTAATCCGCCTGGGTACCGGCCGCCGGGCCCTGGCTCTCGGACGAGCCGACCTTGCGGGAAAAACCGGCACCACCAACGAACAGAAAGACACCTGGTTCGCCGGCTTCAACCACAGGATTGCCACGACCACCTGGGTCGGATTTGATCAGCCTGCGCCCCTGGGTCGACGGGAATTTGGAGCCAGCACGGCCCTGCCTATCTGGATCGACTATATGAAGGTGGCCCTGGCGGACACCCCGCTGTCCTATATGCCCCGCCCCAACGGTATTGTGAACATCCGCATTGACCCGAAAACCGGAAAACGGGCAAGACCCGGGGAAGACGGTATCTTTGAAATCTTCAAGGAAGAAGAAGCACCCGCGCCCCTGTCCCAGGAAGCGGACAGCGACAACAACGGCAGCAATGAAGACAGCGGCCTGTCCCGGCAGATCTTCTGATCTGCCGGGCATTCAGACAGACATAAAAAAACCGGCGGGATCACCGCCGGTTTTTTTTCGTCCCGAACGAACCTTAGATGATGTCGTCCATGGATTTCAGCGGGTAGTGCGCCGGA
>JBFHSI010000059.1:0-15799 GCA_041591245.1 Marinobacter sp.
GACGGAACCAGACCCAGCTCCGATGCGCCAGTGTTAGCAAGCCACGGGCCATTTTCAGGGATCTCTTTTAAAACAACTTGCTACCAGAAAACTGCGGCCAGCTCACAGACAAAAATGGGTAAATGCCCACCCACCTGAAAAATGCAATGGGTAGATTCCCACACCTGAGTCTAGTCGCCGTCCCGGGGTTTGCATCTGCCTGCAGGTCTGGAGCATTCAGACCACCGGCTCTGGCGCGGAACCAATAACTGTATTATTATTTTTGAACACTTATTCATCTTTCAACCTGATCCTGTCCAGCAAAGGGTCAGGCCATGGCTCTGAACACGGATAACAAGACTATGGGTACAGAGGCTCCTGCACTGGCAGATCCATCGCTGATCGAGCAACTCAAGGCGGGTGACGGAGAGGCCTTCCGCCAGGCCGTAAGGGAATATACCCCGGGTATGCTGGCGGTTGCCCGTTACTACCTGGATGGCTCCAGCGCGGAAGAAGTGGTGCAGGACTGCTGGGTCACTGTGATCGGCGCCATCCACAAATTCGAGGGCCGCTCCGGCCTGAAAACCTGGCTGCACACCATTGTTGCCAACCGCTGCAAGAACCTGCTCAGAGGCGCCAAGCGGGAGGTGTCTGCAGATTTCTCAGAGACCCTGGACCCGGAACTGGAAGACAGGTTCAATGCCAGCGGGCGCTGGCGCACCCCCCCAACCCTGAGATTCCACGACTCCGCCGATGCCCTGATGGAGTCCGGTGCGCTCAGCGATTGCCTGGACAAGCACCTGAGTGCCCTGCCGGAAAACCAGCGTTCGGCACTCATGCTGTATGAAGCGCATCAGAAAAAATCCGACGAAGTCTGTAACATTCTGGATGTCAGTGCCTCTAACCTGCGGGTACTGCTCCACCGGTCACGGCAGAAAATCCTGCTAATGGTGGAAAACTTTCAGGAGACTGGCGAATGCTGATGTGCAGGGATCTGGCCAGAATAGCCAGTGATTACATTGACGGCGAACTCTCAGCCCGCCAGAACATGTCGGTGAAAATGCACCTGATGATGTGCGTCCACTGCCGGACCTTTATCGGCAACCTCAGGGCCAGCACAAAGCTGATGCAGGCCCACTCGTCCGTTAACCCCAGTTCAGAACTGGTGCAGAAAATTGATGACCGTATTGCCGAGGCCCTGGCCAGATCGGCACGGCAGGATGAGGAACCTGAGTGATCGCTCTGAAATCGTCCTAAAGTGCCATTGTCTCCGCAGCCGGTACTTGGTCTGATGCAGACAGACCCATCAACACAACAACAACGGACAATCCAGCAATGATAAAAGTCAGCGTTCTTTACCCCAATTCCGAATCCGCCCGTTTTGATATTGCATACTACCGGGATACCCATATGCCACTGGTCCGGGAAAGACTTGGGGATGCCTGCAGACGCACCGCCATCGAACAGGGCCTGGGTGGAGCCGCTCCGGGCGAAGCCCCCGCTTACGCGGCCATGGGCCACCTGTATTTCGACTCCCTCAGTGACTTTGAAACCGCCTTTCCGCCCCACGCTGAAGAGCTGATGGGAGACATCCCCAACTTCACCAATATCCAACCCACCGTGCAGATCAGTCAGGTCATCGAATAACCCCGGTGACAGGGCCTCAGGGAGCGAACATGCACTTTCCGCAAAAAGCTGACCTGATGCCCTGGCTGGCCCGGCTGATATCCAGCCCTGCGCTGCGCCGGGCTCGCCACGAAAGTCACCGGATCAGAGCCGGCCTGTCCGGCCAGAGCGACCTGATCCGGGTCTTTATCAATCCCGTCGATCCCTTTGCCCTGCCCCTGCTGCAGGCGCTGAAAGAGCTGTCCGGCCGCTTCCGTATCCGCTACCGTTTTCATACCGTGAACACCCAGCCGGAGGACATGTTTCCCGAACCCGACATGTGGACACACTGGGCCCGGGAGGATGCCACCCGCGTTGCCCGCAGGTACGGACTCACAGCTCCGGAGCGGGCCGATACCCCACCAGAGCAAGAGGTGTCCGCGGTCCTGCGCCAGCTTCTGGAACAGGAAACCGGCGACCAGTACCTGGATACGGCCATTGAAGCCCTGGCCCGGCTCTGGAGCAGCAGCGACGGCCCGGCGCCGCAACCGGTACCTGACGCGCCGGCCCTGAACCGCCGGCTGCAGGACAACGAAAGCCTGCGCCAGCGGCTCGGGCACTACCAGAGCAGCATGATGTACTTCCGGGGAGACTGGTTCTGGGGCGTGGACCGCCTGGACCATCTGGAACGGATACTGCTCCGGGAAGGCCGTGCCCACAGGAACAATGAGCAGATTACCTACAACCGTACCTGGGCAGACCTGGGGTGTAACGCAAGCCCGCTAGCCGACAGTCACCCGGCCCGGAACCAGCCCATTGAAGTATTTTTCTCCATCCGCAGCCCCTATTCCTATCTGGGACTGGAGCGCGCCGCCCTGCTGGCCCGGGCCTGGAACCTGCCCCTGACATTGCGGCCGGTCCTGCCCATGCTGATGCGGGGCCAGACGGTGCCGGATACCAAGAAATGGTACATCTTCCACGACACCCGTCGGGAAGCCCGGAAACTGGGGCTGCCCTACGGATTTGTTGCCGATCCACTTGGCCCCGGCGTGGAGCGCTGCTACGCCCTGTTCGAGTATGCCCGCTCCCAGGGCCGGGAACTGGACTACATGCTGGCCTATGCCCGGGCCGTCAACGCCGAGGGCATACGCTCGGAAACCGATGCAGGGCTGGAACAGATAGTGACCCGGGCCGGACTGGACTGGCAAAGCGCCCGCCCCCTGCTGTCCGATACCCGCTGGCGGAGCTGGGCCGAAACCAACCGCCAGGCCATGTATGACCTGGGCCTGTGGGGCGTGCCCAGCTTTCGCTACGGCAATGTCAGTTGCTGGGGTCAGGACCGGTTATGGCTTATTGAGGAAGAGATCCGGGCCCGGACCGGAAATTGTCCGGACGATTCAGCGACCAGTCGTAATCGATAAACTTCAGCTCCGAGGTGGCTGCAGCGACCCGGGCAACTTCCGGAGCCGCCCAGCGCTGGATTAAGGCACCCACCGAGCCTTCTGCCTCGGAAAAGTCCTTTTCATACCATTTGAACAGTTCGGTACCATACAGAGTATCGCCCTCCACACGCAGATGCCGGACACTGGCCAGTGCCAGACGGGTATTTTCCGCCAGCGTGGCTTCCAGATTGTCCGCCGTGTAAATACGGCTACGCAGAGGTGGGCAGCCCACGGAGGCACAGTTGACGGCAAAATGAACCCGGGCATCCTTCCAGCCCCGGGCCCTGTAGTCATCCCCCAGAAGAATCTCCTTCTCGATCCCGCTCAGGCTGTAGCTGCGGCCACCGACCACAAAGCGACTGACATCAAACACACTGTCCACAAAGGGATTGAAGCGGCCGCCATAATCCCACACTGAATCCACCAGACGTCCGTCCGGACGATCCGTCAGAATCTGCGCGACCATGAAATAGTTGTAGGCATTGATCCAGAAGGCCACCGACTCTTCCCTGCCGTCCAGTCCGGCCGGATCGAAAGCCGCCAGGGCCCGGTTCTGCTGCTCCAACAGCCCGGCCGTGGCTCCATCCGCCAGGGCCTTGTCATAATCAAAGGCGGAGTAAAAACCGTCCCGGGGCGACAGCACCTCGGTCAGGTAGTTATCCAGAAGTTGCTGGTAGGCCGCAAACAGCCCGCTGTTAACACCGGCAAGGGCTGCGCCCGGGGCTGACAGCATGATCCACAGCAGGGCAGTGAAAGAAAACAGGTTGCGCATTGGCACACTCCAGATTGGCTATGAAGGGATTGATGTCCTCCCATCCAGACCCGCCAGCCTGTGGATTGTTACACACTGCAGAAGACCGAGTGCCACAACCCTACCGGGAAACTGTCAATACATCCCCCGACAGGTTACAATTGAGCAGTCACTCAAGTTATATGAAGCGCAGGAACCCTTATGGCCAGACATGCCCGCTACGATCGTGAGACAGCCCTCAGTAAAGCCGTTGACCTGTTCTGGGAGAAGGGCTATCAGGGCAGCTCCATGAAGCAGATCGAGCAGGCCCTGGATATGCGCCCGGGCAGTATCTACGCCACCTTTGGCAGCAAGGACAAGCTGTTTGCCGAAGCTCTTGCCGCCTATGCCGAACGCAGCGGCAAGGATATGGCCGAACATATGAGCCGGTATGATTCGGTCATCGACGGGCTGCAGGACTATCTGCGCACTCTGGCCCAGAACTACGGAACCGGTTGCCAGGCCCCTTCCCGGGCCTGCATGGTGGTCAAGACCCTGCTGGAATCCAGCAACACCCACCCGGAACTCAAGGCCCAGGCCAGGACCATTCTGAACACCGTGGAAGCATCCATGACCAGCCTTCTGGAACAGGCCAAGGCCCGGGGCGAACTGCCGGAAACCACCGACTGCCCCCGGCTTGCCCGGCTGATCCAGACCCAGATTGTCGGCCTCCGTTCCATGGCGGAACGTCTGGCAGACCCGCAGGCCATGGCCCAGCTGGGGGACGATATGGCGGCCATGCTGGAACACTACCGGAGCAAACACTAACCCCGCTCCGGCACTGCCTTTGCATTCTGATTTCTACCAGCGCCCCTGCAGGGTTGCCACAATACGGCGGCCCGGGGCCAGATTCCGGTGTTCACACAGATAGATACCCTGCCAGGTACCCAGGGCCAGATGGCCGTGACTCACCGGAAGGGTCAGGGAAGGGCCGATAATCACACTTTTGATATGGGCCGCCATGTCATCATCCCCCTCCAGAGTGTGTTCATAGTAAGGGGCATTCTCCGGAACCGTGGTGCTGAAAAAGCGCTCCAGGTCCCCCCTCACATCCGGATCGGCATTTTCGTTCACCGCCAGTGATGCGGAGGTATGCTGGATAAACAGTTGCAACAGGCCCACTTCGCAGTTGGACAGGTCCGGCGCCTGACTCAGGATTTCATTGGTTACCAGATGAAACCCCCTTGGCAGGGGTTCCAGATCGATAAAGGTCTGATCCCAGATCATCAGTACTCCCGTTCTTTGTGGTGGTGTCTATTTCTGCAGTTCATCCCAGGGATGTACAGGGACGACCGCCTCGGTTACTTCAGTCTCAAATGAACTGCGGAAGTAGTCCATGGCTTTCTCGGCTTCGCTCAGCTCATCAAACCGGGCAATGTGGTAGATGGCCTCCCCTTCATTGACCAGAGGCAGGTTATTGACACAGATGACAATGCCGGAACAGGGCGACAGTACAGCGGTTTCCGACTCCCCGAAAGGATCCGCCACCATGGCCAGTTTCTGGCCCTTGCGCACCTTCTGCCCCAGCTGGGCCACCGGACGCATGATGCCATCGATTTCAGCCCGCACCCACTGGGAACTGGCGGCGGTTTCCGAGCGCTTCCTCGGAGCTTTCGGGCTTTTCTTAACCGGCACCATCTGCAGTTCCCGCATCACCCGGATCACCCCTTTGACACCGCTGCTGATCACCACATCATCAAAGCGCAGGGCCTCGCCACCTTCAAAGGTAATTACCGGGATATCCAGGGAATCCGCATAGGCCCGCAGGCTGCCCTCCCGCAGTCCGGCATTGATGATGATGGGCGCACCGAAGGCCTCGGCCATGCGCGCGGTTTCCGGATTTTTCAGCTCGGCACGGATCTGGGGCAGGTTGAACCTGTGTATGGCCCCGGTGTGCAGGTCGATTATATGGGTCACCTTTTCCATGATCTGGGTGCGCAGCAGATAGGCGATTCGCCCCCCCAGGGAGCCGGATTCACTGCCCGGAAAACACCGGTTCAGATCCCGCCGGTCCGGCAGGTAGCGGGTGCGCTGGACAAACCCGAAGATGTTGACAATGGGCACCGCCACCAGAGTGCCCCGTAAATGGCGCAGGGCAGAATTGGTCAGGACCCGGCGGACAATCTCAACGCCGTTGATCTCGTCACCGTGGATGGCTCCGCACACCATCAGCACCGGCCCGTCCCGGCGCCCGTGAACCACTTCCACCGGAATATGCAGGGGGGTGTGGGTGTACAGTCTGGCCGCAGGAACCTCGATCATCTGCCGGGTGCCGGCAGGAACTTCCACCCCGGCTATGGTGAAGCTTTCCCGTGCCATATCAGCCCCTGCCCCGGGTTCGGGTCTGACTGGGTTTCTGGTTCTTTTCGATCCAGTTGATGATCATGCCCGCCACATTCTTGCCGGTGGCGCTTTCAATCCCCTCAAGGCCCGGAGACGAATTCACTTCCATCACCAGAGGCCCGCGTTCGGAGCGCAGCAGATCCACCCCTGCCACATTCAGCCCCATGGACTTGGCTGCCACAATCGCGGTTCGCCGTTCCTCCGGAGTGATTCGTACCAGGGAGGCACTGCCACCCCGGTGCAGGTTGGAGCGAAACTCCCCTTCAGCCCCCTGACGCTTCATGGCGGCAATCACCCGGTCACCTATGACAAAGCAGCGGATGTCTGCACCACCCGCTTCCTTGATAAATTCCTGCACCAGAATATCCGCCTTCAGCCCCATAAAGGCCTCGATCACGCTTTCTGCCGCCTTTCGGGTTTCCGCCAGCACCACGCCAATACCCTGGGTTCCCTGCAGCAGTTTGATCACCACTGGAGCTCCACCCACCATTTTCAGCAGTTCCGGCACGTTGTCCGGCTTGTTGGCGAATCCGGTGACCGGCATGCCCACCCCTTTGCGGGCCAGCAACTGCAGGGACCGGAGCTTGTCCCGGGAACGGCTGATGGCCACCGACTCGTTGACCGGGAACACCCCCATCATCTCGAACTGGCGCAGTACCGCAGTGCCGTAAAAGGTGACCGACGCCCCGATGCGGGGAATCACCACGTCAAAATCTTCCAGCACTTCTTCATGGTAATGGATCTTCGGCTTGGAAGAGGTAATGTTCATGGAACAGTGCAGACAGTCGATCACCCGCACCTCATGACCACGGTTGATGCCTTCTTCCATCAGCCGGCGGGTGGAATACAGGTGGCGGTTACGGGACAGAATCGCAATTTTCATTTCTTGACCTTTAACGCCGGCTCACCGGCAAGATAGGAAGCCTCAGGGCAGACCAGTACGCGACCGGACATGGCAGTACGTCCCAGCAGCATCCGGAAACGCATGGAATCCCGGTTGGTCAGTGTCATTTCTACCGGCCAGCTCTGGCCGCCCACCACCAGTGTCGTCTCGATTACCAGACGCAGTTCCCGGTGGCCACCGGAATCACACACATTGCGCTCATCCAGCACTTTTGCATCACATTCCACGACCTTGTGCATGTCGTTCTGCACCGGGTGAACCCAGAAACGGACCCGGCGCTCACCATTCTCCGTATAGGGTTCGGTGCGGAAGGTATGCAGGCAGGAGGTGCGGGCACCTGTATCCACCTTGGCCTTGATCCGTTCTATACCCAGATCCGGCAATGCCACCCACTCCCGCCAGCCCAGATCGATCTTGCTTTCGGCCTCGATGGGTTCTTCCGCCACAATTGGCTCATTGCTCTTTGTCGACATCCGAATGTTCCTTTTTATGGGTTATTTCCGGCTCCAGCAGCTGCACACGGAAGGGTTCTGAATGGCTGCCCGCGTAGATACTGGTGTGGGGGAAAGGTATTTCGATACCTTCCCGGTCCAGGGCTTTCTTCACATCAACCATCATGCTGCTGCGCCCGTCCCTCACCTTTTCACTGGGCACCCAGAAGGAGAACTGAAGATCCACCGACGATGCCCCGAACCCGGTGACCAGCACAAAGGCGGCCGGCTCTTTCAGACACAGGGGATTGCTTTCGGCCAAACCCAGCAGCAGGGCCTCCACCCGTTCCACGTCTTCCGCATAGGCTATGCCGATGACCAGATCCAGCCGGCGGATGGGGAATCTCGACCGGTTCACCACCTGGGACTTGATCAGGGTTTCATTGGGAATGCGTACATACAGGTTGTCCGGCGTGCGCAGCTTGACGCTGAGCATGTCTATGGCCACCACCTCACCAATGGTGCCGTCCACATCAATTACGTTGCCTATCTCAAAGGGTTTCTCCACCAGCAGAAACAGCCCGCTGATCATATTGGATGCGGAGGTCTGGGAGGCAAAACCTATGGCAACAGTAAGAATACCGGCAGCCCCCAGAACCACATCCAGGGAGAATCCTGCCTCCCTGAGCGCGGCAACGGAAAATACCGCCACAATCGCATAGAACACCAGGCGCCGGACCATGGCCGTGTGATGCCGGGAACTCTTCTGCATCATGAACCTGGACACACTGCGTGCGGCCATGGATCCCAGTACCAGGCCCAGCACCAGCAGAAAGATGGCGCTGAACCACTGGCCCCAGGCTATATCCGTGAACACCGACATGACGCCGGTCTGCATGTCATCCAACAAAATTATGACTCCCCCGAAACGGGCTTAACCAAACATACGATCAAAGGCACGGACCAGCCGGCCACGGGATATCCGTTCCCGCGCCGGTCCCACCTGCCGGCAATGGCCTGCAGCCGGCAACAGGGACTCCTCCACATGCAGACTGGCGGAGCTCATATCCGTTTCACATTCCACGGTAACCCCTGGTGTCCACAACTGCCCCCGCTCGTTCAGATGCAGGGTCAGCAATGGTGTGGGCAGGCTGAACCTTTCCAGTAACAGAGGTTCCCGCCGCCGGTTGATGATGGTGACCGGAGTCACCGCCCGCCAGGGCCGCTTGGGAACCGCCTCCAGAACCAGGCGGGCATAACTGGAAGATGAGTAGCACAGCTCACCCTCCATGGTGTTCCGGCCCACCCAGGTCAGGGACGGCATGGCCAGAGGTATTTCCGTCAGCACCGTCTGTGACGGCCCGCTGCACACTTTCATCCACACCACCGTGCCCACATAGATGACGCAGCGGCCACCGGCAGGAATGGTCAGGGGCTGATAGGGACGAATTACCGTGGGCAGGGTGGCCACTGCCGGAATATAGGTGACCTGCCCCGAGTCATCCGGACGGATAAAACGTTGCAGGGGCACATCCGCTGATGGCAGGGTGTGACCGATGGTTTCGGTCCAGCTTACCGGGTCTGTATCCAGATTCAGGGTTTCCGAGCGGATCTGCCATTCCCGGTCCAGCAGGGTCACCCACAAACGCACATGGCCCAGCTGGTGATACTGGGTCTGCCCCGAACTCAGGGTATAGGACTGCGCCCAGACGCCATCACGCCGGCCATCGTTCTCAGGTTCCATCACTCGTCACATTTCTCCTTTGAATCGTGCCGGCTCATATTGATTAACTATAATCCAATCACGGCATCTCAGCGAATACACAAGCCCGCGAATTTACTGGCCGGCTGGCCGGTAATTACACCTATCCCGGACACCGGGACTGATACAGGACACCCCATGACACAACTGGTCTGGTTCCGGAACGATCTGAGACTGGCGGACAACCCTGCACTCAGTGCCGCCTGTGCCGCAGAAACCCCGGTCCGGGCCTGCTTCACCATCACCCCGGAGCAGTGGCAGGCCCACGACTGGTCTCCGGCCCGTGTGCGGCTGGTCATGGCCAGTGCCAGTGCTGTGGCCCGGGAACTGGCCGGTCTCGGCATTCCCATCCACTTCATACACGCCCGGCGCTTTGACGACAGCCTGGAGCAGATTGAACAACTGTGCCGGGACCAGGGCATCAGCCGTGTTCATTTCAATGAGGAATACGGCGTCAATGAACGACGCCGGGACAGGACCCTGCACCAGCGCCTGCAGGACCTGGGCATCCAGGTACATAAATACCGGGATCAGACCATTGTGCCGGTGGGGGAGATTCTGACCGGCAAGCAGCAACCCTATGCAGTTTTCACCCCCTTTTCCCGGCGTTGGCGGGCCTGGATTGAAGAACATCCGCCCCGGGTTCTGCCCCTGCCCGGGCTCAGGGGCACTCCGCTCCAGCCCGCCGCTATCGGAGCCATCCCGGAGCCATTCCGGGGTACCATGGCCCTGCCGGAAGCCGGAGAAAACGCCGCCCACCGGCAGCTGGAACAGTTTCTGGAACAGGAGGTATACCGCTACGGGGAACAGAGGGACTTCCCGGCTCTGGAGGGCACCAGCCAGATTTCCCCTTACCTGGCCTGCGGCACCCTTTCCGGGCGCCAGTGTCTGGTTGCCGCCCAGCAGGCGCTGGCAACAGGGACAAACCCGGACGGGGTGTGGACATGGATCAACGAACTGGCCTGGCGGGACTTCTACATCCACGTGCTCTATCACAACCCGCGCATCAGCATGCACCGGGCCTTCAAACCGGAAACGGAAGCCTTGCAGTGGAACCCGGCCGGCACAGCCTTTGCGGCCTGGAAGTCCGGCCACACAGGCATTCCCATTGTGGATGCGGCCATGCGTCAGCTGAACGGGACCGGGTGGATGCACAACCGCCTGCGTATGATCACCGCCATGTTTCTGAGCAAGAATCTGTTTATTGACTGGCGCCTGGGGGAGGCCTACTTCATGTCGAAACTGGTGGACGGGTTCCTGGCCTCCAATAACGGCGGCTGGCAATGGAGCGCCTCCACAGGTACCGATGCCGCGCCCTATTTCCGGATATTCAACCCGGTGACCCAGAGTGAACGTTTTGATCCGTCAGGGGAATTCATCCGTCGCTGGGTGCCGGAACTGGCCACCCTGGATAACCGGCGTATCCACAACCCCGGCAAGGGCGGGCCCCTGCCAGCCGGCTATCCCCCAGCCATTGTGGATCTGAAAGCCAGCAGGAAAGACGCCATTGCCCGGTTTCAGGCTCTGAAGAAATGAACAGGACCCGGGGAAGATCTAGCGGTCAGCACAAACCGGGCAGGCGGGATCGCGCACCAGTTTCATCTCCCGCCACTGCATATCCCAGGCATCCAGAATCAGCAAACGGCCTACCAGCGGCCGTCCCACTCCGGAAATCACCTTGACCGCTTCCATGGCCTGGGCAGCACCCACCATGCCCACCAGGGGGCCGATCACCCCCGCTTCCGAGCAGGTCAGGTCCTCGTTGCCCTGCTCCGGATACAGGCAGTGGTAACAGGGGCTGTCGGGAACCCGTGAGTCATACACAGAGAGTTGCCCTTCACCCCGGATGGCGGCACCGGATACCAGCGGCACCCGGGCCCGGACACAGGCACGGTTCAGGGCAAACCGGGTCTGGAAGTTGTCCGTACAGTCCAGCACCACCGTGGCCTCCCGCACCAGCTGTTCCAGTGCCTCACCTTCCAGGCGCCGGTTCAGGGCGGTAACCGTCACCTCAGGATTGATGCTCCGGATCCGTTCCGCCAGGGCATGGGCCTTGGGCTGACCCAGCTGGTCCTGATCGAAACCGATCTGGCGCTGCAGGTTGGCAAGCTCCACGGTATCGTCATCCACCAGGGTCAGATGGCCGGCACCGGCAGCCCCCAGATACAGGGCCACAGGACAGCCCAGACCACCGGCGCCAATCACCAGCACCCGGGCGGCCTTGAGTTTTTCCTGGCCGGCAATATCAAATCCCGGCATCAGAAGCTGCCGGCTGTAACGCATCAGTTCGTTATCCGTGAGCATCCTGACCTCCTGAATTCCCGGTCTGGGCCGGTTTGGTTCCGGGCCACTGTCCCAGGCTCATGCGATCCCGCTGGCCATAATCCTGACGGCATTGCACGGCCACAAAGCCCCGGGCCCGGAACAGATCCTGAACCGCATCGCCCTGGTCATAACCGTGTTCCACCAGCAACCAGCCGCTGTTTTCCAGCCAGTCCGGGGCCTGCTCTACAATCAGCCGCAGATCGTCCAGACCGTCCGGCCCGGAAACCAGTGCCGATGAGGGTTCAAAGCGCACATCCCCCTGCCCCAGATGCTGGTCCGAGCTGGCAATATAGGGGGGGTTGGAGACAATCAGATCGAACCGGGTGCGCTGCAGACCGGAAAACCAGGAACTCTGCACCACATCCACCGGCAGGCACAGGGCACTGGCATTCCTGCGGGCCAGGGCGACCGCCTCGGGCACACAGTCACAGGCAGTGATGTGCCAGCGCTGACGTTCGCTCGCCAGCGCCAGGGCAATGGCGCCGGTCCCCGTTCCCAGGTCCAGAACCCGGGCCTGATCCGGCAGCGTCAGGGACAAGGCCGTCTCCACCAGACACTCGGTGTCCGGCCGGGGTATCAGTGTCGAGGGGCTGACGTATAAAGGAAGGGACCAGAATTCCTGATGTCCCAGAAGGTAAGCCACCGGCTTGCCTGCCGCCCGTTCCGCCACCAGGGTCTCAAAGGCTTCGGCCTGATCGGCCGCAACTTCCCGCTCCGGCCAGGCCCGGAAACTGGTACGGCTGAGGCCGGTCACATGGCTCAGCAGCAGTTCAGCATCCAGCCGGGGCGTATCACTGGTGATGCGCTCACAGGCCTGTTTCAGCAGAGCTTCGCAGGTGCGCTCAGTGGTCATCGGACAGGGAGGCCAGCAGTTCGGCCTGATGCTCCTGCTGCAGGGGCACCAGCACCGCGTCCAGATCTCCGGAGATCACCTCATCCAGCTTGTACAGGGTGAGGTTGATACGGTGGTCGGTAACCCGGCCCTGGGGGAAATTGTAGGTGCGGATGCGCTCCGAGCGGTCACCGCTGCCCACCAGACTTTTGCGGGTCTCGGCCACGGTTTTCTGCTGACGTTCGACCTCCGCGTTCTTCAGGCGGGCCGCCAGCAGGCTCATGGCCTTGGCCCGGTTCTTGTGCTGGGAGCGTTCTTCCTGGCATTCCACCACAATACCTGTGGGCAGGTGGGTAATACGGATCGCCGAGTCGGTCTTGTTGACGTGCTGACCACCGGCACCGGAGGATCGGAAGGTATCCACCCTCAGGTCTGCCTTGTTGATTTCAATGGCTTCCGCTTCGTCCGCTTCCGGCATCACAGCGACGGTACAGGCGGAGGTGTGGATGCGTCCCTGGGATTCGGTTTCCGGAACCCGCTGTACCCGGTGGGCACCGGATTCAAACTTGAGCGCACCGTATACCCCGGTCCCGGACAGCCGGGCAATGACTTCCTTGTAGCCGCCATGTTCGCCCTCGCTCTCACTGAGGACTTCCACCTGCCAGCGCCGACGTTCGGCGTAGCGGCTGTACATGCGGAACAGGTCACCGGCAAAAATGGCGGCTTCATCACCGCCGGTGCCGGCGCGGATTTCCAGGAAGACGTTCTTGGTATCGTTGGGATCCTTGGGCAGCATCAGGCGCTGCAGTTCGGCATCCAGCCCTTCGCTTTTCTGCTCGGCCGCCTGCAACTCATCGGCCGCCAGCTCTCGCATTTCCGGATCAGAGTCCCGGGCCAGCTCCCGGGCTGACTCAATATCTTCCTGAGACTGGCGCCAGGCCCGGTAGCACTGGACCACCGGTTCAATTTCCGAATATTCCCGGGACAGCTCCCGGAACCGGTTCTGGTCGGAAATTACGGAGGACTCGCTCAGCAACGCGCTCACCTCCTCGTAGCGTTCGGTGAGCTGCTCGAGGCGGGCTTGTATCGATGATTTCATAGTTTTTCCGGGGTGGTCGCCTCGTCGGCTTCCAGGGCATCCAGCTGGTGCAGTTCACGCAGCCAGTCGGTTACCTCGGTACGCCCTTCGGCAGTCGCCTTGCGGACCTGAACAGAAGGTTTATGGAGCAGTTTGTTGGTCAGTCCCCGGGCCAGGCTGCGCAGCACCGTCTCGGGGTCGCCGCCATTGCGAAGTGCACGCAGGGCTTTTTCCGTTTCCATATCCCGAAGTTCCTCGGCACGGTGCCGGAACTGCTTGAGCACGGAGACGGAGTCCAGAGCCCGGAGCTGGCTGAGGAAATCCTGAACCCCGGTGGTAACCATGTTTTCCGCTTCCCGGGCCGCCCCTTCCCGGGAACGGATATTTTCCTCAATGACCTGACGCAGATCGTCCACGGTGTAAAGGTAGACATCCGCCAGGGAAGCTACTTCCGGCTCAATATCCCGGGGCACCGCGATATCCACCATGAAATAGGGCCGGTGCTTGCGTTTTTTCAGGGCCCGCTCCACTGCCCCCTTGCCCAGAACCGGTAACGGGCTGGCGGTCGATGCAATCACAATATCCGCATCCGCCAGATACTCGGGAATATCAGACAGCAGTATGCCCTGACCACCATAGGCCTGGGCCAGGGTCTGGGCCCGCTCCAGAGTACGGTTGGCCACCAGGAAATCGCTGACACCGGCATCCGCAAGGTGCTGAGCCACCAGCTCAATGGTTTTACCGGCGCCGATCAGCAGGGCCTTGTTATGGGACATGTCCGCAAAAATATGGTGCGCCATGCTGACCGCCGCATAGGCTACAGAAACCGGGTTTTCACCAATGGCGGTCTGGGTACGTACCCGCTTGGCAACAGAGAAAGTATGTTCAAACAGGCGTGACAGGAAGGAGCCTGTGGCGCCAGCATTACGGGCTGCGGCATAGGCATCCTTCAGCTGGCCGAGAATCTGCGGCTCCCCCAACACCATGGAATCCAGGCCGGCAGCCACACGCATCATGTGCCGCACCGCGTCCGCATCCCGGTGTACATACAGGGCCTGTTCCAGATCTGCAGCATCCAGGTCATGGAACCCCGCCAGCCAGCGCAGAACCATGGGCGCGCAGTCGTCATCACCCGCCAGATACAGTTCAGTCCGGTTACAGGTAGAAAGACTGGCAGCCTCATTGGCACCGGTTGCCGCCCTCAGCTCCACGAAAGCCTCGGCCATACGCTCAGGAGTAAACGCAACCCGCTCCCGCAGCTCGACCGGAGCCGTACGATGATTGATTCCCAGTGTAACCAGTGCCATGTCGTGGTTGAGCAACCTTTAAGTTAGCGGACGTTCAATAGCGGCCATTTTAGCGACCTGCGCCCTCTGCTGCCACCCAAAACGCGCCTTCTTCGGCAAGTGCGCACAGGTTGGGCAAGCCCAGAGGCTTGTGCCATTATAGGGATCCGGCCAAGGCCGCGACCCGATCCAGCTCAATTAATCGCCTGGTTCGTGAACATTTCTGATGTGTTGCCAACAGAATAACGGGAAGTTGCATGCACAAATCTTTACCGCTTTTGGTTTCCTGCCTGACAGGGCTTCTGCTGTCGGGCTGCGCCAGCCTGGAAGGCTCCGGGGAGCCAGCCGCCGTCACCACCGGCACTGAATCCGCCAGTGAACACCCCCCACAATATGCCGATTTGGAGCCGGAAGTCCTGTACCTGTTAACCTCGGCGGAAATTGCTGCCCAGCGCGGCCGCTTTGATGTCACTCTGGTGAATTACGTAAAGGCCGCCCGGGAATCCAGGGACAAGGGGGTGATCGAACGGGCCATGCGCATTGCCCAGTCCCTGAACGGTGACAATGCCCAGCAGCAACTGGCGGAACTCTGGCTGCAGGTGGACCCCGACAGCCTGCAGGCACACCGGGTTTCGGCAATCCAGGCGGTCAAACGCAACGAACTGCAACTTGCCCTGGAGCATATGGAAACCATCATGACCCTGGGCGGGGATGCGGATTTCGACAATCTGGCCGCCCTCGCCGGAAATCTGGCTCCCTCCCAGCAGGAGGAACTGCTGTCCCTGTATCAGGAAATGGCCCAGCGCCACCCGGGAACCCCGGAACTGGAATACAGCATCGCCCTGCTGCTGAAGACCGCGGACAAACCGGAGCAGGCCCTGCAACGACTGGAAGCCCTGCTGGAGACGGATCCGGACTTCCTGCCCGCCATTATCCTCAAGGGCGATCTTCTGTACCTGACCGGAAACAAGCGTGAGGCCGTCAGTTATCTGATGACCAATTCCCGGCGTTTCCCGGACAGC
>JBFHSI010000060.1:0-15698 GCA_041591245.1 Marinobacter sp.
TACCCCAACAAGGAAGCACTCTTTGCGGCCGTCATCGAAAACCAGTGCAGCCATTTCACCCAACAGGTTCAGCAGATCGAAGTGACCCCGGGCAATATCCGCAAGGTGCTGCTGGAAATTGGTCACACCTACCTCAGCCTGCTGCTGACCCAGGAAGCCCTGTCCCTGTACCGGGTGGTGATAGAAGTGGCGGACAGATTTCCCCATCTGGCCCATAGCTTCTACACCAGCGGTCCCGGAGCCATGACCAAGATACTGGCGGCTCACCTGGAAAAAGCCGCCAGTGCCGGCGAAATCGATGTCCAGGTGATCGGCCTTGAGCCGGCGGCCACCCTGTTCATGGGAATGCTGCGGGGTGAAGGTCAGCTGATCGCCCTGACCCACCCCGGCTCCCAGGCCTCGGAAGTCCAGATCGACCAGTGGGTCAACCAGGCGGTGACCACTTTTCTGCGCGCCTATGGCACCTGAGGCAGAACGCAAAAAGCCGATCGCTGAAAGGCGACCGGCTTTTTCTGTATTGCCTGTGGCGACCGCTCAGTACCAGGATACGATCTGATCCATCTCCCGGCGGCTCTTGGCAAAGGGCGGCTCCCCGGCCCTGTAGCCGAAGGCCAGCATCACCGCCGGCTGGTAACGCTCCGGGTCGATGCCGAAGTGCTCCTGCAGGGTTGCCGAGGTTTTTGCCATATCGAACCCTTCGATCGGGCAGGAATCGATCCCCAGCATGGCCGCCACGGTCATCATGTTGCCCAGGGCGATATAGGCCTGACGGGTGGACCAGTCGGTGATCTGGCGTTTACCCTCAATGCCGAAATCCGATTTCTGGAACTTCTCGTAGGCCTGGTTGATGAAGCCGATCACCTCTTCCGGCAGCTGTTTCACGTCCCGCATATGCTGCTGCAGGTATTCGCTGTGGTGCTGCATGGTGGCATCGGTATGCGCCAGCATGATCGTAAAATGGCTGGCGGTGCCCAGCTGACCGGCGGTGCCGTTGGTAGCACCGTTGGCACCCCAGGCAAAGTCCCGGAACAGCTCGCGTTTTTCCGGTGACTGCACCACCAGAATCTGCCAGGGCTCGAAGCCGAAGGAGCTGGGTGACAGGCGTGCGGCTTCCAGAATGGTATTGAACTGGTCGTCGCTGATCTTGCGTTCCGGATCAAACACCTTGCAGGCGTGGCGGAAGTTGAAGGCGTCGATGATCTGTTGCTGTACGTTGTGGCGGTCACTCATGGTTCATATACCTGTGTCTGTTCAAAAAGCTCAGCGGATACGGCTCAGCTGGTCCAGCGTGAAGGACTCGATGACCCCCTCAACGGCGGCCTGAAAATCCTTCATGGGCTGGCCGGCCGCGTGGGCCTGCAGCTGCTCCGGTGAAGCCCAGGTTTCCAGCATGACAAAGTGGGTCGGGTCCTGGTTGTCCTGATGCAGGTCGTACTGCAGGCATCCGGGTTCCTTGCGGGTAGGGGCAAGCAGTTTTTCCAGCTCGGATTGCACCAGTGCAATCTGGTCAGCCTTGGCCCGGATATGGGCGACAACGGTAAGTTTGCTCATTGCATGTTTCTCCATGTAGGTCGAGGTTCAGATCAGAAGCCTTCCAGCACGATCTTGCCGACCGCGCGACCGGACTCCAGTTCAGCGTGGGCTGCCCTCAGGTTGTCCGCATTGATGGTGCCCATATGCTTGCCCGCTGTGGTGCGCAGCAGTCCCCGATCCACCAGGGTTGCCACCTGCTCCAGCAGGTCATGCTGTGCCTGCAGGTCGGAGGCCTGATGCATGGAGCGGGCAAACATGAACTCGATGTGCAGGGACAGGCTCTTGGGTTTGATTTTCATCACGTCCAGGGAGGCCGGATCATCGATCAGGGCGATTCGGCCAAAGGGCACCAGCAGCTCCACATAGCTGTCGAAATACTGCTCGGTGGCATTGAGACTGGCCACATGGGTCACCTGACCGGTTTTGCCTGTGGCGATCAGGGCATCGATCTGGGGCTTCAGTGGTTGACTGTGGTCCACCACCAGATCCGCACCCAGTTCTGTTACCCAGTTGCGGGACGCTTCCCGGGATGCAGTGGCAATGACCGTGGCACCGGTGAGGGTCTTGGCCAGCTGCACAAGAATGGAGCCGACACCGCCAGCCGCACCAACTACCAGCAGCACTTCATCGGTTTTCCGGCGGGCATCCGGAGACTGCATCTTCAACTGCAGATGCTCGAACAGCAGCTCCCAGGCGGTAATACTGGTCAGAGGCAGCGCGGCGGCTTCCGAGTCAGACAGGCTGTTCGGTTTGTGGCCGACAATACGCTCATCCACCAGCTGATATTCCGCATTGCTGCCGGAACGGGTCAGATCACCGGCGTAGAACACCTGATCTCCGGGCTGAAACAGGGTCACCTGTTCACCGGTAGCAACCACTTCGCCCACCGCATCCCAGCCGATAACCTTGTACTGGCCTTCGTCCGCTGACACATTCTGACGGATCTTGTAGTCCACCGGATTAACGGCAATGGCCCGTACCTTGACCAGCAGATCCCGGCCACTGGCCACCGGCTGGGGCAGTTCGATATCCACAAGGGATTCAGTATCGGTAACAGGCAGTGCCCGGGTGTAACCTGTGGCTTTCATGATCGCGTCTCCAATCTCTATCAAGTCGGGTGTCGTTAAGGACTGGAGAGCAGTGTGCCGGTTTTACACTCTTACAAGAACAGCGTAATCTAAGAATCTTTATCAAAAAATATTTGAAAATATGCAGCTTGAAGATTTGCAGGTGGTTCTCAAAGTGGCTGAATTCCGCAGCATCACGGCCGCGGCCACCAGTCTGGATATGCACACAGCCACCGCCAGTGCGGCCGTCAAGCGTGTGGAGCAGGCCCTGGGCGCGGAACTCTTTGTCCGCACCACCCGCCAGTTACGTCTTTCCACTGCCGGTGAGAAATACCTGCCCCAGTGTGAGCAGGCGCTGCAGACACTGGAACTGGCGCGGCAGAATATCCGCACGGATCAGGATGTGGTCGAGGGGGAGCTGCGCCTGTCGGTATCTTCGGACCTGGGGCGCAACCGCATCATGCCCTGGCTGGATGAGTTCATGGACCAGCACCCGGCCCTGAAACTGCGGGTCAGCATCGGTGACAGCAATGTGGACTTCTACCGGGATTCGGTGGATATGGCGCTGCGCTATGGCTCCCCCAACGATGCCAGCCTGTATGGCTTCAGGATCTGTGAGGTACAGGGGCTTCTGTGTGCCAGCGCAGACTATCTTGAGCGCCACGGAACCCCGACCCATCCCCACGACCTGGCCTCCCATAACGGACTTTTCTACCAGCTGCACGACATTCCCCACGACGTCTGGACCTTCACCCGGGGAGAGGAGCAGTACAAGGTGAAGATGCAGGGAAACCGGATTGCCAATGATGGTGATCTGGTGCGGCGCTGGTGTGTGGCGGGCAAGGGAATTGCGGTCAAATCCTGCCTGGATATGTCCGATGATCTGCTGGCGGGCCGGGTGGTGAATGTCATGCCGGACTACAGGCCCCGTAGCACCGAACTCTGGCTGATCTGCCCCAGCCGCCAGTCCATCACCCCGGCGATGCGACTGCTCAGGGACTGGTTACAGGGCCGGTGCCAGGAAATCCTGGACACTCTGGCCCGGCACCAGCTTCTGTAACTCTACCCCTTGCCTCTCAGCACAAGGCAGGTTGATATGAAAAAAACGCAAAACACTTTCAGCCTACCCATAGCCCGCTCCGCCACAGATATTGGATAATATCCGGCCCCGTCCCCCTGCCCGGAGCAAAAGATGATGAAGTACTGGCTGTTTCTGGCCATCGCGATCCTCTCGGAAGTGGTCGCAACCTCGGCGCTCAAGGGTAGTGAAGGCTTTACCCGTATGGGCCCGTCAGTGGTTGTGGTGATCGGTTACCTGATTTCCTTCTACTTCCTGTCACTGACCCTGAAAGTGATCCCGGTGGGTATCGCCTACGCCATCTGGTCCGGCACTGGCATTATTCTGATTGCCCTGGCCGGCTGGTGGCTTTATGACCAGAAGCTGGACCTGGCCTCTGTGCTGGGGATGGCGCTGATTCTGTGCGGTGTACTGGTGATTAACATTTTTTCTTCCACTGCCGGGCACTGAGGCCCGCCTCTGCTGGTGCTGGAAATGCAGTTACAGGGACACTTCCGCAGCGTCCCCGGGGGACAACACCCGGTACTCTGGTTGCACAACACTGAGATGAACACTCCCCAGACTGTCCGGAAAACTCACTGACAGCTTTTCAACCCGGGGAAAGCTGTGGCGGGCAAGCACAATTATTTCCATATCCTCGGAGTCCTCCGGGTGGCTGATACTGACCCGGTCAAACGCCAGGGCCCGGCCATTGACCAGCAGCCGGGTCTGATCCCTGACGAGCTGTTGCAGAAAGGCCTGTTTCTGACTGTCACTCAGTTTCTCCGGCATCAGGGTATCGGTATCCCCCAGCAGCCAGGATTCACTGCTGCTGAGGGTCGCCTGCCAGTGTTCGGCGTTGGTCAGTATGTGCACTTCTACCTGGCCCGCGCGCAGTATGACCCGGGCGCTGGTGGTGTCGGTAACATGGGCCCGGGCCTCCGTCAGCGGCAGAACCAGTGCCAGCAGAACACTGACCAGTATTGCCAGCCAGCGTGGAAACCATGCCCCGGACACCATGGTTTATTGGCCTTCTGCAGTAATGGTCACCCGGCACAGCAGGGTGTTGTCTTTTTTCAGATCACTGCCCCAGATCAGTTTCGCCTGCGGGGACCAGTCAATACGGTCGTAACCTTCTTTGGGGCCAACCTCTGAGGCACTGTGCTCTATGGCAAAGGGCCACTGGCTGTCATCAAAACCGGCCGTCATCCAGCCCTCAGGTTCAGGCTCAATCCGGTTACTGCAGGGCGCCACTCCCGCCTGGGGATTCGACTCTGCAGCACAGGCTTCATTCAGTGGCGCCCGGTGGATAACCTTGCACTTCCAGCTGCTGTCCGAGTGGGCGACGACTTCGTTGGTATCAAGGTCGGTAATCTGCAGGATAAAGCCACCATCCCCCATTTGCTGTCGCGGCGAACCGATATACTCCAGCCCGGTATCGTTTTCCCGGAAGTCCTTGATGATCATGTTCAGGTGCAGAGGATACCCGGCGCTGAAGCTGACTACTTCGGCATTGAAGGAGCGCTCGGTGGTAATGGGCACGGAATCCTCCACCAGCAGCCGGTCGCCGAGATAGGCGGCAAACCAGTTATCCGCCCAGGCTTCCAGTTTGAATCTGTGCCCGCCCGGGGTTATCTCCACAGCTTCGGCATGATGCACCTGAACCGCGTCGTTGCGGGGCCGTGGAGGCGGTGGACGCTTTCCGGACCCATCGCGGCAGAAGGTACCCCGCTCGACAATCCCGCCGTGGGTGATGGTTTTCTGCTCGAACTCATAGCAGTTGCGCTGATCATCCGTGGGCCGGTAGGTGACGTAATAGTCTTCCCCCTGATAGCTGTAGGACATGGTCCGGCTGCCATCTTCGCCGATGCTGTGACGCAGGTTCTCAACCCCCTCCCTGGGTGGCCGCAGGTCAGCCCGGACCGGATTGTCACCGGCCATGGGGGCAACCCGGGGAAGGCGTCGTTCATCCACCTTGCCCACCAGGCACTGGATGATATAGGGCGCAGTGGCGGAGGTGTGGTAACGGTAGCCGTATACCGGGTCGGCCTGGCCGTTGCAGACATCCAGTGTGCCCTCAGCAATGGGGCTGCCGTCCGGATTCCGGTCACCGTAGATGGGGTAACCGTCATAGGCCCAGCCAATGATCGGGTTGCTATCCCGGTTCGCCATGGCCTCGATCATACAGGTGGGCGCAGCGTGGTAGTGATAGTCATCACCACGGCCGGCATGGCCACCGCAATTGTCCAGCTGCCCCAGTTTCACCGTGTCATGGCGAGGATCATAGCGATGCACATCCAGCTCACCCTGGGATGAGTAATCGTAGATGGGCACCCCATTGACCGCCACTCCCACAGCGGCGTCAATGGTAGTCAACTGGTCTGAGGAAGCCGGGTCCAGACGGACAGGTGCCGCATAGCCAACAGCCGGAACAGGAATCTGTTCGTTGGTGCCGGTGATGCCATTCATCATGTCGTGATCGGGATAGGTCGCCGAGGCAACATAGGCATAGCCGGAATCACAGGTCACCTTGACCCTGTCCGCAAAGCCCGCGTCAGTGACCGAATCTTTTATGGCCTGACAACGTTCCCGGGCAGAGAGCACTCCGGATGCCGGGGTCACCGTTTCCGTTGCCCACTGATCCACAAGCCCGCCGGCATCGCAGGCCACCAGCCCCGGCAGTGACGCCATCAGTAACAGGATAATATTGGTGCTGCGCATCCCGGGCTCCTTCGATTGTCTGCTGATGTTTCTGGACGCTCCCCCCACAGGGGAATTCTGCATACCGGATGGGGGCATCCTAACACCAGGCCGGTTAATACCCGGTTAACATTAAACAGAAGCAGATCCGCAACTCCGGTTACCACAGGTATGGGACAATTTCCGGGCCGGGTCAGAGTGCGGTCACCACCAGCAGGACAAGCAGCAATAATGCTGAAATGCCCTGCCAGACCCGCACCGGGTGGCGTTCCATCAGGGGAGGCTTTTGCAGCAGAAGCAGGCGCGAGTCCGGTTGGTACAGCGCCGCCACAAATTCGGAAAGATCCTGGTAACGATGCCGGGGATCAGGGTGCAGGGCCTTTTTCAGGGACATGTCCAGCCACAGGGGAATGGGCCGGCTGTCGTCCAGCACACTGCGGTAATTCAGTTTGCGCTGTGCCGCCAGGGTATGGGCGCGGGACACGGAATTGCCGTAGGGAAAACGCCCTGTCAGCAGAAAATAGGTCAGCACCGCCAGGGAATAGAGATCAGACCGGGTGCTGATATAGCCCCCGACAAAATACTCGGGGGCGGCGTACAGCACCGTGCCGGGAACCGGTGGTGCCAGGGAATCCGGCAATCCCATTACCCGGGCAGCGCCCAGGTCGATCAGACGTACAGTTCCTGCCTGATCAATCAGGACATTTTCCGGGCGCAGGTCCTGATGCAGAATCTCAGCCCGGTGCAGCGTCTGCAGTGCTTTGGCCAGCTGACTGACAATGTCACGAACCCGGTCCAGACCGGGAGCCGGATTGTCACGCTGCCACTGGGCCAGGGACTGGCCCTCAATATACTCCATGGCAATGTACTGATAGCTGCGTTGCCGACCAGGCCAGGCGGACCGCACCAGATGGGGGCTGCTGACCCGGCGCAACAGCCACTCTTCGCGCACCAGCCGCTCCAGATAGCCGGGCTGCTCCTGCAGATCAGTGGACGGGGTTTTCAGCACCCAGCGCTGGCCGGTGTCGATGTCTTTTGCCAGATACAGGTGGCTGCGGCTGGAATGGTGCAACTCGCGCTCAATAACAAAACCGTCAAAATGATCCCGGGTTGCCAGCACCGGCGGTACCGGCAACGGAAACTCCCGTGCCGGCAGGCTTCCCGGGTACCCGACCTTTACCAGCAGGAGCGAAAGATTGTCCTCACTGCCATTGTCCAGAGCCCTTGCCACCAGCTCGGCGGCAGCCTGGTCAAGATCCGGATATTCCAGAAATGCTGGCAGGGTGGCGGTATCAATGAAGTCATACAGCCCGTCACTGGCCAGCATGAAACCGTCACCTGCTGCCAGCGGCAGGGTATGGACATCCGGGTTCAAAGGCCCCGGTATTCCCAGTGCCCGGCTCAGGCAGCCATTCTGTTGATGGTCCTCGGTGAGCGGTTCAACACAGGAACCTCTGATCCGGTAAATACGGCTGTCACCCACATGGGTGATCCAGGCCTGCTGACTGGTGAGCATCAGTGCGCTGAAGGTACACACATAGCCCTTGTCCGGTTCCGTGGGGGCGAACCTCTGGCTCTGGGTCTGCAGCCAGCTGTGCAATGTCTCCAGCACCTGACAGGCGCCATGGCCAGGAGACCAGGCGTCGCTGGTGGCGTAGTAATCGTCTATAAAACCGCGAATGGCCAGATCACTGGCAATATGGGAGAAGGAACTGCTGCTGATACCATCGGCCAGGGCAAACACCGCCCCCCTGGTGGTCAGCAAAGGCCCTGAAGGCAAACGATAACCCAGCCGGTCCTGGTTGCAGGGTTTGCGGCCCTGCTCCAGACAGCTGCCGGCCTTCAGGGCCAGAGGCTGAGCCCCGGCCACCGGAGCCGGGACTGCTTTACCTTTCATCAGGCAGCCTTGGCACTGACCGGGTACAGCTCACGCTTGGGCGCAGTCTTGTAATGGGTGGTATAGAGGCTGAGACCGGTAAACGTCAGTCCACCCACAAGGTTACCCAGAGCGGTGGGAATCTCGTTCCAGATAAAGTAGTCCATGATGGAGAAGTTGCCGCCCATAATCATGGCCGAAGGAAACAGGAACATGTTCACCACCGAATGCTCGAAGCCCATGAAGAAGAACACCATGATGGGCATCCACATGGCCAGCACCTTGCCACTGACGCTGGTGGAAATCATGGCTCCCACCACACCCATGGACACCATCCAGTTGCACAGCATGCCGCGAATAAATATGGTCATCCAGCCCGCCAGCCCATACTGTTCATAACCCAGGGTCCGGGCTTCACCAATGCCTGCAATCTTCTGGCCCACAGCACCCGGGTCGGTATTGAATCCCATGGTGAAAACAAAGGCCATCATCACTGCCACCGTCAGGGCACCGGCAAAATTACCCAGGAATACCCAGCCCCAGTTGCGCAACACATCCCGCACACCGACTCCCGGTCTCTTGTCGATAAGCGCCAGTGGCGTGAGCATGAAGACGCCTGTCAAAAGATCGAAGCCCATCAGATAAAGCATGCAAAAGCCCACCGGGAAGAGCACTGCCCCCAGCAGGAAGACGCCTGTCTGTACCGCAACAGTCACTGCAAATACCGCCGCCAGGGCCAGGATGGCACCGGCCATGTAGGCACGGATCACCGTGTCCCGGGTGGACATATGCAGTTTTGACTCACCGGCATCCACCATTTTGGCTACAAACTCGGAAGGAACGAGATAGGACATGACACTTCCCCTTTTCTGTTAAACAAAAAAAACGGCGCCCATTCCCGTTGGCCTGCCTGATGCAGAGCAACGTGAATGGACGCCGTTATCCATAAAATTCGATTGTCTGGCTGTGAGTGCCGGTGCAAACCCTCGTTGGTGCAGCAACACAAAGCCTTGCCATGGACAAAGCAAAGCCGGTGCCAAAGTTCCTGTTTTATTAAATTACTAGCTTTATCAATTATTTATATTTTCTGGTCGGCGCCAGTCAGCGGGTTGGCCAGGATTTTTACCTCATTCTGGTGCTCCCGACGCACCAAACCGGCGCGTTGTTCCGGAATCCCTGAACAGCTCCAGCCCCTTCCCCCCGGCCCGGGACAACCTTTTCTCCCATGCTGGAACACAAATTGCCTCATTCGGGGATCAACACCCCAACCGGGAGAGCAAGACTGGTCATGACCAGCCAAAGTGAACAGACCTCGAAAGACTTCCTGCTGGCCGCCAAGGAATGTGAGATAGCCACCCTGGAGCAGCTGGCGGATACCTGCGAGATGGTGACCGCCATCAGTGATCTCATCCATCACCTGCAAAGGGAGAGGGCCCTGTCCAACATTCACCTGGTATCATCCGGGCAGCACCTGAGTGACCAGCGTCAGCAGCAGATGGACATCTGCCGTGCCAGTGAACAGCATCTCCGGGCACTGTTTTGCTCCCGCTACCTGGAACACCGGCCGGTCCACGCCAGCATGCAACTGCTCAATACCATCGCTCTGGTGCTTCAGGGCATAGATGATCTGGAAGCACTGAGATCCAGAGTCACCGGAATGACGATCACTCCGGAAGACTCCACCATCGCCTTCCGTCGTCTGATTGCCGGTTTGCTGTCCGTGGTATTCGATGCCGCCGACGTGGCCAGCAACCCGGTAATCACCCGTACTCTCGTGGCCCTGTTCAGTTTTATGCAGAGCAAGGAATACGCTGGCCAGGAACGGGCCTGGGGCTCCATAGGCTTTGCCAACGGCAAATTCAGCAAGGACTGGGGAGAACGTATAGACCAGCTTCAGGAACTGCAGGAAAGCGGTTTCCAGGACTTTATCCGCTTTTGTGGACCGGACCTTGAAGCCCTCTGGCACAGCCATTGTGCCAGTGCCTGTGTGGCAGACCTGAACCGGCTGCGTTCCATGATCACCCGCCTGTGCCGGGGTGAATCCATTGATTCCGAGATCAGTGAAGTCTGGTATCAGGTGGCAACAGCCCGAATCGATGCCCTGGGCGAACTGGAAATGGCCCTGACCCGGCAGCTGCTCGAACAGTGCCAGCAACAACTGGCTACAGCCAGGCACCAGCTGGATCACCAGCAGGCCAGACTGAGTGATCCCGCCCTGCATCAGACGCCCATGACCCTGCTGTTTGATAGCAAGGCCCTGCCCTTCACCGACAACTTCACCCCCAGAACCACTGCCACTCCGGACACCGCCTGCAGTGTCTATGAGCTGATGCTGGGTCAGGCCGAACAGATCAAGCAGATGTCCCAGGCCCTGGCCGACGCCCGGCGCACCCTGAATGAACGCAAGACAGTAGAGCGCGCCAAAGGTCTGCTGATGCAGCAGCTGGGCCTGAGTGAAGAACAGGCCTACAGCAAGATGCGGGAAAGGGCCATGGCCAGAAACCTGCGCCTGGCGGAACTGGCCCAGGCCCTTATAGATGCCGCCCATAACCCCTGATCCGGCACCAGCGTGGTGCAAGGCGCACCATCTTTGGGTGTGCCGGCGTCCCTAAACGGGCTGGCTGCAAACGCAGGCTTCCTGTTGGGTCCTTTGAAAACAGGCCTCTCCGGTATATCCGGGGCTTCTGGCACAGCCCTTGCCTGAACCCGTTCAGACCGTGCTCGCATGCAGCACCAAAAATTAATCCGGACAAAGGCGTCCACCGCTTTCTGACTCAGGTCAGAAATGCTGTGGGCGCCTTTTTTTTGTTTTTAAGGAGCCCCCCATGAACGACAGGATTCCCGCGCAGGAGATGAACCCAGGAGCAGATTCCCCATGCCGGGTCGTTGTGGTTGGTAACGGGATGATCGGCCATCACTTTATTGACCAGCTGCTGGATCTGGGCGAACCGGGCCAGTTCGAGATAGTCACCTTCGGTGAAGAACCCCGGGTTGCCTACGACCGCATGCATCTGACCGGGTACTTTGAAACCCGCAGCGCAGAACCGCTGATGATGGCCAGCCCTGAAGACTATGAACGTCAGCAGGTCAGGGTCTTTCTCAACGACAAGGTGGTGTCCATTAACCGGGAGGCCAGGACTGTGGAATCCGCCCAGGGACGGATCATCGGCTATGACCGACTGGTACTGGCCACAGGCTCCTACCCTTTTGTGCCCCCCATCCCCGGCAACGACCGGAATAACTGTTTTGTCTATCGCACAATTGAAGATGTTGAAGCCATTGCCGCCGCCGCGGAACAGGGTGCCAGGGTGGGCGCCGTGGTGGGCGGCGGTCTGCTGGGGCTGGAAGCTGCCAAGGCACTGCAGGATCTGGGTCTGGAAACCCATGTGGTGGAATTTGCCCCCCGCCTGATGGCGGTTCAGGTGGATGACGCCGGTGGTGCACTGCTCAGGGAAAAGATCGAAGCTCTGGGCGTCGGGGTGCTCACCTCCAAGGCAACCGAAGTCATCAGCGATGGCGAGCAGGCCAGGCACCGCATGCAGTTTACCGACGGCAGTCATCTGGACACGGATCTGATCGTGTTTTCCGCCGGCATCCGGCCCCGGGATGAACTGGCCCGAGCCAGCGGACTGGCGACCGGTGATCGGGGCGGGATCGTCATCGACAACCACTGCCTGACCTCCGATGACAGCATCTATGCCATCGGAGAATGTGCGGCCTGGCAGGGCCGGTGTTTCGGACTGGTGGCTCCGGGCAATGCCCAGGCCAAGGTGGCTGCGGCCCATATTGCCGGATTTGAGCAAAGCTTCGAAGGTGCCGACCTCAGCACCAAACTGAAACTCATGGGAGTGGATGTGGCCTCCATCGGCGATGCCCACGGCCAGAGCCCTGGTGCCAGGAGTTACAGCTATTGCAACCAGCCGGAAGGTGTCTACAAGAAACTGGTGGTCAGCGAGGACGGGCAGCTGCTGCTGGGGGCCGTACTGGTGGGCGATGCCAGCGACTACGGTACCCTGCTGCAGTACAAGCTCAACGCCATGACTCTGCCCGACAACCCGGAAACCCTGATACTGCCGGCTACCTCAGGGGAACAACCCGCCCTGGGGGTGGCCGCCCTGCCTGACAGTGCCCAGATCTGTTCCTGCCATGATGTCAGTAAAGCTGCCATCAGCGGCGCGGTCAGGGACGGCGCCAGTTCTGTCGGAGAGGTCAAAACCTGTACCAAAGCCGGTACCGGCTGTGGTGGCTGTGTGCCCCTGCTGACCAGTGTGGTGAACCATGAGCTGGAAGCCCAGGGCATTGCCGTCAGCAAGGACATCTGCGAGCACTTTGCCTTCTCCCGCCAGGAGCTTTTTCATCTGGTGCGGGTCGGTGGTATCCGCACCTTTGCCGAACTGCTGGAGAAGCACGGCCGTGGCCATGGCTGCGAGATCTGTAAACCGGCCGTGGGCTCCATCCTGGCCAGTTGCTGGAACGACTATGTACTCAGGGATGAGCATATCGGCCTGCAGGATACCAATGACCTGTACCTGGGCAATATGCAGAAGGACGGTACCTACTCCGTGGTGCCACGTATTGCCGGCGGCGAGATTACCCCGGAAAAGCTCATCATTCTGGGAGAAGTGGCCCGGGATTTCGGCCTCTATACCAAGGTCACCGGTGGCCAGCGCATTGACATGTTCGGTGCCCAGCTGCACCAGCTGCCGGAAATATGGCAGCGGCTGGTAGACGCCGGGTTCGAGACCGGCCATGCCTACGGCAAGTCCCTGCGTACCGTCAAATCCTGTGTCGGCAGCAGCTGGTGCCGATTTGGTGTGGATGACTCGGTTGGTCTGGCCATCGATCTGGAGAACCGCTACAAGGGTCTGCGTGCCCCCCACAAGATCAAATTCGGGGTTTCCGGCTGTACCCGGGAATGTGCCGAAGCCCAGTCCAAGGACATTGGCGTAATCGCTACCGAAAACGGCTGGAACCTGTACGTGTGTGGTAATGGCGGTATGAAACCCCGTCACGCCGATCTTTTTGCCAGCGACCTGGATACAGAAACCCTTGTCCGCACCATTGACCGGCTGCTGATGTTCTATATCCGCACCGCTGACCGTCTGCAGAGAACCTCGGTGTGGATGGACAACCTGGAAGGCGGTATCGACTACCTGCGCCAGGTCATTCTGGAAGACAGCCTGGGTATCGCCGACGAACTGGAAGCCGACATGAACCGTACTATCGGCAATTACCAGTGCGAATGGGCCACTACCCTCAAGGATCCGGAAAAACTCAAGCGCTTCAGCCACTTTATCAACTCTGACGAGGCGGACAGCAATGTGGTTTTCGTCAACGAACGCAGCCAGCCCCGGCCAGCAACAGATAGAGAACGCAGGTCCCTGGCAATCCCGGTGGTTTAACAATGAAAGGAGTAGCAAGTATGAGTCATGATCTTGACTGGGTAGAGGTTTGCCAACTGAACGACATAGCCCCCGATACCGGCGTCTGCGCCCTGGTTGACGGGCAACAGGTGGCCATTTTCCGCCAGGCCGGCAACGACCGCCTGTTTGCCATAGGTAACTTCGACCCTGTCGGGCAAATCAATGTACTGTCCCGGGGACTGCTGGCCCAACTGGGTGACAGACTGACCGTGGCGTCGCCCCTGTACAAGCAGCATTACTGCCTGGAAACCGGCCAGTGCCTGGAAAAACCCGAGCTGTCGGTACCTGTCTTCCAGGTGAGACTGGAGGCAGGCAAAGTGTCGGTAAGCACCGCCGAAAGGCGCCGGAGTGCCGCCTGAAGCTGCGATAGTCCATCCCAACCGAACCGGGAGCAACAACATCTCTGATCTGTGAGTGGCCAGCAACCAGACTGCCTGGCCACCACCGCTTTGCTTTCCTGCCTTGCCAGTTCAGAGTCAATTCGTTAGTCTTTTGTATGCATATTCATGCATACGTGCAGATAAACAAATATTGCGACTGTTATCGAAGGAAGGGTTATGGACAAGAATAGCTGGGCTATCGCTCTGGATGAACTGGTGCATGTGGGCGGGGCTCTCGTTGTCATTATTGCCGTTGTTGCGGTTCTGACCGGTATCATCCGGGAATATATTCCCCAGGAAAAACTGCAGAGAAAACTGGCAAAAAATGAAAAACGGGGCCCCCTGGTTGGTGCACTGCTGGGCACCCTGACACCTTTTTGCAGTGCCTCCATGGTGCCGGTGGTTATGGGAATGATCGAAATGAAGGCGTCCATGGGAATGGTGTTCGGTTTTCTGATTTCCGCGCCCCTGTGCAACTTTGTGGTGGTCGGGCTGATCATTGCCATGTTCGGCTGGCAGGTTGCCCTGCTGTATTTAGCCCTGACACTGGGCGGCGCCATACTGGCGGGTTTTGTTATCGGCCGGACACCATTAAAAAATTCCGTCCGCCGTATTGAAGAAGTATCCACAAGCGGGTGTGGCAGCACGCCGGCCTCTGCCTGTTCAGCGTCAGCACCCGTATCCGCCTGTTCTGCCCCGGCTCCCGCCGCGACAGCCTGCAGCGCAACTGCCATGCCCGGCTGCGGCGCTGAAGCCATGGCAATAGAGCCGCCCCCAGGGCAGCTGGAAGAATGCATAGCTACCGCCTGTGCTCCCTTCACCAGTACCGCCACCGTGACGCACAAGGAACGAATGAAACTCGCGATGCGCTTCGCCTGGGCACTGTTCAAGAAAATTATTCCCTATGTATTGATTGGTGCCGTGATCAGCGCCCTGTCTGCAGCCTTTCTCCCTGCGGAGATCGTCGAGCAATACATTGGGGCGGACAGCTGGTACGCCATTCCCGTGGCCGCCGGCATTGGCGTGCCCCTGTATCTGCGAATTGAAATGGCCCTTCCCCTGCTGCAGGTGCTCATTGCCAAAGGCATGGGGATGGGGGCAGCCATGGCATTGCTGATCGGTGGTACCGGGGCCAGTCTGCCTGAAATCGCCATTATCTCTTCCGTTCTCAAACCCAAAGCGGTGGTGGCTTTCGTGATTACCGTCATCACCCTCGCCATGGTCGGAGGGGTGGTTTTCAGTGTTGTCTTCTAGCCCCCCTGACCGCTGGCAAGGCACCCAACAACGGCCGACTCGTGTCGGCCTGTTGTTGTGCGGAGATGTGCATGATGCCCTGCAATCGAGATTTGGTGACTACTCCCAGTGTCTGGTTAAACGGCTCCGGCTCGACAACCCGGGAGCCGAATTCAGGACCTGGCGGGCGTGGCAAGGTGAACTGCCAGATGATGTGCGGGACGCTGATGCCTATCTGGTCAGTGGCAGTCCTGCCAGCGTGTTTGACCGTGAACACTGGATAGAACGGCTGGGAAGTTTCATTCGGCGCGCACACAGCGCGCATCGGCGATTGCTGGGGATCTGCTTCGGCCACCAGATGATTCATCAGGCTTTGGGGGGGCGTGTAGAACGTGCCGCAGGCTGGGGGTTGGGAATCTACCCGGTACA
>JBFHSI010000061.1:0-15349 GCA_041591245.1 Marinobacter sp.
ATCCCGCTGATGAAGAAAGTGGGTTACAGCAAAAAGTCGGCGGGAGCGGTGGAAGCGGCCGCGTCTACCGGTGGCCAGATCATGCCGCCGATCATGGGTGCCGGTGCCTTTATCATGGCGGAGATTACCGGCATTCCCTACACCGAGATTGCCATTGCCGCGATCATTCCGGCGATCCTGTACTTTGCCTCCGTGTATTTCATGGTGGACTTCGAGGCCAAGAAACTGGGCATGCGGGGCATGCGTGCCGATGAACTGCCGCACCTGGGTACGCTGGTGAAGCAGGTGTATCTGTTTGTTCCCATCATTATCCTGATCGTGGCCCTGTTCATGGGCTATTCGGTGATCCGTGCCGGTACCCTGGCCACAGTGTCTGCGGTGGTGGTGAGCTGGATTTCCCCGAACAAGATGGGGCTGGGCAAGATTCTGCATGCCCTGGAAATCGCTGCCTATATGTCGGTGCAGATCATTGTGGTGTGTGCCGCTGCCGGGGTGATTGTGGGCGTTATCTCCCTGACCGGTGTCGGGGCCAGGTTCTCGTCCCTGCTGCTGGATGTGGCTGCCCACAGCAACCTGCTGGCGCTGGTGTTCGCCATGCTGATTTCCATACTGCTGGGAATGGGTATGCCGACCACTGCAGCCTATGCGGTTGCCGCATCTGTGGTGGCACCGGGTCTGGTACAGCTGGGCATTGATCCCCTGACCGCGCACTTCTTCGTGTTCTATTTCGCGGTGGTGTCGGCCATCACTCCGCCGGTTGCCCTGGCCTCCTATGCGGCTGCGGGAATTTCCGGAGCCAATGCCATGGAAACCTCTGTGGCGTCCTTCCGGATAGGCATTGCTGCATTCATCGTACCCTTCATGTTCTTCTACAATGGAGCCCTGCTGATGAATGCGGACTGGTTCGAGATTGCCCGGGCTCTGGTAACTGCCACCTTTGGTGTGTACCTGCTGTCTGGCGGTGTACTGGGCTGGTTTGCCCGGGTGCCGGCACTCTGGCTGGTGCGCATTCTGCTGATCGGTTCGGCATTGCTGATGATCGAAGGCGGCTGGGTGACCGACGTGTTAGGGGTCGCCATTGCCATTGTCTGCGTGCTGATTCAACGTCAGAGGCATCTGCAGGCATCAGCAGCTTGAGCCATTGCCGGGGCAGGGCGCCGCAACGGACTGCGGTTGTTCTGCTCCGGTTCCGGCGCTACTCTAGCGGTTTTTGCAGGAACCGGACTCCATGTCCTACCGGATTGGCGCGTTTGTATTGTTGCTGGCTACCCTGGCTCTGTCCTGGACTCTGGGCGGATGGTTCGGCTATCGCCAGGTGGAACAGGAAAGTATTGAGGAGTCTTTCCGCTATCGCCAGCTGGTGGCCAATGAGCTGAACCGGTACCTGCCCATCCCCGCCCTGATGGCGGAGCATCCGTTGATGGAGGCGGCGCTGCTGCATCCGGACAACCCGGAGCTGATCCTTCAGGCCAATAAACAGATGCAACAGCTGGCTACCATTGTTGGCAGTTCAGATGTCTACCTGATGGATGTCACCGGCCTTACCATCGCCGCCAACAACTATCTGCAGGAAGACAGTTTTGTGGGCCGGAATTTTGCGTTCCGGCCCTATTTTTCCGATGCCATGGCATCCGGCGATTCAGCCATCTATTTTGCCCTGGGCATGATGTCCCATGTCCGGGGCCTGTATTTTTCCCATCCGGTTCGGGCTTCGGATGGCCGGATTCTGGGGGTCATTGCAGTCAAGGTTCTGGTGCGTGAGCTGGAATCCCAGTGGCACCGGCCTGCGTCCCTGAGCGAAGCCGAAATGGTGGTTCTGGACCATGCCGGGATCAGTTTTATTGCCAGCAGGCCCCAGTGGCGCTACCGGGATTTCGGTGGTGGTATGGATTCAGTGCCTGACAGTGAATCCCGGCAGAGGTACCCGAACCGGGAGCTGACGCCTATTGATATCCGGGATCTGGGACGGCCCTGGGGCCTGTCTGAACAGTCCGGCATGATCCGCATCAATGATGGCCTGACCGGCGGTGACTATCTGAGCGTGCGTACCGAGCTGCCCCAGCTGGACTGGACGCTGCAGGTGATGGTGAGTACCCGCCCGGTGCTCTGGACCCGCCTGGGCTTTGTGGTGGCCGGGCTGGCCATATTCTTTGGCGGCTTCCTGGCGCGGCTGTATCTGCGGGAGCGCTATCACCGGGAGACCGAACTGGCCCTGCGGGGTGAACAACTGGAACGCAGTGTGGCGGAACGGACCGCGGATCTTGAACGCTCAAATGCCCAGCTGGTGGAGGAAATCCAGCAGCGGGAGCGGGCCCAGAACGAGCTTCGGGAAACCCAGCAGGAGCTGATTCAGGCCGCCAAGCTGGCGGTGCTGGGGCAGATGTCCGCGGGCCTAAACCATGAAATGAACCAGCCCCTGACCGCCATCCAGACCTATGCCCGCAACAGCCGAAAGTTTCTGGCCAAGGGCGCACAGGACATGGTGGATGCCAACCTGCAGGAAATCGTTCTGCTGTGTGACAAGATGGCGGAGCTGACCCGCCAGTTCAAGGTCTTTGCCCGCAAATCCGAGGGCCCGCCCACCATCGTGGATCTTCGCCTGTCGGTGGATGGAGCACTGAAAATCATTGTGGCCCAGAAGAACAGCGCAGGTATTGATATACGCTGGGAACGGCCGGAACAGCCGGTAATGTGCCATGGCGACCAGATCCGCATTGAACAGGTCCTGGTGAACCTTCTGGCCAATGCGGTGCAGGCGGTTGAGGGCCTGGAACACCCGGAAATTACCATTCGGGTGGATGCCTGTAATGGCAACTGGTGCTGCCTGGTCCTGGATAACGGTCCCGGTTTGCCGGCCAATTCGGAACAGATTTTTGAACCCTTCTTTACCACCAAGTCGGTCAAACAGGGGCTGGGGCTGGGGCTTTCCATCTCCCGTCAGATTGTGGACGCCCTGGGTGGCCGGTTAACGGGCCAGAATCGAAAAGATGGCCCGGGTGCGGAGTTTGTACTGACCCTGAAACAACGAGAGGCCACGGAATGACAGAAGCTTCGGTAATTTTTGTGGACGATGATCCGGATATCCGCCAGGCGATTGCCCAGGCTCTGACCCTTGAGGATCTGTCTGTGGCCTGCCATGAAGACGCGCTGTCTGCGCTGGCGGGAATTTCCCGGGATTATGAAGGGATTGTGCTGTGTGACTACAACATGCCGGGGATGGATGGCCTGGAAATGCTGAGTCGGGTCAGGGAAGTGGACGACACCATTCCCGTGATTATCCTGACCGGACAGGGAGATATCAGTACCGCGGTCACCGCCATGCAGCAGGGGGCCTATGATTTCATCGAGAAGCCCTTTGATCATGAAGAGCTGATCGAACTGTTGCGTCATGCTCTGGAAAAGCGTCATCTGGCGCTGGAAAACCGCAGACTGAAGGCGCAACTGCGGCAGCTGGCAAAACCCGGCCCCCGAATTCTCGGGGACTCGCCAATCATGCAGAAGGTGCTGGCCACCATTGATCCCATTCTGGATATTTCCGCCAATATTCTGCTGCACGGTGAAACCGGCTCGGGCAAGGATGCCCTGGCCCGATATATCCATGAAAACAGCCGGCGCAGTGCCCACAATTTTGTTGCCATCAACTGCGGTGCGGTTCCGGAAAACCTGATTGAAAGCGAACTGTTTGGCCATGAAGCCGGTGCTTTTACCGGTGCTGACAAGCTCCGCATCGGAAAAATCGAGCATGCCCACCAGGGCACCCTGTTTCTCGATGAAGTGGAAAGCATGCCCATGCCGTTGCAGGTGAAACTGCTGCGGGTTCTGGAAGAACAGAAGGTGGAACGGCTGGGCAGCAATCAGGTACAGGAGGTGGATGTGCGCATTATTGCGGCCACCAAGGCGGACCTGAAACAGCTCAGTGACGAGGGCAACTTCCGTTGTGACCTCTACTACCGGCTGAATGTGGTGAAAGTGGATATTCCTCCGTTGCGGGAGCGCAAGGAGGATATTCCCACACTGTTCCATCACTTCGTGCTGATTGCCGCTGCCCGCTATGACCGGGAAAGTATTCCCCTGGATGCCTCCCAGGCAGCGCGGCTGATGCAGCGTTCCTGGCCGGGCAATGTGCGGGAATTGCGCAATCTGGCGGAGCGCTATGTGCTGCAGGGACCTGCCGCACTGGATGACAATGAGTCTGCCGGTACCGGAAATATCAGCGGTCGGCAGACCCTGTCGGAAATGATGGACAGTTTCGAGCGCTCCGCCATTATCAGTGCCCTCAATGCCTGTCATGGCAGCATCAAGGACACCATGGTTCAGCTCGGTATTGCCCGCAAGACCCTCTATGACAAGATGAAAAAGCACGGTCTGGACAAGGCCCAGTTCAAGGACTGAGCCCTGCCCGGCGGATCACGCCATTCGGCGCAGGGTGCCGTCACCCAGAAAGTACTGGTGGGCGAGAGCCGCGAGCACATGACCGGCAATAACAAACCAGAGCAGGTTGGCGGCCAGTTCGTGGACTTCCTCTGCGCCTTCTTTCAGCCACTCAATCCGCTCGCCACCGGCCACCAGATTGACCCCGAAGAAGTCAATGCCATGGCCGCTGCTGCCCGCCATGACCAGCCCTGACAATGGAATGATCAGCATCAGTGCGTACAGGGCCAGGTGTCCCAGCCGGGCTGCCTTGCGCCAGTGTTCCGGTGGCTGTACCCGGTCCATATTGATCCCGCGCCAGATCAGCCGGAACACCAGCAGTACCGCCAGGATGATACCCAGGCCCTGGTGGAAGGGCATGGCCGATTGCCCGGTCATGTCCTTGTACAGGTGCATCCACAGATCACTGCTGAGCATGAACAGTAGCAGTACCGCCATGGTCCAGTGGATGGCCCGGGACACCAGGCCGTAGCGCTTGTCTGAGTCCAGCATGGTCATGCCCCCTCAGTTGTCATCGGAATAGCGAACCGGACGGCCATAGACGTTGACCTCGGTCTCCCTCAGTACCTTGTTGTCCCTGTTGCGGAGCTGGATGGTGTAGGTGCCCCGTTCCTTGTCACTGACAATGGTGGCGGTGGCACCCGGACCATAGTGTTTCAGTGCCCTGGCCTGATTCAGGGTGCGGATTTCCTCCATGGAATAGGGCTGTTCTGACCGGGAAAATCTGCGGTAGCCGTCATCATCGTCATCGGCCTGGGCCGCCAGAGGAGCCAGGCTGACCGCTGAAACCAGGGCCAGGGTTGCAAGGGGGTGACGTCCGAATCTGTGAAACATGCTCATGATTATCAATCTCCTGTATTGCCAGTATCAGTGCGGAGCGCCCGGGGCGCCCGGTCGGCTGACTGTGCCCGCCGATGGCAACTATTAAACGGCGGGTTTGTCGCCAGAATGTGTCGGCTGCACCGGGAATTTGTCGCAAATTGTCGCAGCTCAAGGGATGGCGACAGATCGCGACAAAAGAGTGGCGCAGGCTTTCTCGGGGCCACCGTATAATGGCTGCAACAGGACAGAACGGGTGACCGGAGTCATGAAAGAAGACGACAAGCCACAGATTCTGGTGGTCGATGATCACCGGGAAATACGCGACCTGCTGGGGCGTTACCTCAGGGACCACGGGTTCCGGGTGGTGCTGGCGGCGGATGGCGTGGCGATGAAAGATCAGCTGTCCCGGCACCGGATCAATCTGGTACTGCTGGATATCATGATGCCCGGAGACGATGGCCTGACCCTGTGCCGTTACCTGCAGGAACATAACCGGGTACCGGTCATATTGCTGACCGCCATGGGGGAGGATACCGACCGGATTGTGGGGCTGGAGATGGGGGCGGACGACTATGTCACCAAGCCTTTCAATCCCCGGGAAGTGCTGGCAAGAATCAAGGCGGTACTGCGCAGGACCGAGGCGCTTCCTGCGCGGGTCGGCGATTCGCCGGGACAGGTGCTGGGGTTTGAGGGCTGGCAACTGGATGTGGACCACCGGCGTCTGACGGATCCGGAGGGAGTAGAGGTGGCCCTGAGTACCGCCGAATTCAATCTTCTGCTGGTGTTTCTCAACCATGCCGGCCGGGTTCTGTCCCGGAATCATCTGCTGGATCTGGCGGAAGGCCGGGAAGCAACTGCCTTCGACCGCAGTATCGACAACCGGGTCAGCCGGCTGCGCCGCAAGCTTGAACGGGATCCGCGGAACCCGGAGCTGATCAAGACCGTATGGGGCGGCGGCTACCAGTGGACCTCCGCCGTGGAGGTGCTCTGACATGCGCCTGTGGCCTGCCCGGGCTGCCGGCCAGCTGGTCCTCCTGGTTATTGTGGTGGTCCTTGCGGCACAGGGCATTACTTTCTGGATGATGGCGGACGAGCGTCAGGATGCCCTGCAGACCGCCAGCCTCAATAGTCTGCTGCAGCGGGTGGGCAACGCCTATTCTCTGGTGGATGCCATGACACCCGCCGGGCGGGAGCGGGCTCTGGTGGTATTGAGTGATCCCTTCCTGTCCCTGTCGGCGGACACTTCCCCCATGCTCCCGGAAGACGATTCCCGGCAATTCTCAGAGTGGCTGCGCACGCAAGGTCCGCTGGCGGATCAGCACCTGGATGCGGAAATGCTTCATACCCGGATTCTGGTGGATGACGACCGCTGTGAACAGGATGACCGGGACGACGATGACGACCACCATGACCACGAGCATTCCGGCCAGGAAGTGATCCGGGAATACCAGAAGGACTGGCACAAGCGCATCCGGAAAATGGACTGCCCGCCGGTTCTGGAACTGTCGGTGGCACTGGGTGACGGCCACTGGCTGAATGTGGTGGCGCTTCCCCCCATGCCGTCCTGGCTCTGGCTCAAGGCGGCCCTGCTGGGGGCCGGGGTGACCGCGCTTTTGCTGATTGTCAGCGTGTGGCTGGCGGTTCGCTATATTCTGGCGCCGGTGCGACGGCTGCGGGAGGCTGCTCAGGCATTTTCCATGGGCAATCCGGGCACCGTGAAAGAGCAGGGGCCTGAGGATATCCGGGATGTGATCCGGGCGTTCAATCACATGCAGAGTCAGGTGGGCCGGGCGCAGAATGAAAAGGCCCGGTTGCTGGCGGCGCTGGCCCACGATCTGCGTACCCCGCTCACCGCCATGAGACTGCGGGTGGAAATGCTGCCGGAAGGGGAAGACCGCACCCGGTTACTGGACAACCTGGCGGAAATGCAGTCCCTGGCCGAGGATACCCTGGACTTTATCCGGGGCAGCAGCGCTGAAAGTCCACGGCGTTTTGATGTGGGCTCCCTGCTGGAAAGTCTCTGCGATGACCTTGAGGAAATCGGCATGCCGGTATCCTGTGGCCCCATGCCCCGGTGTACCCTGTCAGGACGTCCGGAGGCATTGCGCCGTGCGCTGCGGAATCTGCTGGAAAATGCCGTCAAATATGGTCAGCGGGCGGAAGTCAGTCTGAGTACCGGGCCTGGAGAGGTGGTTGTGACCATCCGGGACCGGGGGCCGGGCATTCCTGAGGAATTGCGGGAAAAAGTATTCGAACCCTTTTTCCGGGTGGAGGCCTCCCGTAGCCGGGACAGTGGTGGAGCCGGGCTGGGGCTGGCAATCGCCCGTACCCTGATTCTGGGTATGGGGGGCAATATCTCCATTTCCGACCGTGACGACGGTGAGGGTGCGGAACTCCGGGTCTGTCTGCCCGGGCCTGCAGCCGGGGACTGCTGAGGCGGCCCCGGGCTGCTGTGGCCGGTTACTGGCTCAGAGATTGGCCTCGGCGAATTCCGCCAGCAGTGAGCGGGGAACCCCCTGCAGGTGGATGTGGCCGCCGTGGCTGAAGGTCTTGAAGCGTTCAGTCATGTAGGTCAGGCCGGAGCTGAGGGCACTCAGGTACGGGGTATCGATCTGCGCCAGGTTGCCCAGACAGATAACCTTGGAGCCGTTGCCGGCCCGGGTGATGATGGTCTTGATCTGGTGCGGTGTCAGGTTCTGGGACTCGTCAATGATGATCAGGCTGTGCTGGAAGCTGCGGCCGCGGATATAGTTCATGGACTTGAAGTGCAGAGGCACCTTGCTGAGGATGTAGTCCACGCTGGCGGTCATGTTCTCGTCGTCCTCGTGGAGGGCTTCAAGGTTGTCCACAATGGCGCCCAGCCAGGGCTCCATTTTCTCCGCCTCGGTGCCCGGCAGGAAACCGATATCCTCATCCAGCCCCTGGGTGGAGCGGGTGGCGATAATGCGTTTGTACAGCTTGCTGGCCACGGTCATTTCGATACAGGCCGCCAGGGCCAGAATGGTCTTGCCGGACCCGGCGGACCCGGTCAGGTTCACCAGGTGAATGTCCGGGTCCAGCAGCAGGTTCAGGGCCATGGCCTGGTAGATATCCCTGGGCACCAGCCCCCACACTTCCTCGTTCATCAGATCCTGCTGGTGCAGGTCCCTGAGTACAATCTGGGTATCCGTCAGTTCCGAAACCCGGCCCACGAATCCCTGCTGGTCCACCACAAATTCATTGATATGCAGTTTCGCCAGTTCCCCTTCGCGCTTGAGGATATGCTCGGTGATGCCTTCCCGCTGCACCGTTTCCACTTTTTCGATGGTATCCCAGAAGGAGTTGGGGAATTCCTGATAGCCCTTGGGTAGCAGGTCTATGTCATCCAGCAGCTGGTCGTTGTGGTAGTCCTGGGCGTCTACGCCAAAGCCCCGGGCTTTCAGGCGCATGTTGATGTCCTTGCTGACCAGGATGATATCCCGGGTCTTGTGCTTCTCCTGCAGGGCGGCAAGGGTATTGATGATCTTGTTGTCGTTCAGGTGCTCGGGCAGGGAGTGGGAACCCAGCCCCTGGGTGCTCATCAGGATCAGCAGCCGGCCCATGGGGGCGGCCTTGTCACCCCGGGTAATGGGTACCCCTTTTTCAATCTGCTTGGGAGAGGCATCGCCCAGTAGCTTGTCGATATTCCGGATGGCCTGGCGGCAGTCCGCAGCAACCGTCTGTTTTCCGGATTTCAGGCTGTCCAGCTCTTCCAGCACGGTCATGGGGATGATGACATCGTGTTCTTCAAAGTTGAGAAGGGCGTTGGGATCGTGGATCAGGACGTTGGTGTCGAGGACGTACATCTTTTTGCGAGCTTGCGGTGCTCTTGCCATAGGGGGCGTTACCTCTTGGATGACTCAGTCATTTCCGACGCAGCGTTGCGTCAGTTGCTGATCCGAGATCAGCTTCAGCATATCGTAAGTGGTTATTATGCCAATAATTTTCGAGTCTTTTGTGACAAATATCCGGTGCAGGTGCTCCTCCATCATAAGGTTGGCCACATCCCGCACCGGGGTCTGTTCGTCCACGGAAAAGACACTGGGGGTCATGATATCCCGGACTTCCACCGGCACCTTGCCCATTTCCTCGAAAATCATCATGCGCAGGCGCCGGGCTTCCTGCTCCTCGTCCGGGGTCAGCTGGCTGCCGGTGTCGCCGTGACTGGCGTTCCAGCGAAATTCGGTAATGTCCTTGAGGGTGGCGATTCCGATAATGTCGCCCTTGTCATCAATGACCGGGCTGCCGGTGATTTCGTTGTCGGTCAGGAAGCGGGCCAGCCGGTCCATGGTCCAGGATTGGGGAACTGCCTTGATCGTGGGGGTCATGATCTCGTATGCGAGAACGGTCATCGAACACTTCCTGCCGTGTCTGTGTGCTATTGATCCCAAGCTTAGCCTGTCACTGTGTACGCGTCATCCCCTGATGTGCCGGCGGACGCACATCCACCAGCCGGCCCTGGGGGTCATACACCAGCTGATAGCCCTGATAGTGGTCCTGCCGGGCCACCCGTTCCAGGGCCTGAAGTGAACGCAGGGGAATATCCACCAGCAGCGAGTTCACCAGCCAGCCGGGCAGGGCACCGTTGGGGTCTGTGTGCTGTATCCAGGTCAGCCGGGTCTGGTTGCCTTCGGGAATAAACCGGTAGCGGGTATCCGACAGGTCCACCCGCACCCGGTCATTCTGGGGGGGCAGCAGCCCGGGGGTGGCGTTCAGGTCCATGATGATCTCGCCCCGATCCCGCTGGCCCCGGGTCTGGATTCGCAGTACATAATCCCGGTCAGTGACCGGCCAGGGCATGTCATTGACGGAGTAGGCATAGCGATCATGGAAACTGCCGGAGCCTATGGCCCGGGACTCCACGCAATGGTAGACCCACTGCATGCAGGACCGGGGATTGACCATGACCGCCATCAGGTTCTCGATGGGCGCATCAATCAGCGCCGTGGCCTTGAAGGCACGGAATCCGGAGCCCTGCCGGTCCATGGTATAGATCCGGATATTGCCGGCTTGCTTTTTCAGGTTCCAGGCGTCGGCATCGTCTGCAGGCAGTTCCAGGCCAGACGCTGTGGCCGCCAGAGCGGTCATCAGCAGTATGCACAGGCTACGGCCAGAGGCAGAGGTCCAGCCTTTAAAGCCATGGGCTCGGCTATGGGTCATGGGCTACACTTTCCGGGTGATGTATGGCCTGAGTCTAGCATCAGCCTCTGAGCGCAGCGGCGGCGATACCGGGGATTGTGAACCAGGTTCCGGGTTTATCCGCATTCAACCACCCAGCACCCTGTACCGGGATAACAATGACACCAATAACAAAGCTGATTGACAGCAAAGGGCGTATTTCCCCAGGTATTCTTGAGCAGCCGGTTGACGAGATAAATTACCTGGATTATGACCTGCGCACGTCCATGGACCGGCCCCGTTCTGGCCTGGCCCGGCGCTGGCGCTTCAACCAGTTCCAGTTTGTCAGTGCCATGGGCCCCGGGTGGGTGTTCGGAATGGCGCTGGTGGACCTGAAGCTGGTGGGTAACGGCTTTTTCTACCTGTACGATTTCGAAACGGGCACTCTGCTGGAACAGTCTTTCAAGCAGCCCCTGGCCTTTGGCACCCATATGGATCCCCGGCCGGAGCTGGGCAACGCCAGTTTTAGCAAAGGCGGGGTTGCCATGGGAATCCAGGCGGTTCCCGGGGGCCGCAAGGTCAGTGTGCGGGCTCCGGGCGGCATCCAGGTGGATCTGGAGTTGCAGGATGACCGGGATCCACTGCGTCTGGTGAGTCCGGCCGGTTACAACGGCTGGGTGTTTACCCGTAAATCTGCGGGATTGCCGGTGACCGGGGAAATCCGCTGGGATCACCGCATCTGGCGCTGTGATGAGCAGACCCTGGGCAGTATCGACTGGAGCTGCGGCTATATGCGCAGGGAAACCTCCTGGAACTGGGCCTGTCTGGCGGGGCGTACCGGCGATGGCCGTACCCTGGGGCTGAATCTGGCAGCCGGGGTAAATGAGACCGGGATGACGGAAAACGCCCTGTGGCTGGATGGCCGCTGTATCCGGCTTGGGCCCGCGCTTTTCAGTTTTGACCGCTACCAGCCGGGTAGCGACTGGCGGGTGCGCACCGATGATGGCCGGGTGGATCTGCAGTTTGTGCCCGCGGGCGTGCGCAAGGAAAAAATCAATGCCTGGGTCCTGGCCTCCAATTTCCGGCAGTTTATCGGCAGTTTCCGGGGCCATGTACGGGATGAGGCAGGAACAGAAATCCCCGTAGCAGGGCTGCGGGGATTGATGGAGGATCACTATGCCCGTTGGTAGTGCCCGGCACCGGGTGCGCCGGGCCGGGTGTCAGCGTTCCGGCAGGGTAACGTTGAGCTCCAGTACTGAGCAGCTGTCGGTGCGGTCCACTTCTACCTGCACCATGTCATCGCTGATCTGCACATACTTGCGGATTACCGCAAGCAGTTCCTGCTGCAGCTGGGGCAGGTAGTCCGGCTGATCTCGCTGGCCCCGCTCATGGGCAACGATGATCTGCAGACGCTCCTTGGCCACACTGGCGGTGTTGGTTTTCTTGCCCTTGAAGTAATCGAGGAAACTCATGGTTTACCCCCCCTTGAACATTCGCGAGAAGAAACCCTTCTTCTGGGCGGTCATGAAGCGGTGTTCCCGTTCTTCACCCAGAAGCCGGGCCACGGCGTCGTCATAGGCCTGACCGGCGTCGCTGTCCTCTTCGAGAATGACCGGCACACCCTGGTTGGAGGCATTCAGTACCACCTGACTTTCCGGGATAACGCCCAGCAGCGGGATGGCCAGAATTTCTTCAACATCGGCAACGGAAAGCATTTCGCCTTTTTCCACCCGCTCCGGGTTGTAGCGGGTCAGCAGCAGGTGCTCCCGCACCGGGTCCTGGCCCATTTCGGCGCGTCGGGACTTGCTCTGCAGAATGCCAAGAATCCGGTCTGAATCCCGGACTGAAGACACTTCCGGGTTGGTAACCACTATGGCCTCATCGGCATAGTAGAGGGCCATCTGGGCGCCGTGTTCGATACCGGCGGGGGAGTCGCAGACAATGTAGTCGAAGGTTTCGGAAAGCTCGTTGATGACTTTCTCGACCCCTTCCTTGGTCAGCGCCTCTTTTTCCCGGGTCTGGGACGCAGGCAGGATGAACAGGGTATCGACCCGTTTGTCCCGGATCAGTGCCTGGTTCAGGGTTGCCTCGCCCTGGATCACATTGACGAAGTCATAAACGACCCGGCGTTCGCAATTCATGATCAGGTCCAGGTTGCGCAGCCCCACATCAAAATCGATGACAACGGTTTTGTGGCCACGCTTGGCAAGACCTGTGCTGATCGAGGCGCTGGTGGTTGTTTTGCCAACGCCGCCCTTTCCTGAAGTAACGACAATAATTCTAGCCAAGATTGCATTCCTGTTTCACGGTGGGTTCGTCGTATCTGCCGAATAATCCGGTCACGTTATTGTATTCACTCTGAACATCAGGCCTTGTCCAGTGGCGCTACCACCAGCAGGTCATCCCTGAGCTGAATCTGTACGGCATTTTTCCAGCTATTGTCCTGAAGATCTTCGGAGATTTTATAGTGTCCGGCGATGGACACAAGCTCTGCTTCAAGGGACTGGCAGAAGACCCGGGCGGTCTTGTCCCCGTGAATGCCTGCCAGTGCCCGGCCCCGCAGGGGGCCATAGACATGAATATTGCCTGCCGCCAGTACTTCGGCGCCGGCCTGTACCGGTGCCAGAATGATCAGATCGCTGTCCGGGGCATACACCTGCTGGCCTGAACGCACGGTCTGGCTGATGATTCGCGCGGGCGCCGGGTTGCCACTGCTGACGGTCGCTGCAGGGGCCGGTGCTGCCGGTTCCGAGGCTGTTTCCGGCTGTTCCCGGCGGGTGCTGGCGGGCAGCAGTGCCAGGGAAGCTCCCCGGGCCAGACGGCGCTGATCGTCAGAGCCGCCACGGACACCCACCACATGGATATGGTGGCGGCGGCAGGTGCCGATAATCTTGAAGAAATCCAGCTCGCTGTCCAGGCCCTGGTATTTCTCCAGGCTGATAACAATGGGGATGTCCTTGAAGAATCCGGGGGCCTGGCTGATCTTGTCCCGCAGTGTTTCCTCGAACTCTTCACTGTCAAAATAATACAGCTCCAGCGCGGTCATGGAGATGCTGGCGCTTTTCAGCTGAAAACCCTGTGTTACCCCGGGGGTAGCGGTATCGGTCATGAATGGGACTCTGTCATTGTGTTGGGAGTGGCACGCGGTCGCAGGGGGTCGGCCTCGAAGCGGATACCGGACCAGCCGGTACCCATGAACTGCCGTATGTTGCCATGGCTGTCGCCTGCGGGGTTGTCCATAACCTCCTGATAGTGCTCGGCAAAGAGTTTCAGGGTGTCGGCCTCGCTGAGGTTGCAGTGGCGCCCTAGGGCGAAAACCTTGCAGGAGCCTGCATTCTGGCCGGCAGCATTATACAGGGGGCCATTATGGAAGCCGGCGGGCTGATAATCAAAGTGGCGGTCAATCAGGGCCAGGGTATCGCTGAAATCCCCGTGCCCGGCCGCCAGTGCCGCCAGATGAATCTGTACCGCTTCGTTGACCCTCACTGCTGTATCTCCTTTTTGGTCCCTGTCTGGTAACGGGATTTCCATTCCTCATAGGGCATGCCGTAAATAATTTCCCGGGCTTCCGGGTCGGAAAGTTCGAAGCCTCGTTCTTCGGCTTCTGCACGATACCATTTGGAGAGGCAGTTGCGACAGAACCCGGCCAGGTTCATCAGGTCAATATTCTGTACTTCGGTATGCTCTCTCAGGTGCCGGATCAGGTGGCGGAAAGCGGCGGCTTCAATCTCGGTCCGGGCGGAGTCCGTCATGGGCTTGCTCATATGGCCTCGTCTATGGTTTCGGGTCATGGATAGGGATAGTCCTGACATTCTCGGCAATGTCGCTTAATATACAAGGCTGTATAAATGTACAGATATTAACGATGAGCTCCTGCCATGTCCCAGCGCAAGATCATTCACGTGGATTGTGACTGCTTTTACGCAGCAGTGGAGATGCGTGATGACCCGTCGCTGAAAGAGGTGCCACTGGCGGTGGGTGGCGAAGGCGGGCGGGGGGTGGTGGCCACCTGCAACTACAAGGCCCGGGCCTTTGGTGTGCGTTCGGCCATGCCCGCCGCAGAGGCCCGCAGGCTGTGTCCCGGGCTGGTGTTTGTGCCTCCGGATATGGCCCGCTACCGGGCTGCATCACAGCAGGTGATGGCCATTCTCCGGGAGCTGACAGACCTGGTGGAGCCCTTGTCCCTGGATGAAGCCTTCCTGGATGTCTCCGATGTGCAGGCAAATCGGGGCAGTGCCACCCTGATGGCGCAGGGGTTGCGGGAGCGGATTCGCCGGGAAGTGGGTATTACCGTCTCTGCTGGCGTGGCGCCCAACAAGTTTCTTGCCAAGATTGCCAGCGACTGGGAAAAGCCCGACGGTCTGTTTGTGGTACGGCCCCAGGATGTGGACGGCTTCGTCCGGGATCTTCCGGTGGAAAAACTCTTTGGTGTGGGCAAGGTAACCGCCGGCCGGCTACATGAACTGGGGGTGGCAACCTGTGGTGACCTGCAGGCCATTGCCCCGGAAGTGCTGACCGAGCGCTTTGGCAAGCAGGGCTACCGCCTGCACCAGATGGCCCATGGCCGTGACGAGCGACCGGTGGTGGTGTCCCGGATTGCCAAATCCGTCAGTGTCGAACGCACCTTCTCCCAGGACCTGCCGGATCTGCCCGCCTGTGAAGCTGTGCTGGCGGAGCTGGTGCAGGACCTGCTCCGGCGTCTGGCCCGCAAAGGCCAGCGCAAACCCCTGCACAAGCTGTTTGTGAAAATCCGCTACAGCGACTTTTCTACCCATACTCTGGAGCGGGTCCGTGACCGGGTTCAGGAACCGTCACCGGAGGATTATCTGCCCCTGCTGCGGGAACTGACAGGTGCACGCTTCCGGCCGGTCCGGCTGCTGGGGCTGGGTGTCCGTTTCCGCAATGACGACGCGCCGGTGACCCAGCTGCGGCTGTTCGACTGAGCTCAGCCGGCAAACAG
>JBFHSI010000062.1:0-15301 GCA_041591245.1 Marinobacter sp.
CGGGAGCCCAGCCGTACCGACCTGCGCCTGAAGCTTCTGGGTGTCTATGCGGACACTGAAGACCGGGACTCGTTTGAGAAGCAGTTTGGTGAAATTCAGGCTCTGGAAGATGAGGAAGCGCTGGCTTCTGCGCTGGAAATGCGGGCGCGGCTTGAGGAAGCTGAGTCGATTCCCAGCATAGATGATCTTGAATCCCAGCTGCGTTCCGATTCTTTCCGGGCTCCCCAGGCCGAAGATGAGTCTTTGACAGCTGCTCCGGCAGGTGTCCAGGAGGGGTCTTCAGAAGCTGGTCTCGGGGACGAGACGGTGCTGGAAGAGAGTGCTCTGTCTGACGAACTGCTGTCGGATCAGTTTGACTCGCTTCCGGGCGAAGATCTGCCCGGAGTCGGTCCGGAAGAGGAGCCGGAGCAGGAAGAGGGCGATCTCGGTGTGATCGAGTACGATGTCTCAGACCTCTCCCTGGATTCTGGCGAAGATGAAGCAGTGTCTGGTTCAGAGAAGGCGGATGAGTCCCTGTTTGATGTCAAGCTGGACGAATCTGCGGAAGCCGGTGCCGATAGCGATGACCTTTCCCTTGATTTCAGCCTGGACGAGGCCGAAACCGCGGCGGAGTCCGGTGCAGCAGATGAGCTGAGCGAGGATGCCCTGGACGCACTGGATGAGTCCTTCCTGGATGAGCTGGATGCGGAACTGGACAAGGTGGTTGCAGATGATGAAGACACTGACGCCGCCGAAGATGAGGAGTCGCTTCTCGGTGATCTGGAACTGGATATTTCCGATGAAGATATCAATCTGATGGAAGAGCTGTCGGACACTGTTCCCGCCCCCGGGGCCGACGAGCCGGATGATTCTGCTGAAGTGGATCTGGCGGACCTGGAGGATCTGGAAGACCTTAGCTCTCTTGAAGGTCTGGACTCTGTTACTGATTCCGCAGAAGCGGAGCAGGAAGATGAGCTGGATCTGGATATCGATGACCTGCCGGTAGCATCGGAGGAAGTGGCGGAAGAATCTGTTGCATCATCCTCTGTGGAAGATCTGGAAGAGAGTGATCTGGGTGACGACGATGACTTCGACTTCCTTGCCGGAGCCGATGAGGCAGCGACCAAGCTGGATCTGGCTCGAGCCTATATCGAGATGGGGGATCATGAGGGTGCCCGTGACATACTCGACGAAGTGGCTATCGAGGGTAACGAGGAACAAAAAACCGAAGCCAGAGAACTTCTTAAAAATATTTCCTGATCCGTTATAATCACGAGAATCAGGCGGAAGCGTCGGCCGCCGGGAGTTTGTCCCGGCATCAGCCGGCGCTTTGTTTTTTTTTAAGCGGTATAATGCGGGAAGGCACTTGTTCCTAGAACCTCAACCACTGGGCACGGATGAAGACATTGGCGCGGGTCGTGTTGTACTTGCGCTGGAATACGATGGCCGTCACTTCCATGGCTGGCAGTTTCAGAAGTCCGGTGTCAGGTCGGTGGAGGGGGAGCTGGCAAAGGCTGTAGCCCGTGTCGCCAACCATCCTGTGGATCTGGTTTGCGCCGGCCGGACCGATGCTGGAGTTCATGCCAGTTATCAGATCACCCACTTTGAAACATCAGCAGTTCGAAGCCTTCGTTCCTGGGTGATGGGGATCAATACCGCGCTGCCCGATGATATTGCGGTTCACTGGGCAGGCAATGGCCCGGGGGATTTTCATGCCCGGTTTTCTGCGGTTTATCGGCGCTACAGATACGTGATTTACAATCATCCGGTACGTCCCGGCATTCAGCGCGGCCAGGTGAGCTGGACTTTTCGTCCTCTGGATGCGGAGCTCATGCATCGCAGTGCCCAGGCTTTACTGGGTGAGCATGACTTTTCATCCTTCCGTGCCGCCGGCTGCCAGTCCCGTACACCGGTCCGGTTTATGGAAAGCATCTCGGTCAGCCGGAAACAGAACTTTGTCATTATCGATGTTCAGGCCAATGCCTTCCTTCACCATATGGTGCGCAATATTGCCGGCGTTCTTATGGCGGTAGGGGCAGGAGAGAAGCCTGTGGAGTGGGTGCGAGAGGTACTCGAGGCCCGTGACCGGACTGTGGCGGGGGTTACCGCACCTCCCTATGGCCTGTATCTGGTGGATGTAGGGTATCCTGCTGGGTGTGGTGTGCCGCAGGCTGCATGTGGTCCGGGGTTTGTCCGCCCCTGGTTTTCTGAGCAGGAAAATCAGCCTATTCGTCCCACGTTCATTCACGCAAGGCAACCGGTTCAAAACCAATGAGTACGCGAGTCAAAATCTGTGGTCTGACCCGGCCTGAAGATGTTCGTGCTGCCGTTGAGTGTGGTGCGGATGCCATAGGGCTGGTGTTCTATGAGCAGAGTCCCCGGGCAGTAACCATTCATCAGGCAGAGGTTCTGGCCCGGGAAGTTCCCCCCTTCGTGTCATTGGTGGGGCTTTTCGTCAATGCTTCCGAGGCTCGGGTGAATGAGGTGCTGGAGCGGATACCGCTGGATCTGCTGCAGTTTCATGGCGACGAAAGTCCGGATTTCTGCGCCCGCTTCGGGCGACGCTGGATCAAGGCTGTCCGGGTACGGGAAGCGGGCCAGATTGATCGCGCCTTTATGGAGTATCAGGGAGCCAGCGGGCTTCTGGTGGATGCCTGGGATCCCGAGCGCTACGGCGGAACCGGGCAATCCTTCAACTGGAACCTGATTCCCGGGGACAGGTCCCTGCCACTTGTATTGGCCGGTGGATTGTCATCTGCTAATGTATCCCGCGCTATAGAGCAGGTAAGGCCCTGGGCTGTTGATGTCAGTGGTGGTGTGGAAAGCTGCAAGGGCATCAAGGACGTCGTAAAAATTTCTGAATTTATCAAAGAGGTTCGCCGTGTCTGTAAAACTGACTGAAGAAATGCTGAGCGCTCTTCCTGACGCCCGGGGGCATTTCGGAGCCTTCGGTGGAAGGTTCGTTTCCGAAACCCTGATGGACTCCCTGCTAATACTGGAAAGGGAATACCTGCGCCTGAAAAAGGATCCGGAATTCCAGGCCTCCTTCGACAAGGATCTGGCTGACTATGTGGGCCGTCCTAGCCCTCTTTACTTCGCTGAGCGCCTGACCCGGGAAACCGGTGGTGCCGAGATCTGGCTGAAACGGGAAGACCTGAACCATACCGGCGCCCATAAGGTGAACAACACCATCGGCCAGGCTCTGCTGGCCAGTTTTCTGGGCAAGAAACGCATTATTGCCGAGACCGGAGCCGGGCAGCATGGCGTGGCAACGGCCACCGTCTGTGCCCGCCTGGGCCTGGAGTGTCATGTCTTCATGGGCTCCGAAGATGTTCAGCGGCAGGCGCTCAATGTTTATCGCATGAAGCTGCTGGGGGCTGAGGTGCACGCCATTGACAGCGGAACCCGGACCCTCAAGGATGCAATGAACGAGGCCATGCGGGACTGGGTCTCCAATGTGGATGATACCTTCTACATCATCGGAACCGTTGCCGGCCCCCATCCTTACCCCATGCTGGTACGGGACTTCCAGTCCGTTATCGGCCGGGAGTTGCGCCAGCAGTCCATGGAAAAGAAAGGCCGGCTTCCGGATGCTCTGGTGGCCTGCGTCGGCGGCGGATCCAATGCCATTGGCATGTTCTATCCGTTCCTGACCGACGAGTCGGTTGAACTCTACGGGGTTGAGGCCGGTGGTCATGGCCTGGAAACCGGCGAGCATGCAGCACCTCTGTGTGCTGGCCGGCCCGGTGTTCTGCACGGCAACCGAACCTACCTTATGGAAGATGATGACGGTCAGATTTCCTCCACCCATTCCGTGAGTGCTGGCCTGGATTACCCGGGTGTCGGTCCGGAACACAGCTGGCTGAAGGATATCGGTCGGGCCAACTATGTGTCGGTTACGGACGATGAGGCTCTGGCGGGATTCCGTACCCTGACTCAGGTGGAAGGCATAATGCCGGCTCTGGAAAGTTCCCATGCTGTGGCATACGGCCTGAAGCTGGCAGCCAGTATGGACAAGGACAAGATGGTTGTGATCAATGTATCCGGCCGTGGCGACAAAGACATCCACACCATTGCCCAGCTGGATGGTATAGAACTCTGACGAATTGACAGGAGCAGGCATGAGCCGAATTGAAGGGGTTCTTCACACCCTCAAAGGACAGGGCCGCAAGGCGCTTATTCCATACATTACAGCGGGCGATCCGAACCCGGGGCTGACCGTTGAGCTGATGCATACGCTGGTCGGTGCCGGTGCGGACATTATTGAACTGGGCGTGCCGTTTTCCGATCCCATGGCGGATGGACCGGTGATCCAGCTGGCCTGTGAGCGCGCCCTGAAGCACGGGACCTCTCTTCATCAGGTTATTGATATGGTGAAAGAGTTCCGGAAGACCGATAACAATACCCCGGTGGTTCTGATGGGGTATCTGAATCCGATCGAGGCCATGGGTTACAGCAAGTTCGCAGACGCTGCCGCTGATGCCGGTGTGGATGGCGTGCTTACCGTCGATCTGCCGCCGGAAGAAGCTGATGATGTCGCGCCCCTGTTCGCGGAGCGGGGCCTGGATCCGGTTTTTCTGCTGGCGCCCACCACGACGGATGACCGGATTCGTGCAATCAGCGAGCACTCTTCCGGATATGTGTACTATGTTTCATTCAATGGTGTTACCGGAGCTGCGAAAATAAACGTGGACGATGTGGCCCGGAAGGTGGCCCACATCCATGAGCTGACAGCACTGCCGGTCGGTGTTGGCTTCGGAATTCGCGATGCGGAAACAGCTGCTGCAGTGGGTCGGGTATCCGATGGTGTAATTGTTGGCAGTGTCCTGGTCGATACAATAGCCAAAAATCAGGCAGATGTTGATCAGTTGAAGCGTGCACTGGCAGATCTGCTCTACCCGATGCGTGAAGCATTGGACAGCCTGGCCTCCTGATCGGGGGCGCGGCAAACTGGCATCAATGGACAGGATAAAATCATGAGTAGCTGGCTGGACAAGATCATGCCGAGCAAAATCCGCTCGGAATCCAAGCAGAGAACCGGTGTACCGGAGGGGTTGTGGAAGAAGTGCCCTAAATGTGGTGCATTTCTCTACAAGCCGGAACTTGAAAAGAATCTTGAGGTTTGCCCCAAGTGTAACCATCACCTTCGGGTAAATTCCCGTCGGCGGCTCGATATCTTCCTTGACCCTGACGGCAGGGAAGAAATTGCGGCAGATCTGGAACCCTGGGATCGTCTCAAGTTCAAGGACAGCAAGCGCTACAAGGATCGTCTGGCCCAGGCCCAGAAGGCAACCGGTGAGAAGGACGCTCTGGTGGTCATGAAAGGTACCACCATGGGTGTTCCCCTGGTGGCCTGTGCTTTCGAGTTCAATTTCCTTGGCGGCTCCATGGGCCAGGTGGTGGGCGAAAAGTTCGTACAGGCGGCCAATGTCTGTCTGGAAGAGCGTATTCCTCTGGTGTGCTTTTCTGCCAGTGGCGGGGCGCGTATGCAGGAGGCCATACTGTCACTGATGCAGATGTCCAAGACTGCAGCCGTACTTGAGCGCATGAAACTGGAAGGCATTCCCTATATTTCAGTGATGACGGATCCGGTGTTCGGTGGCGTATCTGCCAGTCTGGCCATGCTGGGCGACCTGAATATTGCGGAGCCCAACGCACTTATCGGTTTCGCCGGTCCCCGGGTCATCGAACAGACAGTACGGGAAAAACTGCCCGAAGGTTTCCAGCGCAGTGAATTCCTGCTGGAGCATGGTGCTATCGATATGATTCTGCACCGTCATCAGATGCGTGAGCGTATTGCCCACGTGCTGGCGAAATTCACCGGAAAAGAACTGCCGGGTACCGAAGCGCCTATCGAATTTGAGGTTACCGAAAAGCCCGAGACCGATGAGCCTTCAGAATAACGGGGCGAACCTGCGTCAGAGCGCTCCGGCCTCTGGCGCAACAGTCGGGCAGTGGCTGGACTATCTTGAAGCTATCCATCCTACGGAAATAGATCTGGGTCTTGACCGGGTTCTTGTGGTCTTGCGCAGACTGTTCCCCCGTAAGCCTGCGGCCAGGATCATTACGGTTGCCGGCACCAATGGCAAGGGCAGCACGGTGGCTGCAGTTGAGGCCCTGTTGCAGGCTGCGGGGCGCACCACCGGCGCCTACACTTCCCCCCATCTGCACCTCTATAACGAACGGATCCGTATCCATGGTGATCCGGTGTCGGATGAAGTTCTGATTTCCGCTTTTGAAAAAGTGGAGTCGGCCCGCAAAAATACCTCCCTGAGTTATTTCGAGTTCGGAACCCTGGCGGCCTTTGTGGTGTTTGCGCAGGCCGGTATTCAGGACTGGATTCTGGAGGTGGGGCTGGGCGGACGCCTTGATGCGGTTAATGTCATGGATGCGGATCTGGCCATTATCACCTCGGTGGATATTGACCATGTGGCCTTTCTGGGGGATGACAGGGAACAGATAGGTTTCGAGAAGGCCGGGATTCTGCGCCCCGGTATTCCGGCGGTATGCGCGGATACCAATCCTCCCCGGTCTGTTCTTCAGCAGGCTTCCGCCCAGAAGGTCCGGCTTGCGCTGACGGGCCGTGATTACCAGATTTCGGAGGGTGAGGGGCCTGAGCTGCAGCTGACCTTTCAGGGCAGAAGCGTTCAGTTGCCGTCCGGCCCCCTCCCGGTACCCAGTCTGGCGGCTGCGGTGGTTGCCTGTTATACCCTTGAGCCTGAGCTGGCTTCGCAGGTGGTGGAGCAGACACTTTCGCAGTTACGGGTTCCGGGCCGCTTTGAGCGGTTGATGGAGGCTCCGCAAGTCTATGTGGATGTAGGGCACAACCCCCATGCAGCTCGTTGGCTGGCAGGCCGTTTGACGGCCATGGCCAGGCCCGGTCAAAGTATCCGGGCGGTGTACGCCGCTCTGGGAGACAAGGATATTGAAGGCGTTGTCGCTGCCATGAAACCGCTGATCGGTCACTGGTATCTGGCGGGCCTGGACGTGCCCAGAGGCCTGTCGGCGGAGCAGTTGGGACAGCGGATTGCCTCCTCAGGAATTACCCCTGCAGGCACCAGTGTTACGGTCGCCGGAGCGCTTGACCAGGCGCTGACAGCAGCTTCGGAGGATGATCTGGTGATTGTCTTCGGTTCGTTTTTCACCGTGGCGCAAGCCCGGGCTGTGCTGGCGCCGCAGGCATCTTAAACTTTGTCCATGGCCGCTCCTCTGATTTGGTGTTCTGATGGGTTCACGGTTAGTATCTGCTACCTGAGCAGTAGGGCAGGGCATGACCAATAACAGGGAGACAGAAAACGTGGATGGACTGAAGCAGAGGATAGTCGGGGCGCTGGTTCTGGTTGCCCTGGCGGTTATCTTTGTTCCCATGGTGTTTGATGAGCCCCATTCCGGGCGCACATCCACCAGCATCACCATTCCTGAAGAGCCTCCTTTCCCGGAAGTTGATGGTCCTTACGACCATCAGAATGAACCTGTGGCTGCCATCGACAGGGCCAGTTCTGAGCCCGACACTGCTGAATCTGCCCCCGGTTACCGGTTGGTGGAACCCGAGCCGGCGCCAGCGGAGCCTGCCAGCGAAGCACCCGTGCAGCCAGCGTCTGAGCCGGAACAATCTACTGCAGTAACCTCAGCTCCGGTTGTACCTGAGGTTGTAAAACCGGTACCCAAAGCGCCAGCCAGTGCCCCAGAAGAAAAGCAAAGCATCGACTACAGTGGTTCCCTGGCGGGAGCCTGGGTGGTCCAGATGGGGAGCTTCGGTAATGCCGACAATGCCCGTCGCCTGCGGGACAAGGTGCGGGCAAAGGGCTATGGCTCCCATCTGCAGGATGTGGTGCGCGGTGATACCCGGCTGACCCGGGTGTTCAGTGGCCCCTTTGCTACCAAAGCGGATGCTGAAGCTGCCAAGCGGGCCCTTGATAAGGCGTTCAATCTGAATGGCCTGGTAACCACCGGCGACAAATAAACGTTTTTCTCGGGGTTAATGGGATCTGGCGGTTTGGTGACGCCCTGTTTCCTGATAGAATTTGCGCTTCCTCTTTTCCACCGGGTACTTCATGGAAGCACTGATCTGGATTGACTGGGTCATCATTGCCCTGATTGCAGTTTCCACGCTAATCAGTCTGAAACGGGGTTTTATCAGGGAGGCCTTGTCCCTGGTAACCTGGATCGGCGCATTTGTGCTGGCCAGAACCTTCCACCCCCAGATGCAGACACTTCTTGAAAGTACCGTTGAAACACCGCTGGTGCGCCTGATCGCCGCCTTTGCGATACTGTTCTTCGGAACCCTGATTGTGGGGGCCATCATCAACAATATGATCGGCCATCTGGTCCGTGTTACCGGGCTGTCTGCAACGGACCGGGTGCTGGGAATGGGGTTCGGGCTGTTGCGCGGTGTAGTGGTGGTCATCGTCGGTATTGCCTTTACCCGCTACACACCTCTGGCCCAGGATACCTGGTGGAGAGAATCCGTGATGATCAACCGGCTAGCGGTTGTCGAGGACTGGTCGCGCCGGGTTCTGGGCGATGAGTTCGCCCACCTTCTGGGACCGGTGCCGGACGATGGTGGCGCCCCAGCGAATAAGCAACAACAGAAAGGCGCGGAAGTTGCGCCTGCCTCTCTCTAACATTCAGAATTAACACTCGGAGATTACCCTATCCATGTGTGGCATTGTCGGCATCGTCAGTACTTCCAACGTTAATCAGTTGCTCTATGATGCACTGACTGTTCTCCAGCACCGGGGCCAGGATGCGGCCGGCATTGTGACCTTTCAGGACGAACGTTTTCACCTGCGCAAGGACAACGGTCTGGTGCGGGACGTGTTCCATACCCGGCATATGCGCAGGCTGGTGGGGAATGTGGGTATCGGCCATGTCCGCTATCCTACTGCGGGCAGTTCCAGTTCCGCAGAAGCCCAGCCTTTCTATGTCAACAGTCCTTACGGGATTACCCTGGCTCACAACGGCAACCTGACCAATGCCGATGAACTGGCCAATCACCTGTTCCGTACCGACCTTCGCCACATCAACACCAACTCGGATTCCGAGGTGCTGCTGAATGTGTTTGCCCATGAACTGCAGAAACTGGGCAAGCTCCAGCCCACCAAGGATGAGATCTTCTACGCGGTGCGGGCGGTTCATAAACGTTGCAAGGGCGCCTACGCGGTCATTGCCATGATCACCGGGTATGGCATTGTCGGCTTCCGCGACCCCAATGGCATTCGCCCGGCCTGTTACGGTGTCCGTGAGGCCGAGGATGGTCGCAAGGAATACATGATTGCTTCCGAGAGTGTGGCCCTGAGCGCTGCAGGCTTCACCATGGTCCGGGATATTGCTCCGGGCGAGGCGGTCTATATTGAAACCGATGGCACTATCTATACCCATCAATGTGCCGATGATCCCCATCTGTATCCGTGTATTTTCGAGCATGTGTATTTTGCCCGTCCGGACTCCATTATCGACAAGGTTTCCGTATACAAGGCCCGCCTGCGCATGGGTGAGACCCTGGCGGACAAGGTGCTCCGTGAACGCCCGGATCACGATATTGATGTGGTCATGCCGATTCCCGATACCAGCCGTACTTCTGCGATGCAGATGGCTCACCGCCTGGGCGTGAAGTTCCGGGAAGGCTTTATGAAAAACCGCTACATTGGCCGCACCTTTATCATGCCTGGCCAGAAGATGCGCAAAAAGTCGGTGCGTCAGAAGCTCAACCCCATTGACCTGGAGTTCCGGGGCAAGAATGTCATGCTGGTGGATGATTCCATCGTGCGGGGAACAACCTGCAAGGAAATTGTCCAGATGGCCCGGGATGCCGGCGCTCGCAATGTGTACTTTGCGTCTGCTGCGCCCCCTGTGCGCTATCCCAATGTTTATGGTATCGATATGCCATCGGCCAGCGAACTGATTGCCCACGACCGCACTGTTGAAGAAATCCGGGAGCAGATTGGCGCTGACTGGCTGCTGTACCAGGATCTGGATGACCTGCTGGCCTGTGTTGGTGACGTCAATGATGCCATCGAAGGCTGGGAGTGCTCTGTGTTTACCGGAGAATATGTAACAGGTGATGTGGACCAGCCATACCTGGATCGCCTGGAAGCGACCCGTAACGACAAAAAACGTTCGGGGCAGACGGAGTCAGACTCCGGAGACAGCGAAGCCATTGATCTGTACAACGATGAAAACTAACCCGGAGCTCCATTTAGGGAGGAGATGCTCATGACCTTTTGCCGCGAAGAAAATGTCTGGATTCCGGAATCGGATCTCGACGGTATGTCTGTTGACACGCTCGCGGTGAGGGCAGGGCAGATGCGTACGGGGCAACTGGAACACAGCGATCCTATTTTTCCGACATCCAGCTTCGTCTACGGTAATGCGGCGCAGGCTGCGGCCCGTTTCGGCGGCGATGAGCCTGGCAATATCTATTCCCGCTTTACCAATCCTACGGTGCAGGCCTTTGAAGGGCGTATTGCGGCCATGGAAGGGGGCGAGCGGGCGGTGGCCACAGCTTCCGGCATGGCGGCCATACTCAGTACCTGCATGGCCCTGCTGAAAAGTGGTGACCATGTGGTCTGCTCCCGGGGTGTCTTCGGGACGACCAATGTGCTGTTCAGCAAGTACATGGGCAAGTTCGGGGTGGAAACCACCTTTGTTGGTCTGACCGATATGGATGCCTGGGCAGATGCGGTTCGCCCGGAAACCCGGATGCTGTTCATTGAGACCCCGTCCAACCCGGTCTGTGATGTGGCGGATATTGCCGCGCTGGCCGCTCTGGCCCATGACAATGACGCCCTCCTGGTGGTGGATAACTGTTTCTGTACTCCGGTATTGCAGCGCCCCCTGGAACTCGGAGCGGACGTTGTTGTGCATTCAACAACCAAATATCTGGATGGTCAGGGCCGTTGTGTCGGTGGTGTGGTTGTGGGGCCTTCGGCATTGCTGGAAGAGGTTTATGCCTTCCTCCGGTCTGCCGGTCCCACCATGAGCCCGTTCAATGCCTGGGTATTCCAGAAGGGCCTGGAAACCTTACCAATCCGTATGCGTGCTCATTGTGACAATGCGCTAGAGTTGGCGGTGTGGCTGGAACAGCAGCCTGCTGTTGAGCATGTTTTCTATTCCGGGCTTCCCAGCCATCCCCAGCACGAACTTGCCAGAAAACAGCAGAAAGGTTTTGGCGGGGTTGTTTCCTTCTGCCTCAAAGGTGGCAGGGATGAAGCCTGGAGTTTCATTGATGCAACCCGGATGATTTCGATTACTGCCAATCTGGGGGATGTGAAAACCACCATTACCCATCCGGCGACTACCACCCATGGACGGCTGTCTCCGGAAGATAAAGCAGCGGCAAAGATTACCGAAAACCTGATCCGGCTATCGGTTGGCATAGAAGCAGTCGAGGATCTGAAAACCGACCTGCAAAGAGGTTTTCAGGCGCTTCAGAATTCAAGTAAAGGAACTGTCTGAATATTCATGGCCGAATCCGCAAAAGCGAAGAATACAACCCAGGAACTGACTGACAAGCAGCAACGGTTTCGTCGTATGGTTGCCCAGGGAGCCCGGGAAGGGGCTGTGATCGGGCTGATCGCTCTGTGCGGTTATCTGGCCATGGCGCTGGTGACCTTTACGCCTTCGGACCCGGGCTGGGCCAGCATTGGGCATGATACCAGCGTGCACAACTATGCCGGGCGCTCCGGTGCCTGGCTGGCCAGTCTGCTCATGGATTTCTTCGGCCATGTGGCCTATCTGTTCCCGGTGATGATCGCAGGTTATGCATTTATGCTGATTCGCCGGCGTAACGATCCCCTGGACATGCACTGGCCGCTGTTTCTGATGCGCTCCGGCGGTTTCATGCTGATCCTGCTTTCCGCCACCAGCCTGCTGTCCCTGTATTCCCTGTTCGGTCTTGGAGCTTCCTCCGGCGGGGTTCTGGGCACCTCGGTTGCGGATGCCATGGTGCGCTTCTTCAACCTCCCGGCAACCACTCTGTTGCTGATCGCGATTTTCCTGTTTGCCCTTACCGTGACAACCGGTCTGTCCTGGTTCTGGCTTATGGACCAGGTGGGCACGCTCACCCTGAGATTCTGTCATGCACTTAAGGAGCTGCTTTTTTCCCGGAAGGAGAAAGCCCAGCCTGTGGCTGACCGGGATGAAGAACCTGTCCTGAGGGTTGAACCTCCGGTAGTGAAAGACCGTATTCCTGCTGACGAACCGGAAGAGGGCAGGGATGAGGGCCGCCGGTGGTGGCACCGTATTCCAGGTTTTGGGCCGTCACGCAGGAAGAAACCGGAGACGGATGCCCGGCATGAACGTGTTGAGCCAGCGCTGGAAAGCCTGGTGGCACCTTCGGAGCCAGTCTCTGGCCGGCTTGAGAGTCTGAGCGCAGAGGTTCCGCTGGCCGAGGAAACAAAACCGGTCAGGAAGAAACGGAAAGAGGCGCCAGCAGAAGCCCCGGCGCCGGGCCGTTCTCTGAAAATTGCGCCTTTCCAGAAAGACAAGGTACAGGTGCCGGCCAGCACCGAGACCGGAAAACAGCCATCGCTGCTGGAGGATCTGGAAAATCCGATTCCGCCGGTGACCCTTCTGGATGCGGCGGAAGAGAAAAAGGAACAGGGTTTTTCTGCAGAAGCCCTTGAGCACCTGTCCCGTTTGCTCGAGGAAAAACTCGGTGATTTCGGGGTCTCGGTGGAAGTGGTGGAGGTCAATCCGGGACCGGTTATTACCCGTTTTGAAATCAAGCCCGCCCCCGGGGTCAAGGTCAGCAAGATTTCCAATCTGGCCAAGGATCTGGCCCGCTCCCTGGCGGTACTGAGTGTGCGGGTGGTGGAAGTGATTCCTGGCAAGTCAGTAGTCGGTATTGAAATTCCCAATGAAGAGCGGGAAATCGTACGCCTGAGTGAGGTGCTGACGGCACCGGTATTCAAGGACTCGGCGTCTCCGCTGACCATGGCCCTGGGCAACGATATTGGCGACAACCCGATGGTGGCCAATCTTGCCAAGATGCCCCACCTGCTGGTGGCCGGTACCACAGGTTCCGGTAAGTCTGTGGGTGTGAATGCCATGTTGCTGAGTATGTTGCTCAAGGCAACTCCGGAAGAAGTGCGCTTTATCATGGTGGATCCCAAGATGCTTGAGCTGAGCATCTATGACGGTATTCCCCATCTGCTGGCACCGGTGGTCACTGACATGAAAGAGGCTGCCAATGCCCTGCGCTGGTGTGTGGCCGAGATGGAGCGTCGTTACCGGCTCATGGCCAACATGGGGGTGCGCAACATTGCCGGTTATAACCGCAAGGTGAAAGAAGCCAGGGCAGCCGGTGAGCCCTTGCTGGACCCCCTGTGGAAGCCGGATGAATACCTGGCCAATGATGAGCAGGAGCGCCCGGAACTGGATACCCTGCCATTTATCGTTGTGGTCATCGACGAATTTGCTGACATGATGATGATTGTCGGCAAGAAGGTGGAAGAACTGATTGCCCGAATTGCCCAGAAGGCGAGGGCGGCAGGCATTCACCTGATTCTGGCCACCCAGCGGCCATCGGTTGATGTGATTACCGGTCTGATCAAGGCCAATATTCCGACCCGGATCTCCTTCCAGGTGTCCTCCAAGATTGATTCCCGGACTGTACTGGATCAGGGCGGTGCCGAACAGCTGCTCGGCCACGGTGATATGCTCTACCTGCCACCGGGCTCGGGACTTCCGGTCCGGGTTCATGGTGCCTTCGTGGACGATGATGAAGTGCATCGGGTAGTCAGTGCCTGGAAGGCCCGGGGAGAGCCCGTATATGTGGATGACGTTCTCAACGGCGCCGAAGGGGAAAGCCTGCCCGGTGTGCCCAGCCTGTCTGAAGGTGGCGATAATGAGACCGATTCCCTGTACGACGAGGCAGTGGCCTTTGTGACCGAAGGTCGCCGGGTGTCCATTTCCTCCGTTCAGCGCAAGTTCAAGATCGGCTATAACCGGGCTGCCAATCTGGTTGATGCCATGGAAGCCGCAGGTGTTGTCAGTTCTGCGGGCCACAATGGCGCCCGGGAAGTTCTGGCTCCGCCACCCCCCAGAGACTAGGAGTTAATCCATGCAGCGTCACAGCTTAAGACGTACCCTGGCCCTGGTGGTCAGTCTGGTTTTCATGATTTCGGCGCAGGCTCAGGACAATACTGCGGCACAGGACAAGGCTGCAGCTGATCTTGCCTCCATACTCCAGGGCTACCAGTCCTATCAGGCGGATTTCATCCAGATTGTGGTCAATGAGAATGGCCGCAGTGTTCAGGAAACCAAAGGTGCCCTGAAGGCCCGGCGTCCTGGACTGTTTTACTGGGAATCCCATTCTCCCATGTCGCAGTTTATTGTCAGTAATGGCAAAACCGTGGAGGTTTACGACCCGGATCTTGAACAGGTCACCATTCACAACCTCGATGAACAGGTACAGACCACTCCGGCCCTGTTGCTGAGTGGCGAAGTGAGTAATCTGGACAAGACCTACCGGGTTGCCCTGCGGGAACTGGGTGACGATACCCGGGAATACACCCTTGAGCCCCGGAGCCCGGATTCCCTGTTTGTATCCCTGCGCCTGACCTTTTTCAAAGGTGAGCTTCAGGAAATGCGCATGAAGGACTCACTGTCCCAGCTCAGCGTGCTCAGCTTCAGCCATATCCGCGTGAATGATGAGATAGATACCAGTGCCTTTACCCTCAATTACCCGGAGGGCGTTGATATTATCCGGGACGGCAGCTGATGCAGGACAGCCTGTTTGAGGAGAACACCGGCTTCCGTCCCCTGGCGGCACGCATGCGCCCCACTACCCTTGAGGACTATGTGGGCCAGTCCCATCTGGTGGGGCCGGGCAAACCCCTGCGTCGTGCGCTGGAACAGGGGCAGCTGCATTCCATGATTCTCTGGGGGCCGCCGGGGGTGGGCAAGACCACCTTTGCGCAGCTGCTGGCCAACCTGGGTAACCTGAGTTTTGAAACCGTGTCCGCCGTACTGGCCGGGGTCAAGGATATCCGGGCTGCAGTTGAGCGGGCCCATAACCGCAAGCAGGCAGAGGGCCGGGACACGCTTCTGTTTGTGGATGAGGTACACCGCTTCAACAAGAGTCAGCAGGACGCCTTTCTTCCCCATATCGAGGACGGAACCTTTATCTTCGTGGGGGCGACCACGGAAAATCCCTCCTTCGAGCTGAACAGCGCCCTGTTGTCCCGGACCCGGGTCTATGTACTGAAGAACCTGGAAGAGCAGGATATTGTCACTCTGCTCAAACGGGCTCTTGCGGCAAAAGAAGGTTTTGACGGACGTCTGACCGTGGCACCGGAAGTTCTGGATGTAATGGCCA
>JBFHSI010000063.1:0-14970 GCA_041591245.1 Marinobacter sp.
CTTCGGTATTGGGAATCCTGCATCTGAAGCTGGGCCGGCGGCTGCTGGGAGATAACAGCGCCAACATCATGCCCCTGTGTGTGGGCTCCGGAAATACCGGGTATTTTGGTGTGCCGGTGGCGCTGCTGCTGTTCGGGGAAGAAGGGCTGGGGCTGTATGTGGTGTGCATGCTGGGAGTCACCCTGTACGAAAATTCCCTGGGCTATTTTCTGGCGGCCCGGGGGCGCTATGGCCTGGGGGATGCCCTGAAACGGGTGGCCAAGCTGCCGTCGGTCTATGGCTTTGTGCTGGCGGTGCTGCTCAATCTGTCCGGAGCCGGAATACCGGATGTGTTTGTGCCCCTGTTCGATAATCTGCGGGGGGCCTACAGCGTACTGGGCATGATGATCATCGGTATGGGCATATCCTCCCTGCGCGGGCTGGCGGGCAATCTCCGTTTCACGGCGCTGGCGTTCTGGGGCAAGTTTGTGGCCTGGCCACTGCTGGCCTGTCTGTTCTGGTGGCTGGATGCCAGTTACCTGGGGGTATATGGTCCGGCTGTACACCAGGCGGTTTTCCTGATTTCCATTACACCGATTGCCGCCAATACGGTGGTGATTGCTACATTGCTGGATACCTCGCCACGGCAGGTGGCAGGTACGGTACTGCTGTCCACCCTGTTTGCCCTGGTGTATATCCCGGTGATGATTTCCCTGACGTTCTGAGAGTTGTGCTGGTAATCTGTGGAGGTATGCCTGTTCAGCTGGCGGGCCTTTTACTCCAAAAACAATAAGGGAAGAGCAATGACAAACCAGGTGATTTTGCCGCGCATCATGCATATCGGTGAGGGCGCATCGGAACAGGCGGGTGCGGTTCTGACCAGTCTTGGCTGCAAGCGTCCGCTGATTATTACGGACCGGATGATGGTGGAGCTGGGTTATGTGGACCGGGTCCGCCAGTGTCTGGGCGGACAGGATATCCAGGCGGATGTATTTGCGGACACCGTTCCCGAACCCACAGTCGGCTCGATTCTGGCCGGTGTGGACAAGGTCCGGGAAGGGGATTACGACAGCATTATTGCCCTGGGCGGCGGCAGCCCCATCGACAGCGCCAAGGCCATCGGCATTCTTGGCCGCTTCGGCGGCGACATGCGGGATTACAAATTTCCCTGTGTGGTGGACCAGGTGGGGCTGCCCATCATAGCCATTCCCACCACCGCCGGAACCGGCTCGGAGGTGACCCGCTTCACCATTATTACCGATGAGAGCACCGATGAAAAAATGCTCTGTGTCGGGATCGGTTTCATGCCGGTGGCGGCCCTGATCGATTACGGCCTGACCCTGAGTCTGCCGCCCCGGACAACCGCCGATACCGGCATCGATGCCCTGACCCATGCCATGGAAGCCTATGTCAGCCGCAAGGCCAATCCCTACAGCGACAGCCAGGCAATTCAGGCCATGGGGCTGATTGGCCCCAATCTGCGCCGGGTGTTCCACAACCCGTCGGACAAGGCGGCCCGGGAAGCCATGATGCTGGGGGCAACCCTGGCCGGAGTGGCCTTCTCCAATGCTTCGGTGGCCCTGGTGCACGGCATGAGCCGGCCCATAGGCGCGGCTTTTCATGTGCCCCACGGGTTGTCCAATGCCATGCTGCTGCCGGCGGTGACTGAATTCTCCATTCCGGCGGCTGCGGAGCGCTACGCAGACTGTGCCCGGGCCATTGGTGTGGCGGCTGTGGCGGACACTACCCATGTTGCAAATACAAAACTGCTGGAAGAGCTGCGGGCCCTGAATGATGAACTGCAGGTGCCCACCCCGGAAGGCTTCGGTATCGACCGGGACACCTATTTCAATCTGATGCCTACCATGGCGGAGCAGGCTCTGCAGTCAGGGTCCCCCGGTAACAATCCCCGGGTGCCGACTGTTGACGAGATGGTGGAGATCTACCGGTCACTCTGGTAGACCTCCTGCCCGGGTTATTTGCTGCAGCCGGCCGGTGTTTCCACCGCAGTGGTATCGGTGCCGGCCAGCTGTGCCCGGGCGATATCCCCGCGGGCATGACGGATCACGCTGCTGCCGGCGGTGATGGCCAGGGTGCCCATGATGCCGGCCACAATCAGGTCCGGCCAGGCGGTACCGGTGCCGAATACCCCCAGAGCTGCGGCCATAACCGCCAGATTGCCAATGGCATCGTTACGGCTGCACAGCCACACCGAACGCATGTCCGAATCACCCTCCCGGAACCGGAACAGCATGACCGCCACGAACACATTGGCGGCCAGTGCCAGCAGGCCAACGGCTCCCATGGTCAGGGGTTCCGGGGTGATGCCACTCTGGGTGACCCAGACGGCCCGGCCCCAGACCACCACCCCGAAAATCACCATGGTCAGGCCCTTGACCATGGCGGCCCGTCCCCGCCACAGCATCCCCATGGACAGAACCGTCAGGGACAGCAGGTAGTTGGCGCTGTCACCGAAAAAGTCGATGGCGTCCGCCAGCAGGGACACTGAGCCTGAGTGGAAACTGGCCAGACCCTCAATCAGGAACATGGCGAGGTTGACCAGAAGGGCTAGCCACAGGGCCCGGCGGAATCCGGGGGCAGGGGCTTGGGGCGTGGGAGCAGAGCAGCTGCAGGCCATAACAAGGTTCTCCTGAAAGTATCTGCCCCCATTAAAAACCCTGAAGTAACTACAGGGTCAAGGGACTATGTGTTCCGCTGCAGAAGGTGTCAGCGGCCCTGACCATGGGTACCAGGTACGTGGTTATGGGGCTCTGCCACCGGCCCCTGTTCCGGGTCGGCAGCAAGCCCGCCGAGGATGCCGCATTCACGCACCGTCCTGCCGTTGGAGCAGGCCTTCTGGAGCTGTTCCAGTGTGGCCTCCAGGCTGGTGAGTTCCCGCAGCCGTTCCCTTACATGGTCCAGGTGCCGGGCCAGCAGTGCGTCCACTTCGCTGCAGTCCGCTTCCGGTTGCTCCGCCAATCGGATCAGTTCGCGGATTTCATCCTGGGTCATATCCAGATTGCGGCAGCGCCGGATAAACAGCAGCCGCTCCAGATGCCGGTCCTGATAGGAGCGGTAGCCACTGGTATCCCGTTGCGGAGCCGGCAGCAGGCCGATCTTTTCGTAGTAACGGACGGTTTCCACCGGAAGCCCCGCCCGTTTCGCCATTTCACCGATTTTCATGGGAGTTCCTGTTTCCTGTTTCCGTACACATTATTACCGGGCCAGGCGGGTCAGGTCTTCCGCTATCTGTTGCGGAGTCAGGTCCGGGCGGAGCAGGAGGCGGGCCTGATCCTGACGGTCAAAAACATAGACGGCAGCACTGTGGGATACCTGGTAATTGCCATTGGCATCAGCTTCCTCGTATCCGAAGGTGGTGCGGTAGCGCCGGGTCAGTGCCCTGAGTGACGGTTCCGGACCGGTGAGCCCGACAATGTTGCTGCCAAAAAACTGCACATAGCTCTGGATACGCTCCCCGGTGTCCCGCTCCGGGTCAACACTGACAAACAGGATGGTGACCCGGTTGCGGAGGTCTTCGGGCATCAGGGACACGGCTTTGTTCAGGCTGCTCAGGGTGGCCGGACACACATCCGGGCAGGAGGTGAACCCGAAATCCAGCAGCCGGACCTGACCGGCAAAATCGGCCGCTGTCAGCTGTTCTCCGGAGGTGCCGGTCAGCTGGAATTCCAGTTCCGGCATAAGTCCCTGGATATCCTTGCCGTTCCAGGCTTCCTCCGCTGCAGAGCAGCCCCCCAGAACCAGGGTCAGCCAGCACAGTAGCAGGGCCGGAATCGTGCAGCCTCGGTGGGGCAGGGCAGATGGGGTCATGGTGTGCTTCCTTCACTTGCCGGTTTCAGAGTCTTGTCGCTGTCGCTGGCGTACATGGCCCGGCGCAGAATGATCAGTATGCCCAGAACGCTCATCATGCCCGGGGGAATCCAGGTGAGAAGGCCGCCCAGCAGCTGGTCGGTCTCCGGAGGCATGGGCCAGGCCCGGCCACAGACTTCATATACGTCATACACCATACCCCGGGAAAACACGATCCAGGCCCCGAGAATCAGTTGCGGAACAGCAACCGCCGCCAGCAGCACCATGCGTTTGCCGTAACCCAGGGCCTCCCCGCTGGCCGGTGACCGGGGATCGAAGATCAGCCACCAGAAGAGTACCCCGTCCAGCAACATGCTCCAGTTCATGATCCAGTACAGCTGCCGGCTGAGCATGGCGTCGAAATGAATGGCTGGCCAGAGCCAGAAATACACCAGCCCGGCGAACAGTACCGGGGCCACCAGCGGGTGTTGCAGTACCCGGTAAATCCAGGCCAGCGGGCGCAGCAGCGGGACCTGCCCGAGCTTCAGCCGCCGGTGCCAGAACTGCATTACCGGCAGCGGGTTGGACAGGGCAATCAGGAAAGGCCCCAGATGGTGGAGCACCAGATGCTGGCCGCGATGGACAAAAAACATGTACTGGGAATAGTAGTCGAAGCGGGTCTGCATCACCCCGTAACACAGCAGGACTCCGGTCACAAAGACCAGAATGCGCCCGCTTCCCGGACGCTGCTCCGGCACCATCAGCAGCAGACCACAGCCATAGAAACCCAGTACCAGAACATAGCTGAGGAGGGTTATGGGGGAAAAGTCGTAGGGCAGCAGGTAACTGAAGCCGGTCATTAAAAACACTCTTTGTGTGCAGGCGCGGGCATCTGCGTTTGTCTTTGTTATAACACCCAGTGTTGAGTCTCCCCGGCCTGGGGCAGGATTTCAAGGGGGGGCGTTGCAAGGCTGGTCCGGGAGGTAAGGTTTGGCCAGAATCCATGCCGACCTGACCGGTATCAAGAAGTCGCCGGCCGGGATTGGTTAGACTGGGAAATCCATGGACACGCACCACTTATGACTTTCAGGTTTTACTATGGCATCCAGTTCTGTTCAGACGACCCCGGAATCCACGCTCCCGGCCTTTATCTGGGATGAGGCTCTGATCCGCCGCTACGACCTCAGCGGTCCGCGCTACACCTCCTACCCGACAGCGGTGGAATTCACCGGGGACTACTCTGCCCAGGACATGATGTCTGCCGCAGAGCGGAGCAAACTCAGTGGCCGGCCTCTGTCGCTCTATACCCATGTGCCTTTCTGTGCCCATCTGTGCTACTACTGCGCCTGCAATAAGGTCATCACCAAGAACCGCGACAAGGCCATGCCCTATGTGGAGCGCCTGCTGAAGGAAGCGGCCATGCAGTCGCAGCTGTTCGGTGCGGACCGGCCGGTTACCCAGCTGCACTGGGGGGGTGGAACGCCTACCTTCCTGCCAAGGGATGTGATGGAAGCCCTGATGCAGGGCTATGGCGAGCTGTTCAACCTGCAGACCGGTGACGACCGGGATTACAGTATCGAAATCGACCCCAGGGAAGTGGATGAAGATACCCTGTCCACACTGTGGAAGCTGGGCTTCAACCGTCTCAGTCTCGGGGTGCAGGATGTCAATCCGCAGGTACAGAAAGCCGTTCACCGGGTGCAACCCAGGGAAATGACCGAGTCCATTCTGGATGAGGCCCGGCGCACCGGCTTCCGCTCCATCAACCTGGATCTCATCTATGGTCTGCCGTACCAGACCCCCGAGAGCTTTGCGGAAACCCTGGAGTCAGTGATTGAGTTGTCTCCGGACCGGCTGTCGGTATTCAGCTATGCCCATCTGCCCCAGCGCTTCTATCCCCAGACCCGGATCAAGTCGGAAACCCTGCCCACGCCCCAGCAGAAACTTTCCATCCTCCACAACACCATCAACCGTCTGCTGGATGCTGGCTACGAATACATCGGCATGGACCATTTCGCCAAGCCGGATGACAGTCTGTCGGTTGCCCAGAGGGAAGGCCGCCTGCACCGGAACTTCCAGGGCTACACCACCCATTCCGAGTGTGATCTGGTGTCCCTGGGGGTATCCGCCATTGGTCAGACCGATGATGCCTATTTCCAGAACAACCATGATCTTCCAGCCTGGGAAGAGGCGATTGATGCCGGCAATCTGGCCATCACCAAAGGCGTTACCCTGACCCGTGATGACCGTATCCGGCGCTGGGTGATCGGCCAGCTGATCTGCCAGTTCCGCCTGGACCGTGAGCACTTTGCCCGTCAGTGGCAGGAGGACTTTGACCGTTACTTTGCCGATGAACTGAAACGCCTCGCCCCCATGGTGCGCGATGAGCTGATTGCCGATGATGGCCGGGTGCTGCAGGTGCAGCCCGCAGGCCGTCTGCTGATCCGGGCCATCTGCCAGATTTTCGACCTGTACCGTAAAGAGGGGGCCAGTCAGCGCTTCTCCAGAATCATCTAGCGGTTGGCGAGCGCTGATGATCGTCAAGGTGTTCTGTCTCCGGGGGCAGTAATCTGCCGTCATTCCCGCAGTGGAGAAAACTATGGAACTTGTATGTCCGGCCGGCAGTCTGCCGGCCCTGAAAGCGGCCGTGGACAATGGTGCTGATGCGGTCTATTTCGGCTTCCGGGACAGCACCAACGCCCGCCAGTTCGCCGGGCTGAACTTCAACGACAAGCGAGCGGCCGAGGGGATCGATTATGCCCATGCCCGGGGAGTCCGGGTTTTCTGCGCCATCAACACCTACCCCCAGCCGGATGGCTGGCAGCAATGGACCTCTGCGGTTGACCGGGCGGCGGCCATGGGTGTGGATGCCATGATCCTGGCGGATATGGGGCTGCTGGATTACGCCGCCAACCGATATCCGGACACGCCGCGCCACCTTTCGGTTCAGGGCTCCGCCACCAGTTACGAGGCTCTGCGTTTCTACAAGGACAACTTCGATATCCGCCGGGCGGTATTGCCCAGGGTGCTGTCCCTGGACCAGGTAAAGGGTGTGGCCCGTAACAGTCCCGTGGAGCTGGAAGTGTTTGCCTTTGGCAGCCTGTGCATCATGGCGGAAGGTCGCTGCTATCTGTCTTCCTATCTTACGGATGAATCCCCCAATACCCGGGGCGCCTGTTCCCCCGCCAAGGCGGTGCGCTGGCAGGAAACCCCTCAGGGGCTGGAATCCCGGCTCAATGAGGTGCTGATTGACCGGTACGGGGACGGGGAGGCGGCTGGCTATCCCACCCTGTGCAAGGGCCGTTTTAAGGTAGAGGGCAGCGTTTACCACGCCATTGAAGAACCGGTCAGCCTCAACACCATGGATCTGCTGCCGGAACTGAAGGCGCTGGGCATCAGTGCCGTGAAAATTGAGGGGCGTCAGCGCAGCCCGGCCTATATCGCCGATGTGGCCCGCACCTGGCGGCAGGCCCTGGACCGGCTGGATGCAGCTCCGGACAAGTTTGTGCCCGAAGCCGCCTGGCGCAATACCCTGGCGGGGCTTTCCGAGGGTGGCCTGACCACCCTGGGGGCCTATCACCGCAAGTGGAAATGAGGTTCTCCCGTCTATGATGAAACTTTCCCTGGGGCCGATTCTCTGGTTCTGGTCCCGGCAAACCGTGTTCGAGTTCTATGGCAAGGCCGCAGACTGGCCGGTGGATACCATCTATCTTGGCGAAACCGTGTGCTCCCGGCGCCGGGCGCTGAAGCCCGGTGACTGGTTTGGTCTGGCCCGGGACCTGCGTGCCTGCGGCAAGGATGTGGTGCTGTCCAGCCAGACCCTGATTGAGTCCGAAGCGGATCTGCGCCAGCTGCGCAAACTCTGTGAACAGGATGAATTCCTGGTGGAGGCCAATGACCAGAGTGCCCTGCAACTGGCCTGTGCCAACGGCATTCCCTTTGTCACCGGCCCGTCCATGAATATCTATAATGTGGCGACCCTGAAAATACTGGCCCGCAAAGGCCTGAAGGGCTGGTGTCTGCCCGTGGAGCTGGGCCGGGACACCCTCAGGCAGCTGATTCGCGGGCTGGATGAGCAAGGCCTTGAGCTGCCGGCGGAAGTCTTTTCCTGGGGCTTCCTGCCCCTGGCCTGGTCATCCCGCTGCTTTACCGCCCGTCACTACAACCTGCCCAAGGACAACTGCGAATTCCGCTGTCTGCAGCATCCGGACGGGCTGGAACTGCGTTCCCGGGAATCCCAGGAACTGTTCCGGATCAACGGTATCTCCACCCTGTCCGGGGCCCGCTATGACCTGATGCGGGAGTTGCCGGAAATGGCGGATATGGGGGTTGCCACGGTGCGCCTGAGCCCGGAGCATCAGGGCATGGATGAGGTGGTGGAGCGCTTTGATCTGGTGCGCCGGGGCGGAGTGCCCAGGATGGACCCGCTGACACTGGTGGAGGCACCGCCCTGTAACGGCTACTGGTACGGCAAGCCGGGGATGGATCAGGTCAGGGCCTGAGCCCCAGGGGTTACCAGACCGCCATCAGGGCGCCGGCGCCGAGAATCAGGGAGCCACCGATTTCAGCCACAACCAGCGCCCACATGAAACTGCTGATCAGTACCGGAGGCAGGGTACGCCGGCCCAGCCTGTGGGGTTTGCGCAGCTGGCTGTTGGTGTCTCTGAGCAGACCATGGATGATATAGGTGGCAATGGCCAGGGCGAAGAAGCTCAGGGCGGCTATGGCCGACAGGGTATTGAGCCATTCGGGAAAAACACTGTAGCCGGCGAACCAGCCCAGCACCATGGCGGCGAAGCTGTACATAAGCGAGCTGCGATGGGCAATGTCCACATACCGGGGTGCGGTTGCCCGTGGGCTGGACGCCATGCACGCGTATTTCCAGACACCGGTCAGCAGGCCGGTCATGAAAAATACAAAGGCGGCGGTCAGGCACAGCTTTTCTGCCAGGGTCATCGGTCTCGTCCCGTTCCGGAAACGGACCAGTCTATCCGGATTCCTTCTGCAATACCCGTCCCTTCAGGCCAGTGCCCGCCCTAGACCGACAGGGACCAGTCCAGGCTGTCCAGCAGGTTTTTCAGGGCCAGGCCGAGTTCGGTATCCCCTTCAATCACCAGGCGGCGCTGGAAAAACAGCTGGTCCGGGTCCTGCCGGCGTGCGGCCAGAGTTCGGAAGGCGCTGAGGGATCCCCGGATGGTGGCTTCCCCGGGACCATCAATAATCCGCAACCGGCCGGCCCAGTAGCCGAAGGTGATACCGGGCTGGCCGCCGGTCACTTCCATGCGGATACGGCGGCCTTCAAAATCGTCGAACTCACCTTCGGCAATAGCCTCTGCAAACACCCGGTTCAACGGGGCCTCGGCAACCAGCTGTTTCAGGGACAGGGGAATTGTCCGGTCAATGGTGTCCAGCACAGGCGCTGGTGATGGCAGGTATTCCTTCAGTACCGCCAGGGATTGTCCGAGCAGGGGGGCGGAGTCGATGCGTGCCTGCAGCTGTCCGAGATACTGGCTGCCGGGCAGGGCAGGAAGACGGGAAGGAAAAGGCAATCTGGGCAGGTGCATGGGATACTCCGGACGATTCAGACCTGCCCAGAGTACCGGAAGACGGGGATTTGCCCTTTGATTTAACTCAGATCTGCTCCGGATCAGCTTCTGTGCAGACCTTCTTCAACCGCCCACACCGCCACTTCGACCCGGGAGCGCAGGTTCAGCTTTTTCAGCAGGTGTTTGACATGGACTTTGACCGTGCCATCACTGATATCCAGCTTGCGCCCGATCATCTTGTTGGACAGGCCTTCGGCAATCAGCCGCAGGATGTCCTTTTCCCTGGGGGTGAGGCTGTCGAAGTCTGGCCGTGAGGAGGGTTGCGGCTTGTTGGATCTCAGGGCTTCCGCCAGCAGGGTGGTGAGCCGGTCACTGATCACCAGTTTGCCGGTGGCCGCCTGACGCAGCTGGCTGATCATGTCCTCAGGTTCCATATCCTTGAGCAGGTAGCCATCGGCTCCTGCGCGCAGTGCTGCCACCACATCCTCTTCCTGGTCGGATACGGTGAACATGACCACCCGGGAACTGGTGTTGTGTTCCCGCAGTTTCTTCAGGGCTTCTATCCCGTCCATTTCCGGCATGTTCAGGTCCATCAGGATCAGGTCCGGCTCCAGATCTGCAGCCAGGCGAATGCCTTCGGCCGCGTTGCTGGCTTCGCCGACAATTTCCATATCCTGTTCCATGTCAACCAGTTGCCGGATGCCTCTGCGCAGCAGGGGGTGATCGTCGATTAGAAGGATTGTGGCGTTTGAGTCAGACATGTGTGCTCTCTTGTTGAATCAGGCTTCGAGTGTTTCGATGGACATGAGGTTCCGGCTCTTGGGTATGAATGTCAAAGAGACTTCTACCCCACCCTGTTCGTGGTTGTGTATCTGAACCTCTCCCCCCAGTGTCCGGGTGCGGTCGCGGATAATGATCAGTCCGTAGTGGTTGACCGGTTGGGAGTCATTCGGCAGGCCCACGCCATTGTCGCGGATGCGTACACATACCGCCGGGGATTCGAATACCACCTCTACAGAGACTTCCGAAGCCTGGGCGTGCTTGACAGCGTTGGACAGGGCTTCGCGGATGATCTGCAGGGTATGGATTTCCTCATTGGGCGACAGGGTTCCCGGTGGCAGGTTGTAGGTCATGTGCACCGGCGACCCCAGGCGTTCGGAAAACTCTGCAGTGGTCTTGTTCAGTGCCGAGTGCAGGTCTGGCGTATCCAGTTTCAGACGGAAGGTTGCCAGCAGCTCCCGCAGTTGCCGGTAGGCCCCGTTCAGGCCGGTACTCAGTTCTTCCAGGATGTCGTCATGAACCTGCTTCCGGGAGCTGTCAATATCCAGTCTGCGCAGGCGCGCCACCTGCATCTTCAGATAAGACAGGGATTGGGCCAGGGAATCGTGGAGTTCCCGGGCAATGACCGTGCGCTCTTCCGCCAGGGTCATCTGCTGCTCTTCGGTTATCTGGCGCTCCAGGAAAATGGCCGTGACCAGCTGGTCGCTGAGGGTTTCCAGCAGGCGCCGAGCGGTTTCCGACAGCCCCGGCTGTGCCGGATACCAGACTTCCAGAGTGCCCAGCAGATTCCCCGGTGTCCGGATGGGCAGCAGCAGTCTGCGCTCCTCCGGGTGATCGCCGTCTTCATCGTCATAGGCTTCCGGTATTACCAGGCAGGCATTGCAGTGGTGGTCCCGGCAGTAAAAGGGGCGCTCCCGGGTGGCGGTGGTGACCACCTTGACCGGTTCCGTGGTTTCCCTGTCGTGCAGGTACAGGTGGATGGGGCCTATGCCCAGCAGCTTTTCCAGTTCCTGGAGCATGGGTACCGAGCCGGTGCAGATGTCATGATTGGCAAACAGGTTGCGGCTGGCAGAGTGCAGCAGCTGCAGTGCCGAGTGACTCTTTTCCAGCTCTTCTGTCTGGTCTCGGACCTGGCCCTCCAGGTGACTATAGGACTGGTCCAGTTGATCTGTCATCTGGTCAAAGGCCTGCCCCAGCCGGGCCAGTTCTCCGCCTCCACTGAGATGGGCCTTCTGGGAGAAGTCCTGCTCCGCAACCGCCATGGCGATTCTTACCAGTTTCCTGAGCGGTCGCAGAATACGGTTCTTCAGGTCCAGGAACAGGGCAATGATGATCAGGATGGAAAATGTCAGGCTGATGACCTGGATAAGGTGGAGCAGATCTATCCGGGCTTCCGTGCGCTGTTCCAGCATGGTCACCAGCTGGTCCACCGAGTCCACATAATCTTCGGTTGCCTGCAGGGTGGCGGCGGGCAGGGGGGTGCCGGGGACATGGTTTTCCAACAGTGAGCGGATACCCTGCTGCCAGAGATCAAGTACGCTCTGGTACTGGGCCGCCAGCGGATGTCCGTCAGAATCGGGAATGGCCCGGGTAATATCCGGACCTGTCAGCAGCTTCTGGTAATTGTCGGTCATCCGCCTGATGTCATCGGTCCCGGTTCCGGTGACATCATTCATTGCGGCGAAGGACAGTATGTGGAATACCCCCATGCGCAGGGTACCGGTCTGGTTGATGGCGGTGGCATTGCCTTCGATGCTATTGGACACGGCAAGGGTGGACGCCATGTTGACCAGCGCCGTCAGAACAATGGCGCCGACAACCATGGCTATGCGGTTGACCAGGGGGCTTGTCGATTTCATGGTGCTTCAGTGTGCCGGAATATGGTGGTGCCCATACCGACAGGGTAACGCGCTGAGGGAGTGTTCACGAATACCCCTTTGATATTAGAGAAATACCTCTATGGTGATTACGCCATCATAGTCTTTGACTCAGTCCGGGGCAAAAGATAAAACGGGGCGATCATGGTGGCGGGAACAGTATTCATGGGGGCAGGGCTGGATCGGGACAGGCGGGTTGATCGGCTGGCTTCACTGGCTCTGGTGTTGCCGCTTGCGGTAACCGGATTTGTTGTGGCCGCCGGCTGCTGGACGCTGTTTGCGGTGGTGGGGGTGCACCTGCGTACCGGTCTGGGACTGAGCAGCCTGCAGTTCGGGTTGTTGCTGGCCATGCCCATGGCAGTCAGTGCCCTGGTGGCTGTGCCCGCAGGTCTGGCAGCACGGAGGTTTGGGGCCCGTCAGGTCATGCTGGTATGTCTGGCCGGCCTGATTCTGTGCATGGTCATTCTGCTGGTCACCCGCAGCTTTCACGGCTACCTGCTGGCGGCGGGCGGACTGGGACTGGCCGGTGGTTTCTACAGTGCAGGCCTGCAGTTTGTCAGCAGTCATTGCGAGGCCTCCCGGCTGGGGCTGGTTCTGGGCATCTTCGGCGCCGGCGTTACCGGAACCGGATTCAGCTACTATCTGGTACCACTGTTTGACCGGGCCTTTTCCTGGCAGGCGGTGCCCTTTGCCTATCTTGTTGTGCTCTCTGTTGTATTCCTCTTGCTGAGCCTGCTTACGGATGCCCGGGATGAGGGGGGCGCTGTGGCTCCTGAAGCCTGGCAGGGAGGGCTGTTGTGCCAGCTCAGGAATCGGGAAAGCTGGTCGTTTGCCGGTTATTTTGGTGCCATTGCCGGCAGTTTTTTTGCCCTGGCCCTGTGGCTTCCTGATTTCCTGTCCGCCCAGTTCGGGTTGCAGGTGGAATCCGGAGCCCGGCTGGCCCAGTGGTTTGTGATCCCCGGTGCACTGGCGCAGATTGCCGGTGGAGCCCTGGCGGACCATGTGGGCAGCCCCCGGGTGGTTGTCCGTGCCCTGATGCTGGCTCTGGTAATGCTGGCGGTGCTGACCTATCCGCCCATGACGCTGTATATCCAGGGGGTTGATGCTGTTATTCAGGTGGACTTTGCATTGCCCCGGACGCTCACCGCACTGGCGGTCCTGGTGCTTGGGCTGGCACTGGGGGCAGGTATGGGGGGCGTGCAACGTCAGGCCATTGCCGGCAATCGTCCGGCGGCGGCTGTGGTGGCCGGGCTGATGCTGCTCAGCGCCTGTTCCTTTGCCTTCGCGTTGCCGGTTCTTTTTGGTGCCATCAATGACTGGCTTGGGGTCCGTACGGCGGTGTTTGCCGTCCTGTTTGTCGTTCTGGGCAGCTGCCTGCTGATGTTCGCCCGCAGTTGCCGGCGTCTGGAGCGGATACAGCTTCTCCACCCGGGGATATAGGCGCTCTACCCCGGGAGTGGTAGCCCCCGGGTCTCTGGTAGTAACCCCGCAGATTTCAGGGTTTTGATCCCACACAATGGTCTCAAATCGGAATGATGATCCGGAGAGAGACCATGAGTCATTTGATCGACAAGCTGAGCTACTTCAGGAAGAAGCGGGAGCCCTTTGCCAATGGACACGGCGAAACCCACGATGTAAGCCGGGACTGGGAGGATGGTTACCGCCAGCGCTGGCAGCACGACAAGATTGTGCGCTCCACCCATGGTGTTAACTGCACCGGCTCCTGCAGCTGGAAGATCTACGTCAAGAACGGGCTGGTCACCTGGGAAACCCAGCAGACCGACTACCCCCGTACCCGCCCAGATCTGCCCAATCATGAACCCAGGGGTTGTCCCCGGGGGGCCAGTTATTCCTGGTACATGTACAGCGCCAACCGGCTGAAATATCCGCTGATGCGCAAGCACCTGATGCGGCTCTGGCGTGCTGCCCGTATCCAGTATCAGGATCCGGTGGAGGCCTGGGCCTCCATTGTGGAAGATCCGGCAAAAACCGCCGAGTACAAGCCGCGGCGCGGCATGGGGGGCTTTGTCCGTTCCAGCTGGGATGAGGTCAACGAACTGATTGGGGCTGCCAATGTGTACACGGCGAAAAAACACGGCCCGGACCGGATCATCGGCTTCTCTCCGATTCCTGCCATGTCCATGGTGTCCTATGCCTCAGGCAGCCGTTACCTGTCCCTGATCGGCGGGGTCTGCCTGAGCTTCTATGACTGGTACTGTGACCTGCCGCCCGCCTCCCCGCAAACCTGGGGCGAGCAGACCGATGTGCCGGAATCTGCCGACTGGTACAACTCCGGCTATATCATTGCCTGGGGCTCCAACGTGCCCCAGACCCGGACGCCGGATGCCCACTTCTTTACCGAAGTCCGTTACAAGGGCACCAAGACTGTGGCCATTACTCCGGACTACGCGGAGGTGTCCAAGCTCTCCGACGAATGGCTCAATCCCAAGCAGGGTACGGATGCGGCTCTGGGCATGGCCATGGGCCATGTGATCCTGAAGGAATTCCACGTCGACAAGCCCAGCGAGTATTTCACCGATTACGTGCGCCGGTACACCGACATGCCGCACCTGGTCATGCTCGAGCTACGGGAAGACGGCCGCTATGTGCCGGGTCGTTTCCTGCGGGCCAGTGATCTGGTGGATGGTCTGGGGGAAGACAACAACCCGGAATGGAAAACCATCGCCATTGACAGCAAGACTGGCGAGCTGACGGCTCCCAACGGTTCTATCGGTTACCGCTGGGGCGAGTCCGGCAAGTGGAATCTGAAGCAGACTGCCGCCGGCAGGGATGTTGATCTGAAACTGTCGCTGGTGGAAGACCACGACGAGGTGGTGGATGTGGCCTTCCCCTATTTTGGTGGTATCGCCCATGACCATTTCAGCTCCGTGAAGGTCAGCGACACCCTGACCCACAAGCTGGGCAGCCGCAGGGTACAGCTGGCCGATGGCAGTGAAGGCCATGTGGTCACCGTGTTCGAC
>JBFHSI010000064.1:0-14894 GCA_041591245.1 Marinobacter sp.
GATCATGTCGGTGGTGGCATCCGGGCCCGGTTCCACCAGAAATACCCGCCCGTCAGAGGTGACCGGGGTTTCCGGAGGGGACTCCACATCGGGTGCAGAGGTACTGCTGGAACTGGCTTCTTCTCCGCCACAGGCGGCCAGCAGCAGGCAGGTGCCCAGGGCTGCGAGGTTATGGTGTAACCGGGGAAACAATGTGTGCTTGATGCCCATGAGCTGCCTCACTTGGGGGTCGAGATCTGTTGTTATTGTTGTTGCCGTGTCCGGGGCCTGTTCCGACCCCTTGTCCTATACACTCTGTAGCATGTGTGTGCAGATAGCCGGCAGCACATCGGGCCAAACCGGAATACTGGCCCGATCTGCCGGACCCTGGGCCAGGGCCGCCTGATATCTCTCATTGACCCCCACCCCGGGTATTGCTAGCCTTTCGCCCGATTTCAGGTGTCCGTCGCGAAGCGCGACGGGTGAAACGGGAAATCGGTGCGTCTGGCGCCCTGCCAGACAAGTCCGATGCTGCCCCCGCAACGGTAAGCAGGATAACGGCAATCTATGCGCCACTGTGCCTCGGCATGGGAAGGTGATTGCCCGGGAGCCTATGTGTTCCGCCCGCGAGCCCGGAGACCGGCCTGAGACAACACCCGGAGTTGCGGAGGGCTTCCTGGGTGGGTGACATTCCAGGTCGTCCCTTGTGCCTGTCTGCCTCCTGCCCCTGATATCTCATCCGCAACCGGTTAACCCGAATCCTGATTCCCGTGCGGGTGCGCGCGATCTGCGGAGTAATACAGACATGTCCAGACTCTCCTTTCCTGCAACCATTGCAGGTATCTCTTTGGCGGCCCTGCCCGTTGCAGTAGCGGCCCAGTCCGAAACCGAAGAAGCCGATAAACTGGATCCCATTGTGGTGACCGCCACTCTGGGGCCAGAAACAACCGGCGAAAGCCTGTCCTCAGTGACGGTCATCAGCAAGGAAGATATTGAACGTCTGCAGCCGACTGAATTTACTGAACTGTTGCGGGGACAGCCGGGTGTGAATCTTGTGTCCAGCGGCAGCTACGGAAAGGCCACCAGCATATTTCTGCGGGGAGCTGGTAGCTCCGGAACCGTCCTGTTGCTTGACGGTATCCGCCTGCGTTCAGCTTCAGCGGGGATTCCCCCATGGCAGTATCTGCCGCCGGAGTTGATGGAAAAGGTTGAGCTTGTCCGAGGTACCAAAAGTTCCCTTTACGGGGCTGACGCAGTTGGTGGAGTCATTCAGGCTTTTACTCTTGAGCCAGAAGCTGATCGTCAGGCTTGGGTAGGCTTGACCGGTGGTTCCCACAACACCCAGGAAACCTCTGCTGGTATTGCCGGCCGGGAAGGCCGGAATTCTCTCGTTCTTGGTGGCAGTTATGCCGATACTGACGGCACGAGTCTCCGCGAAGGCGGTGAGGATAAGCCTTTCCGTAATACCGGTGGTCTGGCCAAGATCAGTCACAGTTTCGATCAGGGCGGTGGTGCCGGTCTGACTATGCTCCAGTCTGAGGGCAATACGGAATTTGAAGGCGGGGAGACTGACTATATGATTCGGGCCATGGGTCTGTATCTGGAAGCTGTGGCCAGTGATTACTGGCGTACCCGTATACAGTTCTCAGAGTCGAGGGATGAACAGGAGACCTTCGGCAGTTACCCCAGTGTCTATGACACTCTTTACCGTTCGGCCCGCTGGGAAAATACCTTAACAGCTGGAGTTCACGAGTTCGTGATTGGTACAGAGGTGTCGGTGGACGAACTGGATACTACTGAAACGGTGAATGAGGACAGTCGCACCAATACTGCAGTTTTTGGTCAGGCCCGTCTGAACTTTGGACCTACGGATGTGATGATGAGTCTGCGTTCAGACGATAATGAAGCTTTTGGTAAGGAAGAAACTGGCGGGCTGGCACTGGGATACCGGTTTGATCAGGCTCACCGGGGTCGCCTGAGCTATGCCAGCTCATTCCGGTCGCCTACGTTCAATGACTTGTATTTGACCTCATCTTACTATTCCGGCAATCCAGACCTGGATGCAGAAACTGGGGAAATGGTTGAAATTGGAGTGTCGGGTCACTATGAGCGTTGGTTCTGGGATATAGCTGTTTACCAGAACGATATTAATGACATGATTACCTATGTTTCTGACCCAGTCACCTATGTGGGGACCATGGCCAATGTGGATCGTGCACGTATCCGCGGAGTTGAGCTTTCATCCGGCATGGAAACTGACAGCTGGAGCCTAAATGCTTCAGTTACCTATTCGGATAGCGAGAACCGTAGTCGTGGTTCGAACCGAGGTAACCATTTGGCGCGCCAAGCTAACAAGAGTATGCGTCTTGATGTGGACAGGCTGTTCACAGACTGGTCTGTGGGAGCTAGCCTGATTGCGGAGAGCGACCGCTTCAATGACGCAGCGAACACCAGCTTAATGCCTGGCTATGGCACCGTGGATCTGCGGGCGCTATGGAATTTCTACCCGGGTTGGAGTCTTGGCTTCAAGGTGGATAATGTGCTCGATCAACGCTATGCCACCAGTCAGGGATTCGACAGTGTCACCTATGAATCTTTTGATTATCTGGCAGCGGGTCGTACTTACATGGCCACCATACGTTACGATTTCCGGCAATAGGTTGGACACCTTTGTGGCAGGATAATTTGATGAACCTTGGCGTATTGCTCCTTTGTTTGACGCTGTGGCTGCTGCCCGGAGGGCTGCAAGCAAAAGCGGATGGGATTTGCGCCAAGGATGCGGTTGCCGGTGATTTCTGCCTGGAAACCCCGGCACAGCGCATTGTCTCCCTGTCTCCCGGTGCCACCGAGCTGCTGTTTTCAGCCGGCGCCGGGGATCAGGTGCTGGCGGTCAGTGCCTGGAGTGACTATCCGGAACAGGCGGCCCGCTTGCCCCAGGTGGGGGACAGCAACCGGCTGGACCTGGAAGCCATTGTGGCTCTGGAGCCGGATCTGGTGGTGGCCTGGGTGGATGGCAATTCCCGCTCCCAGCTGGACCGGCTGGCGGATCTGGGTATTCCTGTGTTGTGGCAGGCGCCCCGGAGTTTTGAAGACATAGCTGCTGCGGTAACGGACCTGGCGCTGCTGACCGGCCGGCGGGCCCTGGGGCAGGAGCGGGCCAAGGGCTTTTTGCAGGGTATCCGGGACCTTGCCGATCAGTACCGGGATGCCCGGCCGGTTTGGGTGTTCTATCAGGTGTGGAACCAGCCGCTGATGACGGTGAACCGGGAGGAACTGATCAGCAAGGCCATCCGTCTGTGTGGTGGCGTGAATATCTTTGCGGACCTGCCCAGGCTGGTGCCCAGAGTCAGTGTGGAATCGGTGCTGGCGGAAGACCCGGAGGTGATTGTCACCGCCGGTCGTGGCGACAGTGACCGGGCCTGGCTGGCATACTGGCAGCAGTATCCCGGAATGCGGGCAGTGGCAGCTGGCAACCTGTATCTGGAACCCCCGTCCCTGCTGCAGCGCCCCACCTTGCGCATGCTCGAAGGCGCCCGTCACCTGTGTACAACCCTGGAGCAGGCCCGTGCCCGACTTTAAGACATTGCGACCATTGCTGTGGCTGGCCCTGGCCGGCCTGCTGGCCATGGTGGTGTCGGTAAGTCTGGGGTCCGGGCCGGTGAATCCGGCGGATACAGTCGCCGTGCTTACCGGGGCTGGAACTCCCTTGCAGCAGACTTTGATTCTGGAGCTGCGTCTGCCCCGTACCCTCAGTGCCTTTGCCACCGGTGGCCTGCTGGCGGTGGCCGGTGCCCTGATGCAGGTGTTGCTGCGCAATCCCCTGGCCGATCCCTATGTGCTGGGACTGTCCGGTGGTGCGGCCGTGGGCGCACTGCTGGCCATGCTGGCCGGTGTGGCCGGGGTTCTGGTATCCGGTTCGGCCTTTGCCGGGGCCATGCTGGCTACTGTTCTGGTGTTCGGGCTGGCCCGTGGTCAGGGCAGCTGGACACCGTCCCGGCTGCTGCTCACCGGTGTGGTGATTGCCTCCGGCTGGGGTGCGCTGATCACTCTGATTCTGGCCATGGCTCCGGCCAGCCGGTTGCCGGGTATGCTGTACTGGCTGATGGGGGATCTGTCCCATGCCGGCTCACCCTGGCCTGCGTTGCTGGTACTGGTGCTGGTGTGTCTGGTGCTGTTTCCCCTGGGACGGACCCTGAATGTGCTGGCCCGGGGGCCCATGCAGGCGGCAGCTCTGGGGGTGGATGTGCGCCCCCTGGAATGGCTGATCTATCTGCTGGCCAGCGTGCTTACCGCCACGGCGGTTACCCTGGCCGGCAGTGTGGGTTTTGTGGGTCTGGTGGTGCCCCATATGCTGCGGCTGGTGCTGGGCAATGACCAGCGCCTGATCCTGCCGGCCTGTGCTCTGGCCGGAGGCGCCCTGCTGGTGCTGGCGGATGCCCTGGCGCGGGTGATGATCGCTCCGGAGCAGCTGCCGGTGGGGGTGATTACCGCCCTGCTGGGTGTGCCTACCTTCCTGTATCTGCTGTACCGGAGTGGCCGATGACGGTTCTTGCTGCAGACCAGCTGGTCATAGATATTCCTGGCCGGAACAGCGGTGTTCCCCTGAATCTGGCTGCGCAACCGGGACAGGTGTGGGCCGTGCTGGGCCCCAATGGCACCGGTAAAACCACCCTGCTGCATACCCTGGCCGGTCTGCATCCGGCCCGTTCCGGGCGGGTGCTGCTGGATGGCCAGTCGGTGTCTGCCATGACCCGCAAGGCGGTATCCCGGAAACTGGGGCTGGTGTTCCAGGACCGGCAGGATGGCTTCCCGGCAACGGTTCTGGAAACGGTGCTGATTGGCCGTCACCCCTGGCTGGCTTCATGGAAAATGGAAGGGGCGGAAGACCTGGCGGCGGCGGAACAGGCGCTGGAAGCACTGGATGTGGCCCACCTGCGGGACCGCCTGGTGAACACCCTGTCCGGAGGCGAACGCCAGCGGGTGGCCATTGCCACCCTGCTGACCCAGAACCCGGATATCTGGCTGCTGGATGAGCCCGGAAACCATCTGGATCTGCACCACCAGGTTGCGGTCATGGGATTGCTGAATGCCCAGGCAAAATCGGGGAAAACCGTGTTCCTGTGTCTGCACGATCTCAATCTGGCGGCCCGCTGGTGCTCCCACGTACTGCTTCTGTATCCCGGTGGCGATGCCTGCTGGGGGCCGGCCCGAAACATGCTGGTTCCGGCCGCGCTGGAACGTCTCTACAGCCAGAAACTGATTACTGTGGAAGCGGACGGCGCACCGGTGTTTGTGCCGGTGCGCTAGTGTTCACTGTTCCTGCCGGTCCGCTGCTGGCAACCATATTTCCACACACAGGCCGGTTTTACCGTCGGAACGGTCCAGCAGGGTCAGACTGCCCTTGTGCAGTTCAGTAATGCGCCGGGCGATGGCCAGGCCCAGGCCGGCGCCGGCACCCTGCCGTTGATCCAGTCGGGTGAAACGGCTCAGGGCCCGCTCCCGGTCCCGGGCCGGGATGCCTGGGCCCTGGTCGCAGACCCGGATACTGTAACCACTGCCGCTGGCCTGAAGCCGGGTACTGATTCGGGTGTCTGCCGGGCTGTACTGTATGGCGTTGGCCAGCAGGGAACGCATCAGGGTGGAGATCAGGGCGCTGTGGCAGTTGACCCGGGCATCCGGTGCCAGATCTTCCAGTTCCGGTTCAATGGATTTGCGCAGGGCCAGAGGGGCCACATCAGCGATGCTTTGCTGCACCAGGTCGGAAAGATTGCAGGGTTGCGGCCGGAAGTCGGTACCGGAATCCACCCGGCTCATCAGCAGCATCTGCTCCACCAGATGCACCATCCGGTCCACGGACTGGGTCAGGCCTTTGAAGTCGTCCGGATGTTTGTCGCTGAGTTTTTCCAGATTCAGGCGCAGGGCGGTCAGGGGGGTTCTCAGTTCATGGGCGGCATCGGCGGAAAACCGTTTTTCCCGGGCCAGAGCCTGATTCAACCGTTTCAGCAGTCCGTTGACCGCATTCACCAGTCCCGCCACTTCCCGGGGGGCATGGCGTTCATCCAGCGGGTGAATCCGCTCCGGTTCCATATGCCGCACCGGCCGTTCCAGTTGCCGCAGGGGCCGGAAACCCACCTGTACAGCCACCACTACGGCAATGATCAGAATGGGCAGTGCCAGCACTATGGGCAGTATATTGCCCAGGGCCAGCTCCTGGCTTAGCTCCTCCCGAACATCTTCCCTCTGGGCGGTGCGGATCCAGAAACCGGTGGCGGGATCCTTGAGGGTGAAGGTGCGCCAGCGGAAGCCACCGGTTTCGGTCCAGGCATAACCGGGTCTGAGGCCGAGGCTGTCTTCGGTATTGAAGGTATTCAGCAGGGGCTCCTGTTCCGGTGACCACACTTCGAAGGCGATTTTCCGTTCGTATTTGTGGCCTGCCCCGCCCGCCAGGATCTCGTCATCCTCCACCTCCAGAAAGGCGTCGTCGGGCAGTTGCAGGGTTTTCTCCAGAATGCTGGCCAGTGCTTCCCGGGACTGGATATTGGCGGTGTACTGCACCAGACCCTGGACAATACGGGTACTCTGGGCCAGTTCCGCATCGAACACTTCCTCCAGCTGGTGGTTGCTGACAAAAAAGCCCCAGGTGGCGGTGACCAGGGTAATCAGTAATACGGTGGTGGCCACCATCAGGGTCAGGGTGCGGGTCAGACTCATTGTGCGTCTCCGGCCGCAGCCTGGCTGTCGAGCATATAGCCTACGCCCCTGACCGTGCGGATTGTGGTTTTGCCCACCCGGCGGCGCAGGTGGTGAATATGGACCTCCAGAGCATTGCTTTCCACCCCGGTCTCCCAGCCATAGAGCTGCTCCTCCAGCCGGCGGCGGGTGGCCACCTGGTCCGGGTGGCGCATCAGATAATGCAGAATCTGGTATTCGCTGCGGGGCAGCTTATGGACTTCATCGCCCACCCGCAGTTGCCCGGAATCAGCGCTCAGGGTCAGGCGGCCAACGCTGATGCTGTTGTCCAGAGTAGCGGCGCCGCGCCGGGTTACAACCCGGATTCTGGCCTTGAGCTCGGCCATGGCGAAGGGTTTGGTGAGGTAGTCATCGGCCCCCAGGTCCAGGCCCTGAAGCTTGTCGTCCAGATCTGCCCGGGCTGACAGGATAATGACCGGGGTGGTTACTCCCAGTTTGCGGATACCCTTGAGCACATCCAGTCCATCCACCCGGGGCAGGGTCAGGTCCAGAATCGTCAGGTCGAAGGATTCACTGGACAGGGCATTGAGCGCTTGCTGGCCATCGTCCAGCCAGTCCACGGTATTCTGGCCGTCCCGCAGCATGTCCAGCATGGTATTGGCCAGCAGGTGATCATCTTCTACAAGCAGAATTCGCATTAATGGGTTTCCGGTTGTTGGCAAACGCCGGAGGCCAGGCCCGGGCTTCCGGTCAGACTGATCATACAGGAACCAGCCGGATCCGGCTCAGGCACCCGGAGCCGGTGTGGGCCTGGCATCTCCGCTGACCCGGGGCTCGCTACCGGGCAGGTAATAGACAATATAGCGCCGGTCCCGGAGTACAGGCTGGCCCTTCTGTTCCAGTAATCGGATGCTATCCCGGTCCCTTTGCTTTACCGCCACCAGCAGTTGCTGGCCGGGCTCAGGGCTGGCGGTCATCTGCACCAGGGTGGATGAGGACAACACCTGAACCTGGTTCTGGCCGTAGAAACGGGCAGAGAAAGGCACCTGGTCCAGAAAATACAGGGGGGCAGTCTGCCCGTCCGGGACTGAGCTTATCTGTTCCATCAGGAATTTTTCGGTTTTCAGGGATTCCGGATAGATGCTGACCCAGAGACTTGCACACACCGCCACTGTCGGTATCAGTACCGTGGCTGCCATGGTGCCTCTGCTCCCGGCTCCGCTTTCCGGGCTGGGCAGATAGCGGGCGCTGAGCAGGGCCAGAAAGGGCAGCCCCGGGAGCACATAGGTCCACAGGATATTGCCGGAGAAGGTAAAGAAAACGGCGGGGGTCAGGGCGCTGGCGCAGATCAGCACCAGAAGTCCCTGTGGCAGGGCCCTGGTCTGCCCCGTCTGGGTGCGCAGACGCAGTTTCCGGAACAGGGCGGCGATCAGGAAAAACCCCCAGGGAAAACTGGCCAGCAACAGGTACAGCCAGATGGTGCCCCGGGTGAACTGGTGGGCATTGCCATACAGGTCTCCCTGCCAGTTGCTGATGATAAAGCGGCGGATATGCTCGCCGACAATAAAGTAGTCCAGGAAACCCGGGGTTTTCAGTTCCGCCAGCACATACCAGGGCAGAACCGTGGCCAGCAGGGCCAGGGTTCCCCAGAGCCAGGGCAGGCTCTGCCACAGGGCACGCCACTGGCGACAGCTCAGCACCCAGAGGAAGACCGGGGTGCCGGTCAGCACCAGTGCCAGCGGGCCTTTTGCCAGCAGGCCGATGGCCAGTCCGGCAAAGAAACCCCAGCCCCAGAGGGCGGACGCTCCGCTCAGGCGCAGGATCAGGCTGCACAGGGTGAGGCCGGTGCCCAGTACCAGAAAGGAGTCGGTCATGACCGTGCCGGCACTGAGAAAACCCAGTGCGGTGGTGGCATAGATCAGCGCCGCCCACAGGCCGTTGCTGCGGGCGACAGCTGCGGACAGGTCCGGGCGCAGGGCCGCTCCGGCCCGGAATACCAGCCACACCACACCCAGGTTGGCCAGCCAGGAAGGCAGGCGCCCGGCAAACTCATTGACGCCAAGCAGCCGGAACGACAGGGCCTGGGCCCAGAACGACAGCGGCGGTTTGCCCCAGAAAGGCACGCCGGCATCAAACCAGGGGGTAATCCAGTCTCCGGACTCGGCCATGACCCGGGCAATTTCCCCGTAGCGGGCTTCGGTGGTGTCCATAAACGGAATCAGGGCGGAAAGGCCAAGCCTGACCAGCAGTACTCCGGCCAGCAGCCAGAGCAGGGTATTAACGGGTCGGGTCATCGCCGGCTACCTTCAGTTGCGGAATGGCGTGGGAAAGCGGTTCGGGGGCCAGTTCATCGGCCAGGATATAGACCGGGCGCTGTTTGGTTTCCATATAGATACGGCCCACGTATTCCCCCAGCAGGCCCACACACAGCAGCTGGACTCCTGACAGGAAGGTAATAACCGCAATCAGGGAGGCATAACCGGGGGTGGAAACCCCCAGCACCAGCACCTTGAGCACTTCCCACGCCCCGAACAGGCCGCCGGCTCCCGCCGCCAGCAGACCCAGCAGCAGGGCCACCCGCAGGGGTTTGGTGGAAAACGAGGTGATGCCCTCCATGGCCAGGTGCATCAGTTTCAGATAGTTCCACTTGCTGCAGCCGGCGGCCCGGGGATCCCGGTCAAATTCCAGGGTCACCGTGGGCATCCCCACCCAGGCAAACATGCCCTTCAGATAGCGATTGCGCTCGGGAAGGCTGTTCAGTGCATCCAGGGTTCTGCGGCTCATCAGCCGGAAATCACCTGTGTCCACAGGGATGGGGGCATCGCTGATATGGTTGATCAGACGGTAGAACAGGGACGCCGTGGTCCGTTTCAGCCAGCTTTCCCCGGCCCGGTTACGGCGCTTCATCAGGACCACGTCCGCCCCCTTGCGCCAGGCGGCGATCATGTCGGGAATCAGTTCCGGAGGGTCCTGCAGATCGGCGTCCAGCAGGATCAGGGCATCGCCCCGGGCCTGGCGCAGACCGGCGGACACAGCCGCTTCCTTGCCGAAATTCCGGGACAGCCGCAGCACCCGTATCCGGGCCCGGTTCCGGCGTGCCGCCAGCAGCAGGGCGACGCTGTTGTCGGTACTGCCGTCATCGATGAATACCAGCTCCACCGGCAGGTCCAGGCCGGCAATCACCGCGTTCAGCCGCTCCAGCAGAGCCGGGATGACCGGGGCCTCATTGTGGACCGGAATCACAATGCTCAGGAGCTGCTCCTGCAGTCTGACGGGACGGTTGTTCATGGAATACAAACCTCTCTGACAACAGAAAATTGACCAGGGTAACCAGGGCCGTGGCAGCAACCTGCGCCAGGGCAACGTCGGTGCCGACCAGTTGCAGGGCACTGAACAGCGCCAGATTCAGAACCCAGCCCAGGCCGGAACCGGCCAGGTATCTGGGCAGGGCAACCCGGTGAGCCAACCCGGAACGAAAAGCCCAGCGGTGCTGCAGCCAGTAGTTCAGAACCAGTCCGGCACTGGCGCCGGCGGCCGTTGCCAGTACCGGTTGCAGTCCCAGGCGGATCACCAGGGCCATCACCAGCCAGTGCAGGGCCGTCGCCGTGCCACCGGATACCAGGAACCGGGGCAGGGCGGGTGTGCCTGCAAAGGGCGAAGCTCGGTTGGGTCGGGTCATGGCATTCAACTGTTCCGGATACGGCACCATCGGCATGGGCCCAGTGATCGCCACTTTACGGAGGCTTTCTTAACGGAGCCTTAACGCCGTTCCGGCACAAATCTTAAGAAGCCTTAAGGAAACTTCTTCCGGTTCTTAAGCCTGCTTTAAGCCCCCGCCAATAGTCTGGATTCCTGAACAAACCCCAAGCCCGGAGCGGCCGAAGCATTACCGGTCCGGGCCAACAGGAGAATGCCTGTGTCAGAACCGGTAATGATGTCTGCCAGTTGCCCGCTGGATTCCGCTGAGATGGTTCCTGCCATCCGCTGTGCCGGGCGCTGGTTGTGTGAAGTCCGGATGGGAACAGGGCTGGCGGAGCGGGTGACGGACTTTATCCGGCGCCGCTTCCTGCTGGCCTATGGTGCGGATCCGGTATTGCGGATTCCTGAGCTGCTGGCGCTCACCTCAGCCCAGGGTTCCCTGCTTGCGGCAGTGGGCGTTCGTGCCGCGTCCGGGGAACGACTGTTTCTGGAAGATTATCTGGAGGCGCCGGTGCAAACCCGGATGCCCGGTGGCCCGGTACCGCGCCGGGATATTGCTGAAATTGCCCATCTGGCTGGCGTCGAGGCCGGGGTCAGCCGGTACCTGTTTGCCAGCCTGGCGGTGTGGCTGGATGCCGGAGGCTTCCGCTGGGTGGTGTGTACCGGCACTGACCAGCTGCGCAACAGCTTCCATCGCATGGGCATCAGCACCCATATGATGGCACCGGCGGATCCGTCCCGTTTGCCAGATGGCGGAGCCGGCTGGGGCCAGTACTACGATCATCATCCGGTGGTGATGGCGGTGAGTGTTGAGGAAACCCTGCAGGTGCTGGCTGCCAGTGGAATGCTGAAAGCCACCCGGCCCGTCGCCGACAGCCGTCATCAACCCGGTGCAACAGGAGAACCTTATGGCGACACTGCCTGAATTACTGGCCGCTGAAGCCGACGCCCGGCCCGATGCCATTGCCCTGAGTGGCCCGGATGGGGAACTGACCTTTCCGCAACTCTATGCCGCCGCCGAGGCCGTGGCCGGACAGCTGAAACACCATGGCTGCAGCCGTATCGGTTTGTGCGGTGACAACACCCCGGCCTGGGTCATTGCCGATATCGCCTGTCTGATGGCCGGTGTGGTCTGTGTTCCTGTGCCGGTGTTTTTCTCCCGGGAACAGCGCCAGCACTTGATAGGCCATGCCGGACTGGACGGATTGCTGATGTCTGAAGAGGCTCCTGACCGGAGCCATCTGGGCCAGGGTGTGTGGCTGTCAGAGCTGGCGGTGCCGGCAGACCGTACAGAGATGCCGGCAGACACCGCAAAGATCACCTTCACCTCCGGCAGTACCGGCAATCCCAAGGGGGTGTGCCTGTCCGCCCGGCAGATGCTGGCCACCACTCTGGCCCTGAAACAGCGCCTGCAGTCAGTGCCTCTGGGGCACCATCTGTGCATTCTGCCTCTGGCCACACTGCTGGAAAACATTGCCGGGGTTTACCTGCCGTTGCTGATGGGCGCCAGGGTACAGCTGGCTCCCCTGGAGACCCTGGGGATGACCGGCAGCAGCGGTCTCGATGGCAGCCGACTGGTGGCTGCCCTGAACCGGGTCCGGCCCCATTCGGTCATCCTGGTACCGGAGCTGGCGGCACTGCTGGCAGCGGCCAGTCGTACCGGCGAGCTGGAGCCGGGCAGTTTCCGGTTTCTGGCGGTAGGCGGGGGCAAGGTGTCCCCGGATCTGCTGGCCCGTGGGCGGGCTGCCGGCCTGCCCCTGTATGAAGGTTACGGCCTGTCCGAGTGCGGCTCGGTGGTGGCTCTGAATGTGCCCGGTGATGACTGCCCCGGAACTGTGGGCAAGCCCCTGGACCATGTGCAGGTGGAAACCGGCAGTGACCGGCACATCCGGGTCCGTGGCAACACCCATCTGGGCTATCTGGGGGATCAGCCCCGGGCCCGGGGGACACTGGATACCGGTGATCTGGGCCATGTGGACGGACAGGGTTTTCTGCATGTGGACGGCCGCTCCAAGAATCTGCTGATTACCAGCTTCGGGCGCAATATCAGCCCGGAATGGCTGGAAAGCGAGCTGGTACAGGCCCTGGGTGCCCGCCAGGCGGTGGTGTTCGGGGACGGAGAACCCCATCCCATGGCCCTGATAACCCTGACCGACAGCCGCTCCCCGGAAGCCCTGAATCAGGCCCTGAACCAGCTCAATAGCCGGTTGCCGGATTATGCCCGGCTCAGCGCCGTGTATATCCGTCGCCAGTTGCTGACACCGGAGAATGGCTATCTGACCGCCAATGGCCGTCCGGTACGAGCCCGTATACAGGAAGATCTGCCAGAACTTCTGGCCCAGGCCTTTCCCCTGTTCATCAACCACTCATCTGTAAACCCGCCAGGAGATTCTGATATGGCATTTTTCGACCGATTGCAGCAGGAAACCGCGGAAGCCCGCACCCATGTCACCCAGGCTCCGATTGTCCGGGCCATTCAGGAAGGACAGTTCGAACTGGAGGGCTACACCTGGTTTCTGACCCAGGCCTATCACCATGTCAAACATACGGTACCCCTGATGATGGCCTGTGGTGGCCGGCTGCCGGAGCGACTGGAATTCGTGCGCAAGGCACTGGTGGAGTATATCGATGAAGAATACGGCCACCATGAATGGATCCTCAATGATCTGGATGCCTGCGGCGTGGACAAGGAAGCGGTCAGGTCCGGGCGTCCGGATACCTCCATAGAGCTGATGGTGTCCTACCTGTACGACCGCATTCACCGGGGCAACCCCATGGCCTTCTTCGGCATGGTGCAGGTTCTGGAAGGCACTTCCATTGAACTGGCGACCCCCCTGGGACAGCAGATCCAGAAGCTGCTGGGACTGCCGGATCCGGCATTCAGCTACCTCTACTCCCACGGAGCCCTGGATCTGGAGCATTTCCAGTTCTTCCGGGATCTGATGGACGGGATTACTGACAGGGATGATCAGCAGGCCATCATCGAATCCGCCAGGATGGTGTACCGCCTGTACGGCGATATGCTGCACAGTGTTCCCCTGCCGGAGACGGTGCGCAAGGGAGAGCAACATGAGGCTGCATAACCGGGTGTTTCTGCTGACCGGTGGCACCGGTGGCATCGGCCGGGAGCTGGCCCATCTGCTGGTGGCGGGCGGCGCCAGGGTTATTGTGGCGTCCCGGCATCCGGACTCGGTGGAGCGCAGCAGCGATCTGTCTGCCGTGTATCTGGACCTGGCGGCGCAGGATCTGGATGAGCAGTTGCTGGGTCTGAGTGAATCCTGTCCCGATATTGATGGGGTGATCCACTGTGCCGGCCAGAACGAGTTCGCCGGGGTGGGGCAGATGACGGTTGCTGCCATGGACCAGATGGTCTCGGTGAACCTGCGCAGCGCCATGATCCTGGCCCGCCACTTTGTCCCGCGCTTTTCCGGCACCGGTTACGGTGCCCTGGTTTTTGTCGGCTCCACCTTCGGCAGCATCGGTTTCCCGGGTTATTCCGCATACTGCGCCAGCAAGTTCGGCCTGCGTGGCTTTGCCGAGGCTGTGCGTCGGGAGCTGGCGGACACCCCGGTGCAGGTGGTTTATGTTGCGCCCCGGGCCACGGCCACAGGAATGAATCCGGAAACGGTCAACCAGCTTAACCGCTCCCTGGGCAATACCATGGATCCGCCGGACCAGGTGGCGGCCAGCATTCTCGACGCCATGGTGCGGGATGAGCGGACCCGCTTCCTGGGCTGGCCGGAGAAACTGTTTGTGGTACTTAACGGCATATTGCCTGCGCTGGTGGACCGGGCGCTGCTGCGCCAGTTGCCGGTGATCCGGCGTTTTCTGAGTCCGGAAACCGGAACCTGAGGCCCGGCCCGGATACCCCGGGCCGGTTTCCTATGCAGTCTGCGTATCAGGAGCCGTACAGATAGAAGAAAAGAGCATTTCACCTCATATTACTATTTGGTATATCCTTAGAACCAAATATGGACTGAATTCCGATCCTGACAGAGGTGAATGCCATGAGCAATCCAGTCGTTCAACACTTTTTCGATGAGCCCACCAACACCTTCAGCTATGTGGTGAGAGACCCGGACAGCCAGGCCTGTGCCATTATCGATTCGGTACTGGATTTTGATTACGCCTCCGGACGCACAGATACCTGTTCTGCCCGCGAGATAGTGGATTATGTCCGCAGCAACGAGCTGGAAGTGGAATGGATTCTTGAAACCCACGTTCATGCCGACCATCTGACCGCAGCCCCCTTTGTCCATGAGCAACTGGGGGGCAAAACCGGTATTGGCGCCAACATCCGTACCGTCCAGGATATCTTCGGCAAGGCTTTCAACGCCGGTTCCGATTTTGCTCGGGACGGCAGCCAGTTTGACCAGCTGTTCCGCGACGGCGACAGCTTCCGGGTGGGTGGGGTAGAAGGCCGGGTGCTGCATACTCCGGGGCATACTCCGGCCTGTCTGACCTATGTTATCGGCGATGCGGCCTTTGTCGGGGATACCCTGTTCATGCCGGATTACGGCACCGCC
>JBFHSI010000065.1:0-14838 GCA_041591245.1 Marinobacter sp.
AAACCGCGCCAGCAAACCCAGTTCAATGGACACCAGTGCAGCCTGGGGCCTGGGCAGAGCCAGTCGGGCCAGCCCGAACAGGTTCAGTTCCAGGCCGTTACCAACGGACACCGAGAGCACCGCAATCCCGTCCACCAGGGAGAAGCTGGTAAAGCTGATCCCCGCTGCAAACCAGAAATTACCGGGCTCAGGCGGGAAATAGGCGGCCAGTTGACGCAATTCCTCCAGTGGGTCCGTTGAAGTAGTGGCGGCCGGGTCCAGGGCCTTGATAAAGGGGTATTCGCCAAAACGTGACAGGTCATCGGGCACCCGCAGACCGCGCTTGATACCCAGCCCGCCGCCGATTCCGGTCAGGAAAAAGGCCGGTGGTCCGCCAATGGGGCCCTGAATGGCACCAAATACAAAGAATGATGGCAGGCCATTGTCTTCGTTGTAGCCACCGAACAGGGACAGGCCGTAGACACCGAAGCGCCCCGAGAGCATCCCCACATAGCCGATTTTTCCGTCCAGGTTGGTTTTCAGCAGCCCGCCGGCAATGGACAGGCCGGAGAAATCTCCCGATACCCCCAGGCCCTGCAGGTCCACCGCCCAGTTATTGAGCTCGAACAGATCCCCACCCAGCCAGTGCAGCCCCAGCTCCTCCACCGAGGCGGTTAACCCGAACAGGGACAACCTGGCATCAAACAGCAGGGAAATACCGGTGACTGTGCCATCGGCCTCGGTGACATTGAAGCCAAACTGTTCCAGATACAGAGGCCCCAGCTGGCGTTGTATGGTCAGCCACCAGGGACCCGGAGGCTCACCGGCACTCAGGGAAATCCCCAGGTCCTGCCCCGGCGGCTTCTGAATTGCCAGGGCCGGGCTGAATGCAGGACGGGCAGCAGGCGAGGCATCATTGCCTGCATCACTCATGATGGTGTTGGCAACCCCATTGTCGCCACCGGCAGCCGAAGGAACAATGGCAAGACCGTCCAGTTGCACCTGAATCCCGGCCCCCAGGCCGGCGGGGACAGCTTCGCCATAAACGTGAACCCCTATGGCATCAATACTCATGATGCCCAGGTTCAGCAGCGGGCCGGCATTCTTGCCCACGCGGACACCCAGCCCGGCGATTGCAAAACCGGCGTTGAATTCAAAGCTGTTGCCCACCTTTTCCACCAGAAAAACCGACAGCCCCGGAGCCACACCATCCGAGTTGATCCAGCTGGCCACCACTTCCAGGTCTACCGTTGGATCACCGCTGGCCAGGGCTATGCGCTCATTTTCCGGCAGGGAAATGGAAATACCCGCCAGGTTGCCTTTGCGGGTAAAGCCGATATCCACCTTGTTATCGATAGTGATCTTCAGGTCGTTTTCCGCCAGATTGAAGCCCAGCTGGAACAACCGTTTCAGCAGGGCGTCCGGATTGGCGAAGTCATCAAACAGCTGGGGATCCAGGGTGGCCGTACCACCGGTAAACAGTACATCCTGCAGCGCATCTACCGCCTGGTTACCCATAGGGCCCATGGCCTCAAGGGTGATGCCGGCTGCCATGGATATGGCCTGGGACAGCAGGGCCAGCCCGACGGCTTCCGCGTTGGTATTTTCGATTTCACCGGACACCCCGGATTCCACCAGAGCTATTCGGGGTGGTGTTTCATCCAGTGCCCAGCGGAACTGTATGGACTGCTCCCCTATGCCATCGGTCACCAGACCGATTCCCGCCATACGCTGAAAACCGCTACCGGAGATTCCGGCATCTACTCTGGCCACAGGACGAAGTACCAGGCCATTACCCAGGTCAAAGCCGGACGACGCGTAGGACACTGACACCTGCACCCCGGCGGTGCTGATCCGCACCCGGTCAAAACCCAAAGTACCCAGATCGGTGATGGACAGGGAACCGGAAACCTCTATGGCTGGACCGGAAATGCTGGCATCCAGGGTGACGGTCAGCGGATCGCTAGTGCCGAATCTCAGGCGGGAAATTCCCGGCAGATCCTCGGTGATGGCCATCACCAGACTGTGTGTCGGGTCAAGGGCATTGGCCAGTTCGTTGATGGCAGTGGTCAGAAGATACGGCAGGCGGGCAAGAAGAACGCCTGCAGGATCGGCGGCAAATACCTGTATTTTTTCGTCCGCAAACTGGCCTGCATCCAGCAGGTCCAGGGCGCTACCCAGCTCAAAAATGGCGCTGGCCACATGTTTTTTCAGGGATTCCGGGGCACCGGAACGCTCAGCAATCAGCGCATTCAGTACCACCGGAATGGCCATGCCTGCCCCTGCCGAGACCAGGCTGCCGAGTCCCGGTCCAGAGGGATACAAAGGTATGGGAGCCGCTGGAGCCCCCCGGATCAGATCAATACGGATATCCGGAGACACCGTCAGTGCCAGGCCTTTACCGTCAAAAGTGACCGCTGTTTCCAGCACCGGCGTCACCGATCCGGATGTGCTGAGAGCCAGCCCACCCTCAATGACAATGCTGACCGGTGTGGCACCAAGGGAATGGTTGGACTCTATCTGTATATCCAGCTCAAGCCTGCCGGCTCTTACACCATAGCCAATTGCCACATCATCACTGATGCTGAAGCCATCCCCCGTAAATCCCGGAATCAGTAACTGGCCGACTGCATTCAGGGTCTGCACTGACTGCCCGAAGGGGTCCTGCGCCCATTGCCGGGTTCCTGATTTCAGCCAGGCAGCGGGATCCAGAAACAGAGCCCAGGGCAACAGAATACGCCGGGCTGGCAACGCCGATGCCGGTGCCAGTAACCCGAGACTGTCCAGCAGGGTTTCAACAGCCTGGCGGGCCTGTTCCGAAGCCTGGTTGCGCAGGTAGTCCGCAAGTCCGGCAACCAGAGTTGCCGGTACCATGGAGGCGGCCAGCCTGAGCAGATCCTCCGGCTGACCGGGGGACAGCAGATCAATGGTTCTGGTTGCCGGCGCACCTGGAAGCTTCCACTGGAGTCCGAGACTGCTTCCCTGGCCTCCGGTTCCGGCCTCGCCGGTCAGTCGCAGTCCTCCGGCCTGGTCCGAAATAGCCCCGAGCCCTGCAGAGGCAGATGCAGAGCCGGCGGCAACCTCGACGGCCAGAGAAATGGGCAGAAGATCTGCCCCGTTATGGTCTACGCCGAGGCGGAACTGACGGGTTTCCAGATCCAGCGAAATGCTGGCAGCATCCACCACCCAGGAGATTTCCGGGCCCGAGCCGGAGAAACCGGCCAGCGTCCGTATTGCTCCGGCCATGGAGACCGCCGAGCCGTTCAGGGCCGATGCCACTACAGACTCGGCATCCATCATCAGCTCATCCAGCCCCTCAGGGTCATAGCCTCCGCTCTGAATCAGCCCAAGATTCGCCAGCAGGCCCGCCAGTGCCGGTGATGCAGATGCCAGCCGGGCCACCACTTCCGCCATGATCAGATGAATTTCCGGGGTTGGCAGAGCTGGCACTGACAGACCGGCTCCGTTTTCGATAACCCAGCGTTCCCTGCGCACACCGAAACAACTGGCCTCGTGCAGGGTAAATTTCGCCCCGGATATCCGTTCGCTGCCCTCAAGGGGCAGATACAGGCGGGCAGACAACCAACGCACTTCGATATCGGTCTGCTCGGCACCCGGGCCCCCAATCAGCCAGCCGTCATGGACCCCGAAATGCAGATCCAGAATCAACTGCCGGTCAGTGCTTATGGCAAAACTGTCACCGGTTTCGCCCCGGTCACAGCTGACAAGTTCAAGAATCGCCCCCGCACCCACCAGCATGCCGCCCAGGTCAGCATCAAAGACCGGAAGATCCACACCCAGGTGAAGCTTCCGGGGTGGCGTTTCCGGGGCTTCAACCTGCTGATACCGGTAATCAATGGCATCCGCGACCAGTTCCGCCAGTCCGGTGCTCAGGTCGTCCGCCCCCAGAGCACCAAACACGGCATGTACCGGGAGACCTGCACGAAGCGGCTGCTGGTCCGCCCGGGGAAGCGGCCCCAGTTGCTCTTCTGCAAATCCGGCGGCGGCAACAGCCCGGTCAATCACATAATTGAACTGCAGAGCAGGCCCGGATTCACCGGCAATTTCCTCTTCTGCCAGGGTTTCTTCATTAAGACGTCGAATCTGTGCAATCAGGCGCAGGGCATCGCCACTGAGCCCGGATGTCAGACCATTGAGTGATACCTGGCTCCAGGGACTGCCAACGGTTATCACATGGTCCACAACATTGAGGGTTGCAGCCGCCCGGACAGCAGCGGCTCCAGCGGCCCCGTAGGCTACCAGGGTGACCGGTGTGGTACGGCTGGCAAGGACACTGGACAGTCGCTGTGCCTGTTCCTCCACTCCGCCCCGGTCCGGCCTTGCGGCAGCAGCAGAGGCCGTATCCGGAAGGCACACGGACCAGTGGCCCGTATCCGCCGCCGGGAGGGCCCGGTTTTCACTGGTGATACGCACATCAAAACTGGCGGTTCCGAAGCAGTCAGACCAGATTTCTTCACAGCCCACATAGAGCACCGAATCCGGTGCCAGGCCCGTTGCCTCCTGGGGTAACAGGTCCAGCACCCCGTAAGCCACCAGTTCCCGGTAGCTGAGCCCGGGAATGTCCACACCGGTAACCCCGTCCGGCAGTGACACCGGCCGTCCCAGAAGCCCATCGGTACCGGTCAATCGGTCCACCAGCGCCTGGAAACCGTCGTGCAGGCTGTCCCTGCCGGTCATCAGGTCCGCCAGATCCGGCAATTCAGAACCTGCGGATTTGAGGGCCGCCGCCATAACGGCTGGCTCAGGAGGTTCGCTGTAATCAAAATACCCCGGCGCAGTCTCGTAACGCCCGCGGGGAATGGCACAGCCGGGATCCAGCCATACCGCAAGCCCCGGTGCCCGGGCATCGGCAGCAATTGCGGCCCGGAATGGCCTGCGCTCATTACCGGTTCCCAGCGGAGCCCATTCCCTGAACCCGCTCAGAAGGTAAGTCAGTGGGCTCATGGCCTCGCGCACATGGCTGCAGTTGAGGACAAGCTCACCCACCCAGGACTGCAATGCAGCCCCAGGATCATCAATCAGTTCCCTGAGGGACAGGTGGGCACCAGTGCCGGCCCAGCCAGTCAGATCCAGAATCACCTTGATAATCGGTGACTCCATGCGCTGAAGCAGAGCCCCTATGGCCAGTTCCAGGGAGCCCCAGTCCGGAGCATAGGTGACACTGCCATCACCATGGAATGTCGGCAGTGTTACCGGCACTGAAACCGTTGCACTGGCGGAACCCTCGGAGGACTCCAGCTCCATTTGCAGCTCCGGAGCCTCGACGCTGGCACTGAGTCCCGCCGTCGCATTCCAGCCAATGGCCACGCCCAGTGAGCGGGCAACAAGATCCAGAGGTCCGAGATCCAGGCGCAAAGGACCCGCCCCGGGTTCCCGCAACCGGACACCGCCCTGCACCTGACTGAAAAACTCAACCGACGGGGTGCTGAAATTCACTCTCAGCAAGCGGGCATCGACGAAAACTGCGGCAGTTTTTCCATCGAGAACCCCCTGTTCCACCTCAGCCTGCAGGTCAAAATTCACCCAGTCCCCGTCCTGGGATACCAGAACAGCAGCGGGGTCCAGGTCGATCTGCCATGGATCTGCGGAGGTGCCTGAACCTGAAATTACAGTTGAGGAACCGGTGATAAGCTCCTGTATTGAAGCCAAAACTGTAGACATGGCCGGTGAAGAGGCGCGGATACGATTCCAGTAGGCAGACACCTGACCCAGCGGGTCCGTCAGCAGATCCACGGCAGATGCGGCTGCGATTCCCCCAGGGGGGGCAAGCCCCAGTAGCATGGCCGTTATTTCCCCGGGCCGCCCCAGGTTGTCCAAAGCAGCTACCAACGCGTCGTCCACCACACTGGCTGCAGCATCCATGGCCGCTTCAGGGCTGGAAAGATCCAGTACCTGGTGGTTCATTCCCGCCAGCACCACATCGTGGGCGGTCAGGGAAAATGCCGGCCGGCCACCGGAGAGCACAAGCCCTGCCCGGATGGAACCTAACGCCGGATCACCCGCCAGAAGCCTGGTGCCCAGTCCGGCCTGTTGCCCGAATACTGCCGAAAGTGACAGATCCGGCAAGGCTGTGACCGAAGAGGTAAGCGTTTCCAGAGTCAGCAGGTCAACATGGGCGCTGACTTCGGCGCCGGTTCGCGGGCGTAGTGCCCCCTCAAGCCATGGCGTAATAACCAATCCGCCGCCGGATGAGCTGGTTACAGCCAGCCCCACTGCCCCCCGGAGGGCGCCATCACTGAACTCGATTGCACTGCGCCCGCTGTTGACGGTTCCGCCAAGCAGTGCGGCCCACTGGCCCAGCCAGGCATTACGGGAAGCTGAATTCACCAGAATCGATTCAATCCAGCCGGTGATCGCCGGGATTCCTGTGGCAATCAGCTGTTCCAGAGGGAATGGCGGAATCTGCGGAACCGCCCTCAGGCCGGCAAGCCCGGTCAGTGCGGCAAACGGTGCAGTAGCAGGGTTTGCGGTATCCAGCGCTTCCGCCTGGGCCTGGATCAGGCCCGTCATGAATTCCAGAAACTCCCCACCAAGTTCATCGATGGAATCGATGCTGAGGTCGAAATCTCTGGGAACACTGCTGCCGGGTAACTGGAGCCGGCGGAAGCCCACACTGAAAGTCAGTTCGTCCGAAGTGTCCGTGGGAACCTGGGTTCCCAGAAAGACACCCCCAATAAACAGCTCACCTGGTGTCGGCGCTGAATTGGATATGCCGATTTCCAGGGAAATCTCGATTCGGGCGCCTGGCCGTCCCAGCACCAGCCAGTCCGGTCCGGAACCGGAAGTATCCGGTGCCCCTACCCCTTCCCGTTCAAACTGGAACACAGGAACATGGGCTCTGACGGCCACGGATGGAACTGCGCTGCCGCTGTCGTACTCAATGCCGAAACCTACTCTTGCCCCGTCATCGGCCTCCCTGACCACCACGAAAATGGTGGCACCGGAATCCCGGAACAGGGGAACCCAGATGGCCTCACCGTCCTCGGCCCGCTCAGGATCCCCCAGAACCTCATCCACAAAGGCAACCAGCGCCTCACGCTGGTCATCCATATACATGATGGAGCTCAGGCCGCGCCGGCTACCGTTTGGGGTGCCCAGGGGATCCTGGAACCACTGTCCCTGCAGCTCACCATTGCGGGTCAGGCCTACAGCTTCCGCCAGGGTCGCAAAAACATCCAGATTCTGTTGTTGTGCGCCCATCTCAGACCTCCGGCATCAGCGAATAGCGCGCCACCGGCTGCAACAGGAGTTGCCCGGACCCAGCACCTATGGAGCCTGGAACCAGGGGCAGTCCCCGCTTGTCCTTCCCGACTTCCGAGCAGATCACCCGGGCGGTCTCCAGTAAGGCCTCCCAGGCAAAAGCAATGATGGCATCGCTCCAGGCGGCAACCAGTTCGGCAGGCCCCTCCAGATCCTCGAAGGTGGACATGACAAGTCCCGATGGCGCCTGTTTTGTACCCACTCCGATGGGCACCGGAATAACCCGTTTGCCGTGTTCCTGGCACTCGACGGTGATTTTCAGCGTGACAACACCACTGGACAGGCTGATGCGGGTCTTGTCGCTGTGAACCAGAAGTTCGCTATCCCCCTGGGTCCATACCACCAGTGGCGTTGAATTACGGGGAAGATCCAGAACCAGGCGGACGGTTTCACCCAGAACCCGCTGGGCATCCTTGGTGGGAACGGAAAGCAGATCCGGAGACCGGTCTCCGATATCAAGCAGAAGCTTCTTATCTATGCGCTTCAGCCAATCGAAATGGTTGAAGTCTATGGACGGGAATTGGATAGAGGTTGCCATAGCAGTCCCTTGCAGCGAAAAAAGCGCGGGATCATTGACCGTAGGAGGATCAGATTCCTTTCCCCGACTACACGGACTGCACAATCAAAACCCTGTTGCGCGGTTTCGGGCACGCAGGCCCATTAACAGCAAACAGCGTCATGACCTCTTGCTATGACTAAAAATGAGTATATGCAGTTAATCCGGGTTTGCAAAAAATTGGAGTGGATTTCCTGAAGGCGGAACCAGACCCAAAACCACGGAGTTCACAGTTTCTGTCTGCCCTTCAGCTAAATATGCAGTTTTTGTACACAGTACCGGAATCTGTGTGACTCACGCCATCTTTGCGGCTGTCCATGGACAAAAATTGCCTTTAATATTAATAGGTAATGCAATATTCGTTACAGTTCTCCCTGGGCCTGACCCGGTTACCAGCCCTGCCGGTTTGGGTATTCAGCTCTGCAGATTCAGGAAAATCCTTGCATTTATCATGAAAAATTCTGATCCCGTAAAACTGGCGTGCTTTGTGATTTCGCTGAATCCGGATGCACCGAATTTCGGCAGATTAATGAACTCCCTGGAACAGCAAGGAATACCCGCCGAGCATTTTCCCGCTGTTGATGGTCGCAGCGCCTACCCGGCCCTGGAAGGGAAAGAGCGTATCAGCGAACGCATGTCCATGCTACGGGTCCGCAGGTTGCTGACCAGCAGTGAGGTTGGCTGCTACCTGTCCCATCTGCGCGCAGTTAAAAAAGCCTATAACGAAGGCTATGACTATGTCTGTGTGCTTGAGGATGATGTGGTAATAGAGCCGGAATTCGGCAATACCATCAGGGCGCTGCTATCCGAAAACCTGGATATTGTCCGCCTGATGGCTCTGAAACTGCGCCGCAGGAAGCCCCTTCGGGATATTGTTTACGGAGTCATGCTGACCCGGCCGGAACGGGGTACTCTGGGCACCCAGGCCTATATGATGAGCCGAACCGGAATGAAAAAGTTCATTGACCACGCATCGGTTATCTACGAGGCGATCGATCATGTTCTGGATCATTTTTTCCTGTTTGATCTGGAAACCTATGCGGTTGAGCCCCACGTGGCCTTTGAACTGGACAATGGCTCCACCATTGCGAAAAAGCATGACAAGCCCAGCAGAACCCCCAATCTCTTCGAACGCATTGCCTACCACCCGGTGAAGCTCTATTTCAGTCTTCGTCGGCACTGGTATCTGCTGCGCCACCAGGAAGACATGTATCCAGCCTCATGGCCCTTGAACCGGCCAGGTAAAAGCAGCCGCCTGAGGGGCAAGGGAGAAGCCCATCAGCTATTGGGCTGAACCCTGCCCCCACTTCCGCGCCGGAAGTGCCGAAGCAGAATTCGCCGGATGTTTTCCGGAAGAACCGGCTTTGTCAGGTAGTCGTCCATTCCCGCATCCAGTGCGCTGAGTCGGTCCTGGTCCGAGATGGAAGCCGACAGTCCAACGATCAGCGGGTATTTGTCCAGCTCCAGGTTGCGGATTTTCCGGGTGACCTCCTGCCCGGTTTCGCCGTCCAGATGCAGATCCATGAACACAAGATCCGGTGTTTCGGCCCGAATCGACTGTATGGCCTGATCACCACCGGGAACTGAGCTTGCGGCTACGCCGAACATGGACAGATAGAGCTCTACCACTTCGCAGTTCAGATCCACATCATCCACAATCAGCACCGACAACCCGCTGAACTGGGGCAATTCGTCCCCGTCTTCCTGTTCATCCTCATCGGAATTCCGGTCAGTGGGCATCGCCGTCAGAGCGGACTTCAGTTTGTATGGAGTTACAGGTTCATGGATCAGCCGTCCGCCGTACTTGATGAAAGTCTCGGCCCAGTCGCTGGTGAATCCCATGGGAACGATACACAGAATGTGTGATGCATCGAATTCAGGTTGTTCTCCGGTAATTCTGGCCATGAAATCATCCACGGCCTCCCGGTCAGTCTGCTCCGTATCAATCAGAAGCAGGGCGTCCGGGGTGGACTCACGGACCTGCTGGTATACCAGTATCGCGTCGGCCAGCCCGTCCTGGCCCCGGATATCCAGAGACCATGGCTGGCGATATTGCTCCAGAACTCCGAGGTTATGATTCAGGCCACAGCAGATCAGGGGGGACTCCGGGCCGCCAGGTAATTCGGATGCCAGCGGCAGGCTGTCCGCCGGAATGGCAATGGGCAGGGAAACCGTAAAGCAACTGCCCTTTCCCTCGGTACTGGCTACCTCAATGGTTCCTCCCATCAGGTCACAGAGTTTCTTGCTGATGGCCAGCCCCAGCCCGGTACCCCCGAAACGTCGGCTGGTAGACCCATCCACCTGGCGGAAACTTTCAAAAATCTGTTCCAGCTTGTCTGCCGGAATACCGATACCGGAATCCTCCACGGCAATGCGAAGCTGTCCGGACTGGCCTTCCCCGTCATCACGAAGCACCGAAAAGTTCACGGATACAAGCTTGTCCTGCTCTGTGAACTTCAGGGCATTGCCAATCAGATTGATCACTATCTGGGAAATTCTCAGGAGGTCTCCACTGAGCATGGAAGGGGTATCCGGAGGAATCCCGACCTGCAAATGAATGCGTTTTTCCTCCGCCACCAGCCCGAGCATTTCAATGGACCTTTGGACCAGGGCTTCCAGCTCGAATTCATGGGCTTCCACTTCCACATTGCTGGAGTCCAGTCGAGACAGATCCAGAATATCGTTCAGCAGCTGCAGAAGATTCTCCGCAGCCGAATAGGCTTTCCGGACCAGCTGACCGGAATAGCTGTTCAGCCGGACCTCCTTCAGCAGCACCAGCATGCCCATCACTGCATTCATGGGCGTACGTATTTCATGGCTCATATTGGCCAGGAACTCGGCCTTGGCCCGGGCGGCCACCTCGGCATCCCGACGTTTCTGCTCCAGCTCCACATTGAGCTTGCTGAGTTCGGCTTCCCGGCTCTGGATCTTCTGCAGGCTCGCGCTCAGTTCCGCGGTTCGCTCACGCACCTCCTGTTCGGCCCGGCTCTTGCCCCGGGCCAGCATCAGGAAAACCAGCATGATCAGGGCATCGATAACCAGACCACCAGCCAGAATCATGTTGGGCTGGGAACGGTTGTTATAGAGATCGAAACGGCTGGTGGTCTGTACCCGGAACTGCCATTCCCGGCCGTAGAACTCCATAGAATAGGCAGTCTGGAAAGCCGGAGAAGCGTCGTAATCTTCGCTATCCGGAGTCAGTTCGTCATAGAGGGTGGCGCCCTGATCCGTAACACTGAAACTCACCAGCCGATTAACACTGGCCAGAGCCCCCTCCATCAGCTTTGCCATAATAAAAGGGGCATATACCAGGCCGGTAAACAGCTCTTCCCTGTCGTCTTCACCCGGAAGCCACGGAACCTGATAGAAAGGATGGTAAATAAGAAATCCTGGAGTGCGATTGGAATCCTGCACCAGAACAATCGGGCCGGTAATCTGGGTGGTGCCGGTATACATGGCCTTCAGTGCTGCGGTATAGCGGTTGGTTTCATGGGCCATATCCAGGCCGATGGCTGCAGCGTTGGAGTCTTCCGGCTCGATATAGGTAATGGGCCAGAAGTCGTTGATTTCATGGGTAGGGTGAATACTGAAGTCCGGAAGCAGTTGGCGCTGGGATTCAATGAAGCTGTCAACCCGCTCCGGAGCTACCCGGTAGATAACACCAATGCCGTTTATTCCGGGCAGACGCTCAGGCAAGGCCAGGGATTCGCTGAAAGCCCGCCATTGCTGCCGGTCTATATCTCCGCCATTGGCAGTAATAGTCCCGACCCCGGACACCAGTGCAAAGGCATAGTTCTGCATGCGGTCCTGCACCAGTTCGTTGAGTTTTTCAACTTCATGGTGGAAGCGTTCCTGAGCCTTGTCGTTGGCAATAGTCTTGGAGATATACCAGGCACCGAAGGTCAGAACCAGAGACAGGAAAACCACCATCCAGTGAACCCAGGACAATCCGGGTGTTCCGCGACTCCGGCCAAGGGATAAAGACATGTGCTGTGTTTGCTTCCTTCATAGGCGCCGAAAAGTGGGCGAGGATGATGAATGCACAGGATTCCGGGGAAATGCGGGGCCCCGTCATGTTGACCTGTAAGTCTATCTAGAAGGTAGACCCGGGGAAGCGATGTCGCCAGTAAACAGTTCCTCAACGGACACTGCCGCCAGCGCCATCTTGCGGGAGACCATGTGTTCCTGCATAACCGCCAGCTGCTCTCTGGCCATACGGCCAATCAGCGAAGCATCTCCTGCCCGGTTTTTGTTCTGGAGTGATTTCAGCTGAACCAGTTGCTTGCGGTGTACATCCGGCTGATTGGGGCCGAAATCCTGGCGCAGTTGCGGCCAGTCGGCGGGAACCATGACCACCCCCTGTCCATGACGGCAGGCCATGGCAAGCCCGGCAGGATCGAAATCATGGAAAAATGCCAGGGTTTCCGGAGGATGTTCATCCACCAGGGTTGCGACACTGCGCAGATTTTCCCGGTGGCCCCGGTAAATCAGCACGGAATCCTTCCAGGCTCCGGGCAACCGGATATCTGACCAGTGGGGCATAACTGCGCCATTCTCGATCACCACCAGCCGGCACTCCCGCAGCTTGTCCCAGTCAAGCATGTCCGGAAGCACGCTGATCACGCTTCCCGGAGGTGTCTGCACGTCCCTTCCCTGTACGGAAATACGGGCGCTGCCTGCCGTGGCAATCACCAGAAGTTCGCCAAACACGGAGTCACTGCTGAGTTTTTCACTGGCGTCATACTCTGCCACTGCCATCCGGCCGCCGGCTCGGGAGTCAAACTGGGGATCCAGCCCGGACAGGCTTTGGGCATAGATCCGCAGCCTGTGCCTGTCCTCATGGGTAAACCGGATTTCCCGGCCAATAACACTCCCGGCACCGGTTTCCTCGTGAATCCGGTCCCAGGTTGGGTTTCTGCGCACACTGGTCTTGTCGCTGTTCAGCAGCCGTTCAATGGCCGAAAGTTCAGCCCGCATCCACACTCCTGAGGGTCAGGTCATAAATGTAAAGGTTGTCCGGGAAAACCGGGTCAGGCTGTTCGTGAAACAGAACGTCAATATAGCGCTGCTCCCGGTTTGGCAGGGCATCTATCTCACTGGCCACGGCCTGCAGCCAGGAGGCCCGGTCGATATCCAGTCCGGAGGCAGCCAGTACTTCGGTCGCCCTCAGGCCGTTCTGGCCAAGCTGGCCATCCACGATAGCCTGGATCAGTTCCTCGATCAGATTATCCACCGGATCATCTTCTTCCGGCTCCGGCTGCCCGTCAATATCGAACTCCACCGAGGCCACGCCCGGCAGGTCCGTCGGACCTGTATCGGTTTCATCGGTGACGGTTCTGGCGCTGGCGGCAATCTCTATGAGTTCCAGGTCGTCTGCCGGATCATAGATGTCGCCATAGGCCTTCATATGGAAGGGGGCGACCGTGTTCAGGGCCTCCGGGCAATGCTCCAGATCCAGGTGATCAATATTCGGCACATAACCCCGGTTGTTCTGGAAGTGGGCTTCAAAGGCCCCCACCAGCCGGCTCAGGCGCTGATCCTCACGCATGCGCACCAGCATGATACGCAGCTGGTTGAGGGCGTAGGACAGGTTTTTCTGGCTGGATTCCAGCGTGGCGGGCAGATGACGCAGCAACAGCCGCTTCAGAAACGGGTCATCGCCAGCCTGATCCGCCAGCTCCCGGATGTGGAAGCTCTCGAACAGGGTGATCAGCCGCCCTGCCCGGTCTATCACCTGCTGGTTCTTGCGGATGCGCAGCTCCAGATCGGTGATATAGGCAAACCCTGTGTTGATGTAGCTGGAAAAGGCATTGGTTGCGTTGCGAATGTCTTCAATCACGTCCGCGAGACATTCCTTGATCTCCCCTTCCAGCCGGTCAATATCCGCCAGGGCGCTCTTGCGTTTGGCCGCCTTGTACTCGTCAAAAAGCTCGTTGAGCTGGCGCCAGAGGGCGTCCACCTGCTCACTGGCAAACTGGCGCCGTTCGGACTCGGTAATATGGTCCAGAAACCGGACCAGCACCTTTTTCAGCTGCAGGTCTTCGCTTTCACCGATGCGCCACACCAGCCGGTGGTGTTCAAGGATTTCGATCAGGCCGGCATTGTCGTCGGTTTCCGAAATCCGGTTACCATTGCTGAGGTGGGCCTCCAGTATGGCCTCGCCGTAGTTTGCCAGCGCCCGCAGTGTGGATTGTGCGTCGTGGGTTCTGGCCATTACTGCAGCCTCATCTGGGTATCGTCAGCCACTGCCTCGTCCCGGATGCCTTCATGGGTAGAGACAAAGGTCATGACATCGTACAGCCAGCTCCACTTTCCGGTGGCGGTATACAGGCTGCCACTGGTTCCCAGTGGTTTCAGATAACCGGTTTCCACCAGTTTCGTCATCACGGTCCGGATCTGCCCGGCACTGTCCGAGCGGCGGGTTCTGAAGAAGGCTTTTTCCGTCAGGGACCGGAGTTTCGCTTCCAGCGAAGGCACACTGGCAATGCGCTCCAGCATGGCCCCTTCAGACAGCCGCTCACCCGGGGCCAGGGGCCGCTCATTGGATTCCAGGGTCATCACCATGCGCAGGAACTGCACCAGTGCTTCCAGGTTGTTCGCCACCTCCCGGAACTGCTGGCGTACCGCTTCCCGGGCGTCGGGATCGGCCAGGTCCTGGTAGGCACAGACCCAGGCATCGTGGGCACTGGTTTCCCGCAGGGTCCGGTTAAGCTGGTTCAGGAATGCATCCACTTTCTGCCGGTTCTCCGGCATCAGCAGGTAGTTGTAGATGTCATCATGGGAATGCTCGCACACCACCTGACCTTCCAGCAGTATGGTCACGGCCCGTTCAAACAAAGGATTGCTGCTCATGCCTGGCCTCCTTCTGCTGGCGCTTCACTGTGATCATGATTGAGGCCCGCCAGCAGACCGGCGTAGGATGCCCCGGTTTCCGGGGATTCATAGGTATGAATCCGCCCTTTCTTGAGGGAAATCTTGTTCTCGAAGAAGCGCCTCAGCGCCCGATCCAGCTTGGGACAGGC
>JBFHSI010000066.1:0-14762 GCA_041591245.1 Marinobacter sp.
GAAGGTTTCCGGTTCCAACAACATGACCTGTTTAATAGCGGATCAATAACTTCCCACTATAACCTGTAGATGACTACAGTGGCCATCCCGGCATGATAGGCTATCGGTGTCCGCTGAGGGGTCAACACCCATACCTAGGGGCCAACACCCATACCTACAGATCCGGGAATTTCACCACTATGTACGCAAAACTTGAAACACGGACCTTTCTGGCGATGCTGGTTGGCGTCTCCATAGCCTTTGTGTTTCTGATGAAGCCTTTCTTTGGCCCCATTTTCTGGGCCGTGGCCATTGCCCTGATTTTTCATCCGGTCCAGCAGTTGCTGGAACGCCGGCTCGGCCAGCGTCCCAATACAAATGCACTGATTACCCTGATTATCTGCATGGTCATTGTGGTGATCCCGGTGCTGTTCCTGGTGACCTCTCTGATTGCCGAAGGTGTGGGGCTGTATCAGCAGATCCAGAGCGGAGAAATACGCCCGGGAGACTATATCGACCAGGTAAACCGCTCGTTCCCGGCCATACAGGCGTTTCTTGCCCAGTTTGATATCAGCTTTGCAGAGTTGCGGGACCGTGCGGTCAGTTTGTTTGTTGGCGGCAGTCAGTTTCTGGCCAAACAGGCCTTTGGTGTCGGCCAGAATACCTTCGAGTTTTTCCTGGGGCTGGCCCTGATGGTGTATCTGGCATTTTTCCTGTTGCGGGACGGCCGGGCGCTGGTGGAGCTGATGATCCGGGCCTTGCCCCTGGGGGACGAGCGGGAGCGTCTGCTGTTTGCAAAGTTTGCCGAGGTCACCCGGGCCACGGTAAAAGGTAACCTGTTGATTGCCATTATCCAGGGGGCCCTGGGGGGTATCATTTTCTGGATACTGGATATTAATGGTGCGCTGCTTTGGGGCGTGGTGATGGCCATTGTGTCGCTACTGCCGGCGGTGGGCGCTGCCCTGGTGTGGGTGCCGGCGGCCATTTATCTGGCGGCCGTGGGCAGTGTGTTCGAGGCGGTGGTGCTGAGTCTTTTCGGCATGGTGGTTATCGGGCTGGCGGATAATCTGCTGCGTCCGCTGCTGGTGGGGCGGGATACCAAACTGCCGGACTATATTGTGTTGCTGTCCACCCTGGGCGGCATCGCCATGTTTGGCATCAACGGCTTTGTTATGGGGCCTCTGGTGGCTGCCCTGTTCATGGCATTCTGGGGAATTTTCATCCGGGAATTCGGGCACGACGCCCAGCTGCTGTCGCTGGAAGAAGAGGCGGCAGAGGGTGAGGAGCAGAAGCAGAGTGAAGGGGAGTAATGGATGTTCCCCTGTACCGGAGGTTATCCGGTACAGGGGAGCTGGCAGGGATCAGTCGAGTTTTGACAGGTCCCGGACTGCGCCCTTGTCGGCACTGGTGGCCAGCAGGGCATAGGCTTTCAGGGCCGCGGAAACCTTGCGTTCCCGGGTGCTGTCCGGCTTCCAGCCCTTGGCATCCCGGGCTTCCCGGCGCCGGTCCAGCTCGTGCTGGTCCAGCTCCACGTTGATGGTACGGTTGGGGATATCGATACGGATGCGGTCTCCGTTTTCGATCAGCCCGATGGCACCGCCGGCGGCAGCTTCAGGAGATGCGTGGCCGATGGACAGGCCAGAAGTACCACCTGAGAAGCGGCCGTCTGTCAGCAGCGCGCATTCCTTGCCCAGTCCCTTGGACTTCAGGTAACTGGTGGGGTACAGCATTTCCTGCATACCTGGCCCGCCACGGGGGCCTTCATAGCGGATAATGACCACATCTCCGGACTTCACTTCGTCCCCAAGAATTCCCGCAACTGCGGAATCCTGGCTTTCGTAGACCCGGGCAGTGCCTTCGAAAACATAGATGCTTTCATCGACACCGGCGGTTTTCACCACACAGCCGTCCTGGGCGATCTTGCCATACAGACCTGCCAGCCCGCCTTCTGCGGAATAGGCGTGTTCCACCGAGCGGATGCACCCGCTTTCCCGGTCACCATCCAGTGTCGGCCAGCGGCAGTTCTGGCTGAATGCGGTCTGTGTCGGAATGCCCCCCGGACCGGCCTTGTAGAATTCCACCACCTCCGGTGTCGGTGAGCGCATGATATCCCAGGTTTCCAGGGCTTCTTTCATGGTCCGGCTGTGCACTGTGGGCAGGTCCGTATTGATCAGGCCGCCCCGTTCCAGTTCTCCGAGAATACCCATGATGCCACCGGCCCGGTGCACGTCTTCCATATGGTATTTGGGAGAGTTGGGAGCCACCTTGCACAGCTGGGGAACCTTGCGGGACAGCTGGTCAATCTCGCTGAGGTTGAAGGGCACGCCACCTTCCTGGGCTGCTGCCAGCAGGTGCAGGATAGTGTTGGTTGAGCCGCCCATGGCAATATCCATGACCATGGCATTTTCAAAGGCTGACAGGGACGCGATGCTGCGGGGCAGAACGCTGGCGTCATCTTCTTCGTAATAACGGCGGGCGTTTTCCACGATCTGGCGGCCGGCCTTGAGGAACAGCTGCTCACGATCCGCATGGGTTGCCAGCAGGGAACCGTTACCGGGCAGTGCCAGGCCAATGGCTTCGGTCAGGCAGTTCATGGAGTTGGCGGTGAACATGCCGGAGCAGGAGCCGCAGGTGGGGCAGGCGCTGCGCTCGTATTCGGCCACATCTTCGTCGCTGGCGTCGGGATCTGCAGCGATGACCATGGCGTCCACCAGATCCAGCTTGTGTTCGGACAGTTTGGTCTTACCGGCTTCCATGGGACCGCCGGAGACAAAAATGGTGGGGATGTTGAGGCGCAGAGCCGCCATCAGCATGCCCGGGGTGATCTTGTCGCAGTTGGAAATACACACCAGGGCATCGGCGCAGTGGGCGTTGACCATGTATTCCACGGAATCAGCGATGATTTCCCGGGACGGCAGGGAATAGAGCATGCCGTCATGGCCCATGGCAATGCCATCGTCCACGGCAATGGTGTTGAATTCCTTGGCCACACCGCCGGCAGCCTCAATTTCGCGGCAGACCAGTTGCCCCAGATCCTTCAGGTGGACATGGCCAGGTACAAACTGGGTGAAGGAGTTGGCAACGGCAATGATGGGCTTGCCGAAATCCTCGTTTTTCATGCCGGTGGCGCGCCAGAGGGCGCGGGCGCCGGCCATGTTACGGCCTGCGGTGGATGTCCGCGAACGATACTGTGGCATGGTGTTCTGGTCTCTCTGTGATTTCCTGATGATGAATGCCCGGTGGCATTACACAGATATAAAGGATACCAGATTCGGGCTCTTCCGAATGGTTGTTTTGGCGTGCCGTCGTTACAATGTTTAACAGAAACCATAAACTACGCCAGATATTTACCATGGCAGGGTAAGGAGCAAGTCGATGGCTGACCGGGAGCCGGTGCCTCTGAGTCGTCTGAAGGAGTTTCAGCCGTTGAACCGGTTGACGGATGGTCAGCTGGTGCTGCTGGCAAGTCGCGGGGAACGGCGCAGTTATGGCCCCGGCCAGAGAATACTGGAGCGGGGTGCCCGGGACGGACTGGAGTATTTTCTGGTCAGTGGCCGGATTGAGCTGGAGGCTGTAGATGGCAGAACCTCGGTTATCGAGGCGGGCAGTGACCAGGCGGTCCATCCGGTGGCCAGGTTACAGCCGAGAATGTATGACGTCACTGCGGTGAAACCCTGTGAGTTTCTGGTGATTGCCCAGGAGATTCTCAACCAGCTGTTGCGGGCGGCTCCGGTGACCCAGGTGGAGATGGATGCCGACCTTGTTACCCTGGGGGCGGAAGAAAGCGAAGAGCATCAGTTGCTGATGGCCTTTTATGGCGAGCTGCGCTCCAACCAGTTACGGCTCCCCAGTGTCCCGGATGTGGCCTGGAAAGTGCGGCGTGTTGTGGACCAGGAAGAGTCTGGTGCGGAGCAGGTGGCTCTGGCGGTGTCGGCGGATCCTGCCATAGCTGCAAAGCTGGTGCGGGCCTGTAACAGCCCCCTGTACCGGGGCTTCAGTGATATTCGCAGTGTCCGGGAAGCGGTGGTTCGCCTGGGTATGAAGACCACCCGGCAGCTGGTGACTGTGTTTTCCATGCGCGAGGTGTTCAAGACCCGGCAGAAGGCTCTGCAGGAGGAAATGGAGAACCTCTGGCGCCATTCCCGGGAAGTGGCTGCCCTGTGCTGGGTGCTGGCGGATCATGCCACCAGCCTGGATCCGGAGGAAGCCCTGCTGGCGGGACTGCTGCACGATATTGGAGTGGTTCCGGTGCTGGTCCATGCGGAACACCATGTGAACCTGTTTGCGGACCCGGCCAATCTGCGTGCGGCCATCCGCGATCTTCGGGCCGATGTGGGCACGGCATTGATGGAAAAGTGGTCCTTCCCCCAGACCTTTGTGGAGGCGGTGCGTCATGCCGAAGACTGGGACTACGAATGCCGGGAATCCGAGCCGCAACTGACGGATGTGGTGATTCTGGCGCAGATGCATGCCATGGTGGGCAAAGGTGAGGCGACGGAAATGCCCCCGTTCGATCAGGTTCCCGCATACCGGCGTCTGGGTGAGCTGGAACTCAATGCATCCCGGAGTCTGCAGATTCTGACCGAAGCCCGGGCCCGGGTGGAGGAGGTACAGCAGTTGCTGTCCATCCGTTAATGGAGGAGAACAGCGCTGGAGGCGAGATGAATATGACCGATGCGGACACCTGTGTACCCATTTTTCCCCTGAACTCGGTCATCCTGCCCGGGGGAAGGGTGCCACTGCAGCTGTTTGAGCCCCGTTATATTGATATGGTCAGCCGCTGCCTCCGGGAAGACCGGGGATTTGTCATGGCACTGCTGCAGTCCGGTGCGGAAGCCGGCCCGGGGCCGGTTCGTTTCAGTGGCACAGGTACCCGTGTCCGGGTGGCGGATTTTCGGCAGCTGGACAACGGACTGCTGGGAATTACCGTTGAGGGTACGGACAAGGTGTCCGTGCTGCGCAGCTGGCAACAGGCGGATGGCCTGAATCTTGGGGATGTGGAGTGCTTGCCCCGGGAAAGCCTGGTCAGACTTCCGGAGCGGTTTTCCGAGCTGGAGGAGGTGCTGCGCTCCCTGTGTGAGCACCCGGTAATTCGGGAGCTGGACATGACCGTGGATTACAGCGACGCCCGCCATATCGGTTGGCGTCTCACAGAACTGCTGCCTCTGGACCGGTCGTGCAAGCAGGAGCTGGCAGAAATGCAGGATCCACTGATGCGCCTGGAGCGGCTGCAGGCCCTGCTGCACACTCTGGAAAACGACTAGCTAGAGTGGACGATAAGCCGCCACCGCTTCGGGCCAGGTTACGGAAATATAGATGCAGGTGAGAGCCAGCCAGAGCAGGCCGGCGATAATCATGAACAGGTCTGGCGCCAGGGGGGTACGGTCGTAGCGGCTGTAGCTGGCGCGCACGGCGCCGGTAATGGCCAGTCCCAGTACAATCCCCCCGATGACATCGGTAAACCAGTGTACTCCCAGATACAGCCTGCTCAGCGCAACTGGCAGTAACGGCAGGGATACCAGGGCATAGACCTGCCAGCGTTTTCTGTGGCGTATTTCCCCCGCCACAAAACTGGCCAGAAGACACACCAGAACCGTGATGCCTGCACTATGGCCACTGGGAAAGGCGCCCGACGCCGGGGGCGTCAGCACCAGTTGCGGGCGTGGCACCCCCAGAGCGGATTTCAGCCCCCACACCAGTGCCGACGTCAGGACTGTCGCCACCAGTATATGAATGGCTGCAGCATAGTAGCCCCTGAAGGCCAGCACCCGTATCGAGAGAAGGGCCGCGGCAACAAGCACTGCGGGATCCCCGAGCATGGTGATGGCGATTACCGGACCGTCCAGAAGCGGTTGCCTCAGTTGCTCAAACCATTGCGCCACCGTCAGATTGAAAGGGTCCAGCAGGTGGGTGAGGGTGGCCAGCTGCATCCAGATCAGGAACAGAGCCGATGCCCCCAGTGCCAGAATAAACGAGGTCAGCGGAAATTCACCCTCCCGGGCCGGACGCTGGTTGGTGTACAGGCGCCAGAATCTGTGGGTGGTGTCATATTGTGCCATTCGCCGCTGCAGCCAGGTGTACAGGGGGCGGCCTTCAGCAAGCCCGAGCTGAAACCGGAACAGGACTACATAGATCAGAATCAGGATACCCAGACTGCCCCCGGTTACCCCGTAGAAGTGAGCGGGCGGCCGTATCTCGCTGGACAGGGCGCTGCCCACCAGAAAGCCGGGCAATACATAGACCGGGGCCCAGCCGATGGCGGAGGCAATATTGAAGGCAAGAAAGCGGCGCCAGGGCATCAGCAGGGCGCCGGCAATCAGGGGAATTACCGGCCGGACAGGGCCGACGAAGCGACCGATAACCACACTTTTTCCGCCATGCTGGCGAAAGAATCCTGTGCCCTTGGCAATCAGTGCCGGGTAGCGGCTCAGGGGCCAGACGGAGTTGAGCCGGCCCTGCAGGCAACGGCCCAGGGCAAAGCTGATGGAGTCCCCGGCAATGGCACCCAGGCCCGCCCAGAACAGGGCTTCGGTGACCGGCATTCCGGCCTGGCCGGCAAAGGTGGCAATGGCAAACAGAATGGCCACCCCCGGAACAATAATGCCGGCAATAGCCAGGGATTCCACAAATGCGGTGGCAAACAGGGCCACAGCCAGCCATCCCGGATGTAAACCCAGCCAGGCCGACAGATCGTTAAGCCAGCTTCCGGTCATGCCCTGATGGTCTCTCCCGGACTGAACCAGACCGAATTGGCTCCCTGCTTGCGGGCTTCTTCCATGGCCAGGTGGGCGCGCTTGCGCAGGCTGTCGGTGCGGGTGTCACCGCTGCCCCGGGAGGTGCAACCCAGGCTGACCGTAGCCTTGCCGGTAACCGGCCACTGCTGTTCGGCAATGTTGCGGCGGATACGTTCGGCTATCACGCGCACACCTTCTTCGGAGGTGTAGGGCAGGATCAGAAAAAATTCCGAGTGATTCAGGGTGTACAGGGTATCCCCGGCCCGGATGACACCAAACAGGTGTCGGGTCATGTCCCTGAACAGGGTCTGCAGGCCGGGCTTGCCATGCAGGTCCTCGATCTCGTCGGCGTAATCGATACTCAGGTTGATAACCGACAGGGGGTGCCCGGTGGCGATGGCCCGGCTGATTTCCTTTTGCAGGGTCTCGTCCAGGAAGCGGGCATTGTGGGCGCCGGTGACCGGGTCAGTGATGGCCAGATCTTCGGCCGACTGGGCCATGTGATCATACTGCCAGATATAGATGGATGCGGTGGCCAGCAGCATGAACTGGCCGCAGATAATGGTCAGGGCGTCCACCGGGGCCAGCCGGGTGCTGAGAAAGACGGCGCTCGGAACCAGCAGCAGCAGGGACAGGACCGCGCCCTGTCTGAGGGGCAGAATCAGGACATTGAGAACCATCAGGGGCATGGTCCAGTGGACCACGGCCGGATTCTCCAGCGTCAGTATGGCGGACAGCAGGCCGCCGTTAAGCCCGGCAAGAATGATCAGATGTCCCGGTGCCGACAGTTGATGCCGGCGTGATATGAAGGTGTAGAGGGCTCCGGCCAGAGTCAGGGCAGCCATGCCGCCGGCCAGGTAAAACAGCACATAGAAGCCATAGCGCAGGTTCTGCATGGCCAGGGCGATAATGAACAGGGTCGCCAGGCCGTAGCCCATGCTGTGGGTGAGGGTGCGCAGTCGGGTTTCGGTCATAGGGCAGGCCCCTCCACCGGAGGCTGGCCCTGGGGTGCCGGTTGCCGCCAGACGCTGTAGGCCTGGGACCGGTTGCCGCCCTGTTGCTGGGCCCGGCGCAGGGCATTGGCGGCACTTTGCTGCAGGCTGTTGGCGTCGTCACCGATATTGAGGCCGGCGATACCGGCGCTGACGGTCAGTTTCATACCATGGGATTCCAGAAGGGCGCACAGACGTTTGCGGATGGTCTCGGCCTGGAGAATGGCATCCGACGAGGAAATACCGGGAAGGATTACCAGAAACTGCAGGTCCGCCACCCGGTAGTAGGTATCGAAGTCACGGATCTGGGAGTGCAGGTAGCGGCCGATCCGGGGCAGGATGGAGCGGATATCCTCGTCCGGGTCGTTGTCACTGAGATGGGTGTCCAGGCCAATCATGATAATGGACATGTCGATGCCTTCCCGTTCACTGCGCTGTATTTCCTTGTGCAGGTCTGCGGTCAGGTATTCACGGCTGGCCGCCTGGGTCAGTTCATCGGTACGACGAAGGGGGGCCAGCTGGCGGGATTTGTACTCCCGCAGGAAGATCAGCAGGCCAGCCAGTGCCACTGTCAGCAGAAAGGCGCTGATCATCTGGTGGCGATCGGCCAGGCCGGTTGCGGACTGCATGACCACAAACATCAGGGCTATGGTCACCAGGGTTGCCAGACTGGCGAGACTGGGGGGCACCAGGGCAAAGGCCACCAGCGGGAGGGTATAGACCCAGTAGCTCAGAGCCAGAGGTCCGGTCCAGAAACTGGTAAGCAGGAGCAGCAGAAACGCGCAAAAAAACAGCTGCTGGATCCGCGGCCAGGGCATGTTCTGGCGGCTGGAGTGAAATGCGCTGCTGCTAATGACAATACCTGCAGCTGTTGCAGCGGTTGCGGCATTCAGGGGTTCTCCCAGCAGCGCGCAAACTGCAGCAACCACCATCAGTACCAGAAACCCGGCCCGGGACAATTGCTTTAACAGAAACTTTTCGGCCATCTGGGCCATGGTGTGCTTCCTTTTTATGGAACTCCCTCAGTATGTGATATACCGCAGCGTTATAATATCTGTTTGAGGTGCGTACTTGAAACGGGAAAGGTAAAGTTGGCATCTTAATTTCGATTTCTGCGTGAAAACACGAAGGTGACTGGATGGATATTGCAGCATATATGGCTGAAGTCGGGCAGCAGGCCCGGGCTGCAGCAACGCAGGTGGCGCGCTCTACAACAGCCGTGCGCAACCAGGCACTGCTGGCGACGGCTGAAGCGCTGGATGCCGCTCGCAGCGAGCTGGCCATGGCCAATAACAAGGATCTGGAGAAAGGGCGGGAGAACGGACTGGATGCCGCCATGCTCGATCGTCTGGAGCTGACGCCCCAGCGTATCGACACCATGATTGAAGGTCTGCGCCAGGTTGCCTCACTGCCGGATCCTATCGGAGAAATCACCGATATGACCTACCGCCCGTCCGGTATCCAGGTGGGCAAAATGCGGGTTCCGCTGGGAGTTATCGGCATTATCTACGAATCGCGCCCGAACGTGACCGTGGAGGCCGCCAGCCTGTGCCTGAAGTCTGGCAATGCCACCATCCTGCGTGGTGGCTCCGAGTCCATTCATTCCAACCAGGCCATTGCCCGCTGTCTGGCCCAGGGGCTGGCCAGTGCCGGTCTGCCGGAAGCAGCTGTGCAGGTGGTGAAAACCACTGACCGGGCGGCTGTGGGTGAGCTGATCACCATGCCGGATTATGTGGATGTCATCGTGCCCCGGGGAGGCAAGGGCCTGATCGAGCGGATCAGCCGGGATGCCCGGGTACCAGTCATCAAGCATCTGGACGGTATCTGTCACGTCTATGTCGACAGTCATGCCGATCCGGAAAAAGCACTGAATGTGGCGGTGAACGCGAAAACCCAGCGTTACGGTACCTGTAACACCATGGAAACCCTGCTGGTGGACCGGGAGATTGCCGAAGACATATTGCCGGTTCTGGCTCCTGCGTTTGCGGAAAAGGGCGTGGAACTGCGCGGTTGCGAGGAAACCCGGGCCATTATCGATGCCAATGAGGCAACGGAGGCAGACTGGGAAACCGAATATCTGGCGCCAATACTGGCCATTCGTGTGGTTGATGGTCTGGATGGAGCCATTGAGCACATCAACCGGTACAGTTCCCAGCACACCGACAGCATCATCACCGAAAACTATACCCGGGCCCGCCGCTTCATTACCGAAGTGGATTCCAGCTCGGTCATGGTCAATGCCTCCACCCGTTTTGCGGATGGCTTCGAATACGGGCTGGGCGCTGAGATCGGCATCTCCACTGACAAGATCCATGCCCGCGGACCGGTCGGCCTGGAGGGTCTGACCTCACAGAAATATGTGGTGTTCGGCGACGGCCACATCCGGACCTGATGCCCATGCATGTGATCTATGGCGGCACCTTTGACCCCATACACCACGGTCACCTCCGGCTGGCACTGGAGATTGGCGATCGCCTGGGGGTGGAGCAGGTGACCCTGGTGCCCTGCCATATTCCGCCGCACCGGGGCGCCACCGGAGCTTCCCCCGAGCAGCGCCTGCGGCTTCTGGAAATCGCCATTGCCGGCGAACGCCAGCTGTGTGTGGATGACCGGGAGCTGGTTCGGGGTGGTGCCTCCTATACCGCCGATACCCTGCGTCAGTTACGGGCCGAGATAGGTCCGGACCGGCCGCTGGTAATGGTGGTGGGGACGGATGCCTTTGCCGGGCTGGACCGCTGGGATTCCTGGCCGCAGATTCCCGAGCTTGCCCATATTGTGGTGGTGCGCAGGCCGGGCCCGGGGCTGGACCCACAGGGCCGACCTGCGCAGTTGCTGGAGGAGCGCCGGGTCACTGATCCGCAAGCCCTGCACCAGTGTCCCGGCGGCCGGATTCTGGAGCTGGATCCGCCACTTCTGGATATCTCCGCGACGGGTATACGGGAGCGTATTGCTGCTGGCCGTTCGCCCCGCTATCTGATTCCCGACGGGGTCTGGGCCGAGATTCGCCGGCAGGGGCTGTACGGTGCGTGTCCCGGGGGGAACTTTTAATGCTACAATCGCGTCTGAATATGACTTTTCGGGTGGCCAATCCGGCCAACGCCCGTCCGACAGGGTGATTATGCAGGCAGAACAATTGAAAGATCTGGTAGTTAAAGCGCTTGAAGATATGAAAGCACAGGACATCAGCGTTATTGATGTCCGTGGTCGCACCAGCGTCACTGATTTCATGGTTCTCGCATCCGGAACGTCCAATCGTCACGTAAAATCTCTCGCCGAATCGGTGGTTGCCGAAGTCCGGGATCACGGAGTACGCGCCAACAGCGTGGAAGGTGCCGACGCCAGTGACTGGATTCTGGTGGATCTTGGTGATGTGGTGGTGCACACCATGATGCCGGCAACCCGGGAATTCTATGATCTGGAACGCTTCTGGCGTGATGCCCCGGATCTTGGTGCTGCGGGCAGCGAATAAGCATGCACTTACGTCTGATCTGCGTAGGGCAGAAAATGCCCGACTGGGTCAGTACGGGGTATAACGAGTATGCCCGCCGGATGCCTCCGGAATTGCCTCTGGATCTGGTGGAAATTCCCATGGCGCACCGGGGAAAGAACCCGGATATCCCCAGACTGATGCAGCGTGAGAGTGATGCCATTCTGGCCTCCGTCAATCCCCGCGACCGGGTGATTGCTCTGGAGGTGGGTGGCCGTCCCTGGTCTACCGAAGCTCTGGCCAGCAAGCTTGAGGGCTGGCAGCTGGAGGGCCAGGACGTATGCTTTCTGGTTGGCGGCCCGGACGGACTGGCTCCAGCCTGTCGCCAGCGCGCCGACCAACAGTGGTCCCTTTCCCCCCTGACTCTGCCCCATCCGCTGGTGCGGGTAGTGCTTGCCGAGCAGCTGTACCGGGCCTGGTCCATTACCCGTAACCATCCGTACCACCGGGCCTAGGGGGCAGCTGTCATGCCTTGGGGCGAGTTCAAGAACACAGCCGCTGAGCGCCGTCTGTTCCAGCGCCGTACCATGGTAATGATCGCTTTTGTGGTGGTTGCCCTGGGCGGTCTGCTGGCCCGGATGTACCAGCTGCAGGTGGTGGAACACGATATATACAGCACCCTGTCGGACAAGAACCGGGTGCAGGTACAGTCGGTACCCCCGCCCCGGGGGCTGGTCTATGACCGCAACCATGTATTGCTGGCGGATAACCGGCCTGTATTCAGCGTGACCCTGGTTCCCGAGCGGGTCGACGGCATGGATGAAACCCTGGCCCGGCTGGAGGGGATTCTGGATGTGTCGGAGGAAGACCTGGCGCGCTTCCAGCGGCGGCTGCATGAGCCCCGGCGTCCGTATCAGGAAATTCCCCTGCGCTATGACCTGGATGAACAGGAAATGGCCCGGCTGGCGGTGCATCGCCATGACCTGCCCGGTGTGGAAGTCAAAGCCGAGCTGGTGCGTTATTACCCCCACAGTGAACTGACCTCCCACGTCCTCGGATTTGTTGGCCGCATCAATCGGGACGAACTCCAGCGTATCGATCCGGTGAACTATGCCGGTACCAACTACATCGGCAAGTCCGGAATCGAGCGTTTCTACGAGAAGCTGCTGCACGGGCGTGTGGGCTATCAGCATGTGGAAACCAATGCCCGTGGCCGCACCCTGCGGGTTCTGGAACGGGAAAGTCCCGTACCGGGAGAGGACCTGCAGCTGCACCTGGATTTGCGCCTGCAGCAGCGGGCCTACGAACTTCTGGATGGTCGCCGTGGAGCCATAGTGGCCATTGAGCCGGAAACCGGTGGCATTCTGGCACTGGCCAGTGTTCCCGGATTCGATGCCAACCAGTTTGTCACCGGCATCAGCGTCAAGGATTACCGCAAGCTTAGCGAAAGCCGGGACAAACCCCTGTTCAACCGTGCCCTGAGGGGACAGTACCCCCCAGGTTCCACACTCAAACCCATGCTTGCCATTGCCGCGCTGGACAGCGGTATTGCCACCCGGGATTACACCATCTGGGACCCAGGCTACTACCAGCTCAATTCCGCCGGGCGCCGGTACCGGGACTGGAAGCGGGGCGGGCATGGCTGGGTGGACCTGAAGAGCGCCATGGCTGAGTCCTGTGACGTGTACTTCTATGACGTGGCAGTGAAGATGGGGGTGGATACCATGTCCAGTTACCTGTCACAGTTTGGTTTTGGCGAAGACGCCACACTGGATGTGGCCGGCGCCCTGAGCGGTTTGCTGCCGTCCCGGGAGTGGAAGCGGGCCATGCGCAAGGAGCCCTGGTATCCGGGGGATTCCGTGAACCTGGGGATTGGTCAGGGGTTCATGCTGGCAACCCCGTTGCAGCTGGCAACCGCAACTGCCCTGATTGCCAACCGTGGTACCTGGATAGAGCCGCGGCTGCTGCGGGACGTGGAAGGGGATACTGATGCCAGCAGCCTGCTGCCGAAAAGCGAGCACAAGGACCTGACACTGAAGAATCCCGACGACTGGGATTATGTGATTGATAGCATGGCTGAAGTCATGCACGGACGCCGCGGGACCGCGCGCCGGGCCGGCGCCGGCGCCTCCTACAGGATGGCGGGTAAAACCGGTACCGCTCAGGTTTTCAGCCTGGCTGAAGATGAAGAATATGATGCTGAAGAGGTGCGTGAGCGTTTGCGTGACCATGCCCTGTTCGTGGGATTTGCGCCGCTGGACAAGCCCAGGATTGCGGTGTCTGTAATTGTCGAAAATGGCGGTGGCGGAAGCAGTACAGCGGCACCTGTGGCCCGGGCACTGTTTGATGCCTGGCTGGTGGAATTCCCGGCTCAGGAACAGAAGGCTCTGGTGGGCAAGGCTGATCCGGATGTACCAGGAGATGACTGATGGCGCTGTTTGACTTTTCCGGAGCATCCGCCCCGGCTCATCTGGGCCGGCAACGGAGCATGTGGTCGGTCCTGCATCTGGACCCGGTTCTGCTTTTTCTGTTGCTGGTGCTGGTTTCCGGTGGCTTGTTTGTGCTCTACAGCGGGGCGGATCGCAATATCGAGGTGGTAAAGGCCCAGGGCGTGCGTCTGGTGGTTGCCTTCGGGGTCATGCTGGTGTTTGCCCAGCTGGATCCGTCGGTGTTCAGGCGCTGGGCACCCTGGCTCTATGGGCTGGGGATAGGTGCTTTGCTGGCAGTACTGCTGGTGGGCGTGGGGGCCAAGGGCGCCCAGCGCTGGCTGGCCATTCCCGGATTTCCCCGGTTTCAGCCCTCGGAGCTCATGAAACTGGTGGTTCCCATGATGGCTGCCTGGTATCTGTCCCGGCACTACCTGCCGCCCAGGGTGCGCCATGTGGCCATAGGCCTGGCGATTGTGCTGGTGCCCATGATGATGATTATCAAGCAACCGGATCTGGGAACCTCGCTGCTGGTGGGTATGGCTGGCATCTTTGTGGTGTTTTTTGCCGGAATCAGCTGGAAACTGATCTCCGCCTTTGCGGTGATGGTTTCCGTGTCCGCTCCTATGATGTGGTTCTTCGTCATGCGGGACTACCAGAAGCAGCGGGTGCTGACCATGCTCGATCCCCAGAGTGATCCGCTCGGGGCGGGCTGGAATATTATCCAGTCGAAGACGGCAATCGGCTCCGGAGGCCTGCACGGCAAGGGCTGGCTCCAGGGCACCCAATCCCATCTGGAGTTTTTGCCGGAAAGTCACACAGACTTTATCGTGGCGGTGCTGGCGGAAGAGTTCGGGTTTGTCGGTATGGTGATCCTGCTCACCCTGTATTTTCTGATCATTCTGCGCTGCCTGCATATTGCTGCCACCGCCCAGGATTCTTTCAGCCGGTTGCTGGCCGGAGCCCTGACCCTAACCTTCTTCATCTATGTATTTGTCAATGTGGGCATGGTTAGCGGTTTGTTACCGGTGGTCGGTGTACCTCTGCCGCTGATCAGCTATGGTGGTACCTCAAGCGTTACCCTGATGGCAGCCTTTGGTGTACTCATGTCCATCCATACCCACCGGCGTATGATCGGAGCCTAGGGTTTCATGGTCAAACGTGGCAAGCAGGTAATGGTTATTGCCGGTTATAACCCGTTACA
>JBFHSI010000067.1:0-14677 GCA_041591245.1 Marinobacter sp.
AAGGCTCCGGCTTTCAGGGATTCGATGGCCGTATCCATGCTGCCGTAGGCGGTTATCACCGCCACCGGGGTGCTGGGTGCGTGTTTCTGTATCCAGTGCACCAGTTCTATTCCGTTGCCGTCGGGCAGATTCATGTCGGTCAGGCACAGGTCGTAACTGTGCCCTTCCAGAAGCTTCAGGGCGCTGGTCAGATCCGGTGCCGAAGACGTGCGGATACCCATTCGGGTCAGGGTGATTTCCAGCAGTTCCCTGATATCCGGTTCGTCGTCAATAATCAGCGCAGTGTGAGTAGTCATCGTAGGTTGTCGGTTCCCTGTCGTAGTTCCGGCGCCGGTTATCCCCTGGCGTCTGTTCAGATCAAGCGCCCGGGATGGGCGAAAGTAATGCGGAAGCAGCACCCGCTCTGGTCGTTGGTCACCAGTGACAGGTGGGCCTGATTAGCCTCGCACAGTTCCCTGGCCAGATAAAGGCCAAGGCCGGTTCCGCTTTTGTCGGTTGTGAAAAACGGCTCAAAAACCGAGTGTCGGTGTTCCGGTGCAATGCCTGGCCCGAAATCCCGGACTTCCACATAAGCTCTTTCACCGTCAGTACTGGCGCCGGCATGAAGTTCGATCCTGCGCTCTCCGGTCTGCTGCAGGCTGTAGCGCAGGCCATTGTCGCAGAGATTGACCATGACCTGCTCTATCTGACTCTTGTCAAAGCGAGCCGAAGGGATATCTGCGTCCAGTTTCAGATCGATGATGGCCGGTTGGTTTTCCTTGTCCTGGGTTTGCAGGTAGTCCCGGGTAAGCTCTTCCAGCCAGGTGGGAATATCCACAAGGTCCGGGTTTGCAGCCTGGCGCCGGGACAGGTCCAGTATATTTTCGATGATGCCGTTTACCCGCCGGGAATGACGATGAATGATGTCCAGCATCTGCCGGTCACCCTGGTCCAGGTTGGGAGACTCTTCCAGAAGCTGGGCTGCGTGGCTGATGGCGCCCAGAGGGTTACGGATTTCATGGGCTATGCTGGCGGTCAGGCGGCCCAGGGAGGCCAGTTTCATTTGTTGGGCCTGTTGGGTGACCTTGCTCATGTCCTCGATGAATACCAGAATCTGGTCCCCTCGTTCCTGATCAAGCTGGGTAAAGCTGGCCTGCAGTACCGGAGAAGTGGAGGTGGGCTGGAAGGGCTCGATGCGGCGCTCGGGATTTCTGAGCCAGGCTTCCAGTCCGAATTTCAGGGGCTGGGGCAGCGGGTGTTTAGCCTCTGGGTGCCGGGCTTTGGGGCTGCCAAACAGCAGTTCTTCGGCGGCGGCATTGGCCAGGCGGATCTGGCCGTTATTGTCCAGTACCAGAATGCCGGTACGCATGCGCTGGATAATCTGCTGGTTGATCTGTTCCAGTTCGGCAATACTGCGGGCGTGGCTGCTGGCCAGGGCCTCACTGCGGATCATGCGCCGGGAAATGTATTGCAGGACGAAGGCGGTTGCAAAATACAGTATGCCCAGGGATCCGGCGCGGACAATGTCGTCGGCACTGCCATCCAGTGACAGTACGGCCCACATGGAAATGCTCAGTGAGCAGATGGCTGCCAGGGCCGCGTAGAAGGTGCCCATGCGGCTGGGGGTGAGTATGTTGCCTGCTGCCACGGATACTATCACCAGGTTGGCGATACCGTTGGTGATGCCGGTACTGGTGAGCAGCAGTCCGTGCATGACCAGAATATCCAGAAGAATCGACAGGGTAATCTGACGATGGCCCGGTTTGTAGCCGGCCAGCATCCCGAAGGTGATTGCCAGGTTCAGTATCAGGTAGCCCACAACCCCTGTGTGGTAGTAGTCCAGATGCCGGAAGCGGGTGTCGAAATTGACCGGATCAACAAACAGCAGGGCCAGCAACAGCAGGCTGATGACCAGGCGATACTGATTGTAGATACGAAACAGCCGGGTTTGCTGGCGGCGGGACGGTATCTTGGGTAACGGGCTGGCGCCTTTCCTGATGCTGGTATCTGCTGTCATGGTTTCCGGGAATCCGCTGTTGTCCGGAGGAAATCCTCCCGTGGGCGGGGTTATAATAGCCTTTTCATGGCAATGAGTGACAGGAGCCGATTTATGTCCGTATCCGGGAGCGTTTCCTCTCCCCTGACTGCACCCACCAAACTGCGGGTGGTGATGGCTCAGCAGGATTTTCTTGTGGGTGATATTCCGGGTAATACGGAGCTGGTTATTGCTTCTGTACATAAAGCCCTGGAAGAACATCAGGCCGATATTGTGGTGTTCCCGGAGCTGTGTCTGACAGGTTACCCACCTGAAGACCTGCTGCTTCGCCCCAGTCTGGATATTCGTATCAGTGAAGCGCTGGATCGCCTGCAGGCAGAAAAACTGCCGTGTGCCCTTGTTGTCGGTGCCCCGGTGCGGGAAGCCGGACTTCTGTACAACGCGGCAGTGGTCATCGATCACGGAAAGCTTGTCGGGCGCTACTTCAAACGTTTCCCGCCGAACTATCAGGTGTTTGACGAGAAACGCTATTTTGCGGAAGGATCCGGAGTTCTGACTCTGGAGATTCGGGGTGTGCCGGTGGGCATCTCCGTCTGCGAGGATCTGTGGAAAGAGGGGCCGGTGGAAGATGCCGCCGCCGCTGGCGCAAGACTTATTCTTAACCTGAACGCATCCCCCTACCATGTGGACAAGCAATCCCAGCGCAAGGCTCTGCTTGAACGCAAGTCCCGGGACAACGGCGTCAGTATCGTCTATGTCAACCTGGTGGGTGGTCAGGATGAGCTGGTGTTTGATGGTGGCTCCATGGTGTATGACCACTCCGGCGTGCTGACGGTGGAAGTGCCCCAGTTCCAGGAAGGCCTGTTCCCGGTTGATTTCCTGTGTGAGCATCATTGCCAGCCGGTATCCCAGCCGCTGCCGGAAGCGCCCTCACTGGAAGCCAATGTGTATAACGCTCTGGTGACCGGTGTCCGGGATTATGTAAACAAAAACGGCTTCAAGTCGGTGGTACTTGGTCTGTCCGGCGGGATTGATTCAGCGGTGACCCTGGCGGTGGCGGTGGATGCCCTGGGCAAGGAGCGGGTGCGCGCGGTGATGATGCCGTTCCGTTATACCTCGGAGATCAGTCTGGAGGACGCCGAGGCGGAGGCTGTGGCGCTGGGTGTCCGCTACGATGTGTTCTCCATCGAGCCTATGTATGAAGCCTTTATGGCAACTCTGGCAGAGCCTTTCGCGGGGACAAAACCGGATACTACCGAGGAAAATCTGCAGGCCCGGCTGCGGGGCGTTCTGCTTATGTCCCTTTCCAACAAGTTTGGTTCCCTGGTACTGACCACCGGCAATAAGAGTGAAATGGCGGTTGGCTATTCCACCCTGTATGGAGATATGGCCGGGGGCTTTGACGTGCTCAAGGATGTGCCCAAGACCCTGGTGTTCCGTCTGGCCCGTTACCGGAACTCCCTGTCGCCGGTTATTCCGGAGCGGGTAATTACCCGTCCGCCATCGGCCGAACTGGCACCGGATCAGAAAGATGAGGACAGCTTGCCCGGCTATGACGTTCTCGATCAGATTCTGAACCTGTATGTGGAGCGGGATTTCAGTGCCGAAGCCATTATCTCCGAAGGCTTCGACCGGGCCGAAGTGGAGCGGGTGATCCGGCTGGTGGACATCAATGAATACAAGCGGAGGCAGGCGCCGATCGGTGTGAGGATTACCGAGCGCGGATTTGGCAAGGACCGCCGCTATCCCATCACCAATGGATGGAAAAGCGGCAAATAGCAGGGGCGATCAGTCGTCGCCCATCAGCCCAAAGGTGATAACGTTGAGCAGGGACCGGGTCTGGCCTTTCAGGATGTCGACCTCAAACTGTCCCTGCGCGTTGAACGCGGTGCTTTCGGGGAAGTTTTTCCGGAGCATCGCGATGGCATCCCGGGCGCCTTTGCGCACATCCAGAACCCGGTAGGTTTCGGCAAGAATGATCAGCGCCTCTTCCGTTGCCGGTGCGGTGGGGTAGTTTTCTATCACATAGCGGGCACGGTTGTTGGCGGCAACATAGGCTTCCCGTTTGATGTAATAGCGGGCCGCGTGGATTTCCAGTTCTGCCATGCGGTTGCGGATGGCAATCATCCGTTGCCGGGCATCGGCAGCGTATTCGCTGTCCGGATAGCGGTTCAGCAGTTCGGAAAAGTCCCTGAATGCCCGGGTCTGTTCCCCTGGATTCCGGGCCGATACCTCAATGGGGAAATACCGGGAGGCCAGTCCCACATCCAGGTTGTAGGAGGCCAGGCCGCGCATATACAGGGCGTAGTCGGCGTGCTCACTTTGGGGGTTCAGGCGCAGGAAACGCTCTGCCGCGGCCCGGGCGCCTTCCAGGTCCAGATTCTGGTAACGTGCGTAGATCAGGTCCAGCTGGGCCTGTTCGGCGTAGCGACCAAACGGATAGTAGGTTTCCAGGGAGTTGAGATTCTGCTCGGCCTCATTGAAATTGCCCGAGTTCATGGCCTGTCGGGCATTGTCGTAATAGCTTTTTTCCGGCAGCACTTCTTCCTGCCGGTTGCTGGCGCAGGCGCTGACCAGAGCCATCAGTGTGGTCAGTAGCAGTAAACGGACAACTGATCTCATGCAGGAATCCCGTATAATGTGTCAATAAAGTCGAATGTGGGGGCCATTGTAGCGGGGAAGACGCTGCATGTGCAGCGTGTGGCTCCTGGTTTGACCGAAATTTTCCAAAACGTAACACAGGCCCCGGGGGCTTAATGTCATCTGATAACCGAATAATTGCCAGTTTTGTTGTTCCACCGGAACTCAGCGACCGGCGCCTGGACCAGGCTGCTGCAGAGCTGATGCCGGAACACTCCCGCTCGCGTCTGCAATCCTGGATCAAAAGTGGTGTCCTGACCGTTAACGGCGAGCAGCGCAAACCCAGGGACAAGGTCATGCTCGATGATCTGCTGGAGCTTGATGCGGAGCCTGAAGTCCAGGTCAGCTGGCAGGCAGAAGACATAACGCTGGATATTGTCTACCAGGATGAACACCTGATTGTTATCAACAAGCCGGCGGGGCTGGTGGTTCATCCCGCCGCGGGACATGCGGACGGTACTCTGGTCAACGCGCTGCTCAATTATGCGCCGGAAGTGGAGAATCTGCCACGGGCCGGTATTGTGCATCGGCTGGACAAGGATACCTCCGGCATTATGGTGGCTGCCCGCAGTCTGGTGGCACACACATCTCTGGTGGATCAGTTGCAGACCCGGACCATGGGGCGGGAATATGAAGCCGTGGTGGTGGGAACACTGACCGGAGGCGCAACGGTGGACGCACCCATCGGTCGCCATCCCCGGGAGCGCAAGAAAATGGCGGTGATTCCCGGCGGCAAGAGCGCGGTCACCCATTACCGCCTTATTGAGCGGTTTGCAGCCCACACCCACATCAGCTGCAAACTGGAGACCGGGCGCACCCACCAGATCCGGGTGCACATGGCCCATGTCAAACACCCTCTGGTGGGGGATCCGCTCTATGGTGGTCGCCTGCGTTTGCCCAAAGGCACGACGGAACAGTTGCGCGAGGTGCTGTCGGCATTTGGCCGCCAGGCGCTGCATGCCCGCAAGCTTACGCTGGAGCATCCGGTGACCGGAGAGCAGATGTCCTGGGACGTGCCTCTGCCCGACGATATGGTGCAGTTGCTGGAAGCGCTGCGGCTGCATGTCCGGGAGCTGGAAGGCGATGAATTCTGAGCTGCCTTTGCTGGTTCCGGACTGGCCTGCACCCGGACGTGTCCGGGCTGTCTGTACCACCCGTGTTGGCGGGGTAAGCCGGAAACCCTGGGATGCCCTGAATCTGGGCGATCATGTGGGTGACAATCCGGAGCATGTGGCGGTCAACCGGCAGCGGCTGGCGGACCGGCTGGAGCTGGACGCCGAAGCTTTCGGGTGGTTGTCCCAGGTGCATGGCACCGAGGTGGTGACTTTGCCGGTTACGGGCGTGCCCGCGGCTGATGCGAGTACCACGCGGGTTCCTGGCCGGGTCTGTGTCATTCTGACTGCCGACTGCCTGCCGGTTCTGTTCTGTAACCGGGCGGGAACGCAGGTGGCCGCAGCCCACGCCGGCTGGCGCGGCCTGTGTGCCGGAGTGTTGGAGAAAACCGTCAGCAGCTTTGGTGACCCGGGTGAGGAAATCCTGGCCTGGCTGGGTCCGGCAATCGGGCCGTCCAGCTTTGAAGTGGGTCCAGAGGTGAGAGATGAATTCGTAGCCCGGGATCCGGCATCCGCCGTGGCTTTCTCCGTTGAAGGTGCGCGCCCGGGGCATTTTATGGCGGATATCTATCAGCTGGCCCGGCAGAGATTGCAGGCGGCCGGCGTTACTGCAGTCTATGGCGGCGGTGAGTGTACCCTGACGGATTCCGACCGTTTTTTTTCCTATCGCCGCGACGGCAATACCGGGCGTATGGCCAGTCTGATCTGGCTGGAAGCCTGATTTTCCACACCCCCTCCACCTGACCCCCGTCAATTTTCTGACAGTTTCGAGGCCTGTCAGCTTGAAGTCCTTCCGCTTGCCCCTACATTTAACATCAACGTGAACGGGATCCTGGCCGGACCCTATGGATTCGGTGATACAGGCCCAACAGAATCGGGGAAACGGATTTATGAGAATCGACAAGCTGACCAGCCGGCTTCAGACCGCACTTGCGGATGCCCAGTCTCTTGCGGTGGGCAAGGACCACAACTTTATTGAACCGGTGCATCTGATGCAGGCGCTCCTGGATCAGGACGGAAGTTCCATCAAGCCGCTGCTGAAGCAGGCGGGATCGGATCCGGCCCGGCTGCGCCAGGCCATCGCCAAAGAAATCGACAATCTGCCGGTGGTGCAGGGTTCGGCGGGTGATGTCTCCATGTCCAACGACATGGGGCGGCTGTTCAATATTGCGGACAAGCTTGCCCAGCAACGCAAGGACCAGTTTATTTCCAGTGAGCTGATGCTGCTGGCGGCCCTTGAGGACCGGGGTGCCCTTGGGCGTGTGATGCGGGAGCAGGGCGTCGACAAGGCAGCCCTGGAAAAGGCCATTGAAGATGTCCGGGGAGGAGAGTCGGTGAATGATCCGGCTGCAGAGGAAAACCGCCAGGCCCTGTCCAAATACACCATTGATCTGACAGAAAGGGCGGAGGCCGGCAAGCTGGACCCGGTGATCGGCCGTGACGACGAGATTCGCCGTACCATCCAGGTGCTGCAGCGCCGCCGTAAAAACAACCCGGTACTGATTGGTGAGCCGGGTGTGGGCAAGACCGCCATTGTTGAGGGGCTGGCCCAGCGCATTGTCAATGGTGAGGTTCCCGAAGGACTGAGGGACAAGCGGGTACTGTCTCTGGATATGGGGTCACTGATTGCCGGTGCCAAATTCCGGGGTGAGTTCGAAGAACGGCTGAAAGCGGTTCTCAATGATCTGGCCAAACAGGAAGGGCAGGTGATCCTGTTTATTGACGAGATTCACACCATGGTGGGGGCTGGTAAAGCCGAAGGCTCCATGGATGCGGGCAATATGCTCAAACCGGCATTGGCCCGGGGTGAGCTGCACTGCGTCGGGGCCACCACCCTGAACGAATACCGGGAAAATATTGAAAAGGATGCCGCCCTGGAGCGCCGGTTCCAGAAGGTTCTGGTGGATGAACCCAGTGTGGAAGATACCATCGCCATTCTGCGCGGGCTCAAGGAGCGCTATGAAGTGCACCATGGGGTGGAAGTGACCGACAGCGCCATTATTGCTGCGGCCAAGCTGTCCCATCGTTATATCACTGACCGGCAGCTGCCGGACAAAGCCATTGATCTGGTGGATGAGGCAGCCAGTCAGATCCGTATGGAGATGGATTCCAAGCCGGAAGCTCTGGATCGCCTGGAGCGACGCCTGATTCAGCTGAAGATTGAGCGTGAGGCCCTGAAGAAGGAAACTGATGCGGCTTCCAGAAAGCGCCTGGAGGAACTGTCGAAGGTAATTTCCGGGGTTGAGCGGGAGTATGCCGATCTGGAAGAGGTGTGGAATACCGAAAAAGCGGCGCTGCAGGGTTCCCAGAAAATCAAAAGTGAGCTGGAGCAGGCCCGGATTGACCTTGAGAATGCCCGCCGGGCCGGGGATCTGGGCCGGATGTCCGAGTTGCAGTATGGCCGGATTCCTGAACTGGAAAGGCAGCTGGATATGGCCAGTCAGGCCGAGATGATGGAAATGACCCTGCTGCGCAACCGGGTAACCGAAGAGGAAATCGCCGAGGTGGTTTCCAAGTGGACCGGAATCCCTGTTTCCAAAATGCTGGAAGGGGAGAGGGACAAGCTGATGCGCATGGAAGAGGCGCTGCACGCCCGGGTAATTGGCCAGGAAGAGGCGGTGGAGGCAGTATCCAATGCGGTTCGCCGCTCCCGTGCCGGGTTGTCGGATCCGAACCGTCCCAATGGCTCCTTCCTGTTCCTGGGGCCGACCGGGGTGGGTAAAACCGAATTGTGCAAGGCTCTGGCTTCGTTCCTGTTTGATACCGACGATGCCATGGTGCGGATCGACATGTCCGAGTTCATGGAGAAACACTCTGTGGCCCGGTTGATCGGGGCGCCTCCCGGCTATGTGGGCTATGAGGAAGGTGGTTATCTGACCGAGGCGGTGCGCCGGCGTCCGTATTCTGTGCTGCTGCTGGATGAGGTGGAGAAGGCGCATCCGGATGTGTTCAATATCCTGCTGCAGGTGCTGGACGATGGCCGGCTCACTGATGGCCAGGGGCGTACCGTTGATTTCCGTAACACGGTTATCGTCATGACCTCCAACCTGGGTTCGGACATCATCCAGCAGAAGGCGGGTGAGGCGAACTATGAGGACATGAAGGCTGCGGTGATGGAAGTTGTGGGTACCCACTTCCGTCCGGAATTCATCAACCGGGTGGACGAAGTGGTGGTGTTCCATCCGCTGGCGGAAGATCAGATTCAGGGCATCGCCCGGATCCAGATCGAGACCCTGAGCAATCGCCTGAAAGAGCAGGATATGAAGCTGGAGCTGGACGAAGCAGCCATGGCGCTACTGGCCGAAGTGGGTTACGACCCGGTGTACGGTGCCCGGCCTTTGAAACGGGCAATACAGCGGATGATCGAGAACCCGTTGGCGCAAAGGCTTCTGAATGGGGAATTTGTTGCTGGCGATACCATTCTCGGTACAGTGAAGGACCACAAGCTGGCTTTCGAGAAGGCATAAACTGAACGGGGCAGGGCGGTGATGCCGTCCTGCCCCGTTTTCCGTTTCCGGTTACTGGGCCTCCGGGGATTCCGGTCCGCAGAATTCGGAAATGGCGCCCTCATACTTGGACTTGTATTCCTGGATTTCTTCCGGGGTCAGGTAGCGTTGCTCCCCACCCTCATCGATACGGATCCGGGGTTTGGTCCGGATCAGTTCCAGATTCTTCTGGGCTGCTTCGCAGTTTTTCTCCCGCTGTTTGCGTTGGGCCTCGCTGGCCGCTGCTGCCCGTTCCTGCTCCTGTTCTTCCGCCTGCTTTTCCTGGAGGCTGTTCAGGCGTTCCTGCGGGCTTGGCCGGGATGAGTCGGTGGGCTGTGCTGTGCCGGCCCGCACACTCACTTTTTCGGCTGTTTTTCCGTATGGCTGCTGGTCTCCGAAGTGGATTACACCGTTTTCGTCGGTCCACTTGTAAACGGAGGCGCTCATTGCCATTCCGGGGGTAACGGCCATCAACAAGGTCAACGTCAGAATTTTTCTGTCCATGGGGCTCTCGTCGTCTGTTCACTGCGCCCGAGCAGGTGCAAAACCTGGGGTGCGGGGGTCCATCCTGTCGATCGTTTCACAGCCATCATGCCACCGGCGAGATATTATTTCTTCAGGCTGGTTCAAAACTCTGGATCAGAATGTTCCCCGCCCCGCCAGTTTTTGCCCATATAAAGCAGTGCCGCCTATTGACAGGGAGTTTCCCGCTGTCAGAATTACCGATTGCCTGAAGACTGGGGTAAATACGGCAGGCAATCCCGAGCAAGTATCTCCCCTGTTAATCACCACACTGAACACTCCGCGCTGTTGTTGCGGGTGGTTGTTGCTTACGTGCAGCCCGTCGATTGGCCGTTCTCCGCAACCCTCAGGAGGGCGGCTGTCCAGGAGACAACCTCTTATTAAGGTGTGGAGGAGTAGTCGGCCCCGCTTTCAAAAGAAGCAGGTGGACCGTGAACTCAGGCCCCCGGGACCTATCCCGGCTCATTCACTCTTAGAAGAGGGTAGAAATCGTGGAGTTATTGTCTGGCGCCGATATGCTGATCCGCTCCCTGCAAGATGAAGGGATCGAGTACATATACGGCTATCCGGGTGGTGCCGCCCTTCATATTTATGACGCGCTGTTCAGGCAGGATAAGGTCAAACATATTCTGGTTCGACATGAGCAGGCGGCGGTCCATATGGCGGATGGTTATGCCCGTGCAACCGGTAAACCCGGTACCGTCCTGGTGACTTCGGGCCCTGGAGCCACCAACACCATTACCGGCATTGCCACTGCGTTCATGGATTCCATTCCCATGGTGGTGCTGTGTGGTCAGGTTGCGTCAACCCTGATTGGCGAGGATGCCTTCCAGGAAACCGACATGATCGGTGTGTCCCGTCCCGTTGTGAAACACAACCTCAGTGTGCGTCATCCGGAAGAAATTCCGGAGATTATCCGCAAGGCCTATTATATTGCCTCGACCGGACGTCCAGGGCCTGTGGTTGTTGATATCCCGAAGGATATGACCAGCCCCAATGAGCGCTATGAGTACGCCTATCCCAAGAAGGTGAAGCTGCGCTCCTACAGTCCTGCCATCCGTGGCCATGCCGGTCAGATCAAGAAAGCCGTGGACATGATGCTGGCGGCTCGCCGTCCGATCATCTATGCCGGCGGTGGCGTTATCCTCGGCAAGGCGTCAGGTCTGCTCACCGAACTGGTACAGACTCTGGGTTACCCCATTACCAATACCTTGATGGGTATCGGTTGCTATCCGGCCTCGGACAAGCAGCATCTGGGCTGGCTCGGCATGCATGGCACCTATGAAGCCAATATGGCGATGCATCATTCCGATCTGATTCTGGCCGTAGGTGCGCGTTTCGACGACCGTGTCACCAATGCCACCGAGAAGTTCTGTCCGGGTGCTCGCATTATCCATATCGACATTGATCCGGCGTCCATTTCCAAGACTGTGGATGCGGATGTGCCCATTGTCGGGCCGGTGGATGCGGTTCTCAAGGAAATGCTGTCCCTGGTCAAAGAGAGCAAGGAAAAACCGGATGCCGAGGCCCTGGCGGCCTGGTGGCGGCAGATTGAAGAGTGGCGTGCGTTCCATGGTATGCGCTATGAAACCCGCGACGATGTGATCAAGCCCCAGGAAGTGGTGGAAATGCTGTGCAAGCTCACCAACGGTGATGCCTTTGTGGCTTCCGATGTGGGCCAGCACCAGATGTTTGCGGCCCAGTACTACAAGTTTGACAAGCCCAATCGCTGGATCAATTCCGGTGGCCTGGGAACCATGGGCTTCGGTTTGCCGGCGGCCATGGGGGTTAAACTGACCCACCCGGATGATGATGTGCTCTGTATTACCGGGGAAGGCAGTATCCAGATGAATATTCAGGAGCTGTCCACCTGCAAGCAGTACAACCTTCCGGTGAAGATCATCAACCTGAACAACCAGGCTCTGGGTATGGTCAAGCAGTGGCAGGACATGAACTATGAGTCCCGGCACTCCCAGTCCTACATGGAATCCCTGCCGGACTTCATCAAGCTGGCGGAGGCCTATGGCCATGTGGGGGTAAGGATCGACCGTAAGGAAGATCTGGAGCCGCGCCTGAAAGAGGTGCTGGCGATGAAGGACAAACTGGTGTTTGTGGACATCTATGTCGATCGCTTTGAGCATGTCTATCCGATGCAGGTGGCCCGGGGTTCAATGAAAGATATGTGGCTTAGCAAAACGGAGAGGGTGTGAGCGATGCGTCGAATCATTTCTGTTTTGCTTGAAAACGAACCGGGCGCCCTGTCACGGGTGGTCGGGCTGTTCTCTCAGCGCAACTACAATATTGAAACCCTGACCGTGGCCCCCACCGAAGACGAGACCCTGTCCCGTCTGACGGTGACCACATCGGGTTCCGACAAGGTGATTGAGCAGATTACCAAGCAGCTGAACAAGCTGATTGAAGTGGTGAAGCTGGTTGACCTGACTGAAGGGCCTCACATCGAGCGGGAACTGATGCTGGTGAAGCTCAAGGCTACCGGGTCCCAGAGGGCCGAGATCAAGCGGACGGTGGATATCTTCCGCGGTCATATTGTAGACGTTACCAGTTCCGTCTATACGGTTCAGCTGGTGGGGGATACGGAAAAACTCGATGGATTTATCCAGGCCATAGGTACATCGGGTGTGTTGGAAGTGGTACGTACCGGTGTTTCCGGAATTGCCCGGGGCGAGAAGGTGCTCAGCCTGTAAAGGCTGGATAACGAATTTGAACTCAGTGGCCCTTCGGGGTCATTACCAATGACAGAGGTTTCTCATGCAGGTTTATTACGATAAGGATTGTGATCTTTCCATCATCCAGGGCAAGAAAGTTGCCATCATCGGTTTCGGTTCCCAGGGCCATGCGCATGCATGCAACCTGAACGATTCCGGCGTTGATGTCACTGTTGGTCTGCGTCCGGGTTCTTCCTCCATTGCCAAGGCGGAAGCCTATGGTCTGAAGACTTCCGACGTGCCTTCTGCAGTTGCTGCTGCTGATGTGGTCATGATCCTGACTCCTGACGAGTTTCAGGCCCAGCTGTACAAAGCTGAAATCGAGCCGAACCTGAAGCAGGGTGCAACCCTGGCGTTTGCACATGGTTTTGACATCCACTACAACCAGATCGTTCCCCGCAAGGATCTGGATGTCATCATGGTTGCTCCGAAAGCTCCGGGCCACACTGTGCGCACAGAGTTTACCAAGGGTGGTGGTATCCCGGATCTGATCGCCATCTTCCAGGATGCTTCCGGCAATGCCAAGAACGTTGCCCTGTCCTACGCCAGCGGTATTGGCGGTGGACGCACCGGTATCATCGAAACAACCTTCAAGGACGAAACTGAAACCGACCTGTTCGGTGAGCAGGCGGTTCTGTGTGGTGGTGCGGTTGAGCTGGTCAAAGCCGGTTTTGAAACCCTCACCGAAGCCGGTTATGCACCGGAAATGGCCTACTTCGAGTGTCTGCATGAGCTGAAGCTGATCGTCGACCTGATGTACGAAGGCGGTATTGCCAACATGAACTACTCCATCTCCAACAATGCGGAGTATGGCGAGTACGTTACTGGCCCGGAAGTGATCAACGAGCAGTCCCGTGAAGCCATGCGCAATGCGCTCAAGCGGATCCAGAGCGGTGAATATGCCAAGATGTTCATTTCTGAAGGCGCTCACAACTATCCGTCCATGACCGCACGTCGTCGTCAGAATGCGGCCCATGACATTGAAATTGTGGGTGAAAAGCTGCGCGGTATGATGCCGTGGATTTCCGCAAACAAGATTGTAGATAAGCAAAAGAACTGATCGGGATTCCGAGCGGTTTTGAGAAAACGCGGCCCGTGAGGCCGCGTTTTTCGTATATACTCCGGTCGAACGTTTTCCGGAGTAACAGGAATGACTGAAGAAAGAAAAGGTGTCGAGCCGGATTCAGAAACCGGAACTTCTGCCAGGGAATCTGCGCAGGCATCGGATTGTGAAATCGAAGCCGGAGAGGTGATCGAGGAAGAGCTGGTAGAAGGCGCTCCTGTGCGCAGGAAGGGCATATACCTGCTGCCCAACGCCCTGACTACGGCCTCCCTGTTTTCGGGCTTCTACGCCATTGTGTCGGCGGCCAATGGTGTTTTTGATAATGCGGCGATCGCCATCTTTGTTTCCATGATACTGGATGGTCTGGACGGTCGTGTCGCCCGAATGACCAATACCCAGAGCAAATTCGGGGAAGAATACGACTCCCTGGCGGATATGGTTGCCTTCGGTGTGGCTCCGGGACTGGTTGCCTTCTTCTGGTCCCTGAACAGTCTTGGCAAGGTTGGCTGGGCCGTTACCTTTATCTATGTTGCCGGTGCAGCTCTGCGTCTGGCCCGTTTCAATACCCAGATAGGCTCGGTGGACAAAAAGTACTTTGTCGGTCTGCCAAGTCCTGCAGCGGCAGCCTGTGTGGCTGGTCTGGTATGGTGTTTCCATCTGTTTGAGCCGGCGTCCTGGCTGACAGGGCTGACCCTGGTGGTGGTGGGGGGTACCGGCGTGCTGATGGTCAGCAATATCCTGTATCGCAGCTTCAAGGATCTTGATCTGCGGGGGCGGGTGCCTTTTGCGGCCATCCTGGTGGTTGTGCTGATGTTTGTTGTGGTTACCCTGGACCCGGCCACGGTGCTCTTTGTCGGGTTCCTGGTATATGGCCTGTCCGGTCCGGTGAGGGCTCTGTTCAGAAGGAAACCCAAGCGCACGGTGGACGCCGCCTGACAGATCTGAAACTCCGGCATTGCTGCCGGAGTTTTTGTATTTTGTAAGGGGAAACCCCTATTTGTGGCGATTAGTTGAAAATCGCCGTTGACAGTTTTTCTGAGGTCTGTAGAATGCGCACCACTTCTGAGGGACAACGCAGTTAAGGCTGCAGAGGAACTCGAGGTAACCGCTTGAAAGTGTTGAAGAAAAGCGTTTTAAAATTTCTTCTGAAAGTG
>JBFHSI010000068.1:0-14657 GCA_041591245.1 Marinobacter sp.
AGCGGATGGGGAGATTCGGGATCCGTGCCCGCACTGGCCACGTCAAAGTGCTCTCCGGCCACTTCCCGGAGCACAGCTTCAGCCATCAGCGAACGGGCACTGTTGGCAGTGCAGACAAAAAGCACACGGCGTTTCATTTGGCAACTCGCTTTATATTCGCTTTATCGGATATTATGTTTTCCGAATTTTATGGTAGGCAATGGGGCCCTGTAAACGACAAAAGTGTGAAACTTCTGTGACATAAAGGCCACTGGAAAAAAAACACATTCGGTATTTGCCATATTCGTTTTTTCGTATATATAATATCCCGAACAACGCCCAATCACTCCGGACAGAGGCCCACTCCTATGCTGGAATTCTTTACCACTCTGGCCAGCTGGCTCACCTACGACCTGGCAGGGCTGAGCCCCGACACCCGGCTCGGCAGCTCCATCCACTTTTTTATTGAAGACACCACCAAGATCCTGTTCCTGCTGGTGGTCATGATCTACCTGATCGCCCTGGCCCGGGCCTCCCTGAATCTGGAGAAGGTGCGCGCCTATATCCAGCAGCGCAACCGCTTTGCCGGCTATCTGTCCGGGTCCGTATTCGGTGCCATTACCCCCTTCTGCTCCTGTTCCAGCATTCCCCTGTTTCTGGGCTTTACCAGCGCCGGTATTCCTCTGGGCATTACCATGGCATTTCTTTTCACCTCCCCCATCATCAATGAGGTGGCAGTGGTCATGCTCTGGGGCCTGCTGGGCTGGAAGTTCACCCTGACCTATGTGGTGATCGGGATAGCGGTAGGGATGATCGGCGGCATGCTGCTGGATGTAATGAAAGGGGAACGCTGGCTTAAGGACTTCGCGGCCAAGGCTTACCAGACTGCGAAAGCCGGTGCCCAGCAAGGCGGCGGGGCCGCCACTGTTGAGGAAACCGCGCCCCTGTCCATGGCGGAACGCCACCGGTTTGCCTGGAATGAACTGCGGGATATCGTCGGTCGTATCTGGAAATGGGTATTGATCGGTGTCGGTCTGGGTGCCGCCCTGCACGGCTTCGTCCCGGACAACTGGTTTGCCGAAAACCTGGGTTCCGGACAATGGTGGAGTGTGCCCGCCGCGGTATTCGCCGGCCTGCCCCTGTACTCCAATGCCACCGGCATCATTCCGATCATGGAAAGCCTGATTATCAAAGGCCTGCCCATAGGCACCACCCTGGCCTTCTGCATGAGCACCGTGGCCGCCAGCTTTCCGGAATTCATCATGCTCAAACAGGTAATGACCTTCCGTCTGCTGGGCCTGATCTTTGTCATACTGCTGGCCAACTTCATTATTACCGGCTGGCTTATCAATTTCGTTTCCCCGTGGCTGTTCCACGGGTTCTGATTACACCGCCAAGGAGAGAGCCATGAAAACCTTTGAAGTTCTGGGTACCGGTTGCAGCAAATGCACCAAAACCGCGGAAAGCATTGAACGTATTGCCCAGGAAAGCGGGCAGGCTGTAGAGGTTGTCAAAGTAACCGACCCTGTGCGCATCATGGAATATCAGGTGATGTCGACACCCGCAGTAGCCGTGAACGGCAAGCTGGTGCATGCCGGCTCCATTCCCCACCGGGACCAGATCCTGTCCTGGCTGCAGGAATAACCACTGCCCCATCCCTGCCCGGTGTCCTGGCCGGGCAGACTGCTCCTGTCCCGTTTTTTGACCGGGTACACAAGCTCACCATCTGCTCTCCCCCACCGCTTCTCCGGCACGGAACCTTTTGCACACAGCCCGGTCAATGTCACCTCGACAAGGTACCGGAACCTGTTAGCAGACACCTCCGAAGCCATGGACACAAGATCAGAATTATCTTTTATCAACAACTATATACACCCACCACCGGCACCCCCTGAGTGACCGGAAAGCCGCCCCTCCCGGGGCCGGCAACTGCTTCCCTTAAACAATCGTAATTCCACTCAATCCAAGCCGTTTGAATGGAGGAATTTCCATGATTCAGGTACAAGACCTGACCCGCCGCTATGGTGACTTCACCGCTGTCGACAAGGTCAGCTTCCGAATCGACCGGGGTGAGGTTATCGGCCTGCTTGGCCATAACGGCGCGGGCAAAACCACCATCATGAAGATGCTTACCGGCTATCTGGAACCCACGGAAGGCACCATCACCATCGATGGCCTGACCATGGGGCCGGACACCCGGGCCATCCAGGCCCGGATCGGCTACCTGCCGGAAAACTGCCCGGTATGGCCGGACATGCTGGTGATCGAGTTTCTGGAATACCAGGCCATGCTCCATGGCGTAGCCCCGGAGAAACGACCGGAAGCCATCGCCCGGGCCATCCGCCGGACCGGCCTCAAACCCAAAGCCAATGCCCGCATCCAGACCCTGTCCCGGGGCTACCGCCAGCGGGTGGGTGTGGCCCAGGCCATTCTCCATGATCCGGACATAGTCATTCTGGACGAACCCACCAACGGTCTGGACCCCACACAGATCCACCATATGCGGGATCTGATCCGGGAACTGTCGAAAACCGCCACGGTGATTGTTTCCACCCACATTCTTCAGGAAGTCCAGGCCATCTGTCAGCGGGTACTGATCATGCGTGCCGGCCAGCTGGTGGAAGACTCCAGCCTGCAGGATCTGCAGAAAGATCACGCTCTTCTGGTCACCGTACAGGGCGATGCAAAAGCCCCCCTGGCCTCGGTGCCGGGCGTGTCAGCCATCACTGAACTGCAGCTGCAGGATGGCTACCACCACTACCGCCTTGAAGCCGATGCCTCGGTTGCGCCGGAAGTAGTCACTGCCATTACCGGCGCCGGGCTGCCATTGCTGGAAATTACCCCGGAACGTCAGGATCTGGAGACTGTGTTTGCCCGGGTCAATGAGGAGGTTGCCCATGCCTGAGTTTTTCACCACATGCCTGCAGGTAGCCCGCAAGGAATTCCGCGGTTTCTTTACCACACCGGCGGCCTACCTGTTTCTCGGTGGCTTTCTGGCAGTCACCCTGTTCGTGTTCTTCTGGGCAGAGCCCTTCTTTGCCCGCAACATTGCCGATGTCCGGCCCCTGTTCCAGTGGATGCCCCTGCTGCTGATCTTCCTGGTGGCAGCAATGACCATGCGCTCCTGGTCGGAAGAGCGCCGCAGCGGCACCCTGGAAAGCCTGCTGACAGCCCCGGCTTCTCCGGCCCAGCTGGTATTCGGCAAGTTTCTTGCCGCCCTGGCACTGGTGGCCCTGGCACTGGTGCTGACCCTGCCGCTACCGGTAACCGTGTCCTGGCTGGGGCCTCTGGACTGGGGGCCGGTGATCGGTGGTTATATTGCTGCCCTGTTCCTGGCCGCGGCCTATATTTCCATCGGCCTGTACACCAGCAGCCGGACCGATAACCCCATCGTTGCCCTGATTCTCACGTCCGCCGTCTGCGGCATTCTCTATCTGATCGGCTCCGGCACCCTCACCAACCTGTTCGGTTATCAGGCCAGCCGGGTTCTGACCCAGCTGGGCACCGGCAGCCGGTTCGAGTCCATTACCCGGGGCGTTCTGGATATCCGGGACCTGTATTACTACCTGTCCATTGTTGGTGTATTCCTGGCCCTGAACCTGTATACCCTGGAAAAACTGCGCTGGGCAGGCAATCCGCCAAGCTCACGGCACCGTCTGCGCACCTGGACCACCGGCCTGATCATGGCCAACTTTATTGCCGCCAACCTGTGGCTGGCCCCCATCAACTGGCTGCGGGCGGACATCACCGATGGCAACCTGTATTCCCTGTCCGACGCTACCGCCCGGCAGCTGGCAGAGCTACAGGAGCCACTGGTAATCCGGGGCTATTTCTCTGCCAAGACCCACCCGTTACTGGCGCCCCTGGTGCCGCAGATTGAGGATTTGCTGGAAGAATACGCCATCGCCAGCAAGGGCCGGGTCCGGGTCGAGTTTGTGGACCCCACCAGGGACCGGGATGCCGAAGAGGAAGCCGCGTCCCGCTATGGCATACGTCCGGTACCCTTCCAGACCGCAGACCGCTATCAGTCATCGGTGGTGAACGCCTACTTTGACCTGGTGGTAGCCTACGGCGACCAGTACGAAACCCTGGGATTCCGGGATCTGATCGAGTTCAAGGCCCAGGGCGAAAGCGATCTGGATGTGGTGCTGAAAAACCCCGAATACGCCATCACCCGGGCCATCCGCAAGGTGGAAGGGGCCTACCAGGCCGGCGGCCAGCCCTTTGAAGGCATCCAGAACCCGGTCACCTTCCAGGGCTACATTTCTCCGGACAGCAAGCTGCCTGAACCCCTTCGGGAATTCCGTGTAACCCTCAATGAGGTGCTGGACAGTCTGGCCGGGGAATCCGGCGGCAAACTGGAAGTGCACTATGCCGACCCGGATGCCGGTGATGGCAGTCTGGGCAGGAAGCTCAATGAGGATTATGGACTCAACCCGCAACTGGCCAGCCTGCTGGACCCGGAGCCCTTCTGGTTCTACATGATGCTGGAAAGCAACGGGGAAACCCTGCAGATTCCCCTGCCTGATACCCTGGACAAGGCCGCACTGGAGCGCTCCCTGAAAAGCGCCCTGCAGCGCTTCACTCCGGGTGTTCTGAAAACCGTGGCAGTGTTCAGACCCCAGGCCTATGGCGCCGGCGGTCACAGGTACAGCGGGCTGGAGCAGATACTGGGTGAGAATGTCCGCATCCGGGACACCGACCTCAAGTCCGGCCAGGTTCCGGAAGACGCCGACCTGCTGCTGGTACTGGCCCCGGACAATCTGGATGAGCACCAGCGTTTTGCCATTGACCAGTTCCTGATGCGCGGGGGCAGCGTCATAGTGACCACCTCCCCCTTCGACGTCACTGTTGCCAACAGTTTCAATGCCCGCAAACACAAGTCCGGCCTTGAAGACTGGCTGCAACACCTGGGCATAGACATAGACGAAACCATGGTGCTGGACCCGCAGAATGCGGCTCTTCCCATCCCCGTGGAACGTTATGTGGGGGGCCTGGCCCTGCAGGAAATCCGCATGCTGCCCTATCCCCATTTCCCGGATATCCGGGGTGACGGACTGAACGGGGATAACCCGGTTACCGCAACACTGCGCCAGCTGACCCTGAACTGGGCCTCGCCGGTCACCATTGACCAGGACAGGAACGGAGAAAGGCGAGTCACCCGCCTGCTGACCAGCTCGCCGGAAAGCTGGACCTCCGCCAGCCTGAACCTGGTACCGGATTACAACCGCTATCCGGATACCGGCTTCGAGCCCGGGGATGAACGCCAGCCCCAGCTCCTGGCGGTGGCCCTTGAAGGCCGCTTCGATTCCTTCTACAAGGGCAAAACCTCGCCCCTGGCAGAAACAGCGGACACCCCCACTGATCCGAACCAACAGGAAGCCGGGGACGATGCAGGCGCCCAGGCATCCGAGTCCAGAATCACCAGCGTGATTGACCGGTCCCCGGAGTCCGCCCGGCTGATCCTGATCGCCGCCAACACCTTTGCCACGGATACCTCCCTGCAACTGGCATCCCAGGGGCTGGGCACCCACTACACCAAACCCCTGGCGTTTCTGCAGAACGCCATCGACTGGTCCCTGGAAGATCCGGGCCTGCTGGCGCTGCGCGGACGTACCCAGCTGGCGCGCACCCTGCGCCCGTTACCTGAAGACCAGCAGCGGCTCTGGGAAGTCATGAACTACGCCTTTGCCCTGCTGGGACTGGTTCTGGTGTGGCTATGGCGACGCCGGGTGGCCGGCAGTGCCCGCAAACATTACGCCCAAATTCTCGCGGAGGTGTAAAACCATGTACAAAACGAGAAATATTCTGGCGGTGTTACTTGCCTTCCAGTTGCTGCTGGCGCTGGCTCTGGGACTTTCCGGCAGCAGCACTGCCCCGCAGACCGCCATGCCCCTGGTCAGCTTTGACCGGGACGGGGTTGACCGGATTGTTCTGGAAGGGCCGGAGCAGACACTGACCCTGGCCCGCAAGGGTGGCAGCTGGGTGCTGCCGGAACAGGACGACTTCCCGGTTCCGGACGACCAGGTCAAGAAACTGCTGGACCGGCTCGCGGATCTGCAGACCCGCCTGCCCGTGGCCTCCAGCGAAGGTGCCCGCAAACGCTTCCGGGTTGACGATGAGGACTTCGAACGACGCATTACCCTGGCCCGGGGCGAGGACACCCTGGCCCGGGTCTATCTGGGCAAGTCCCCCGGCATGCGCATGATCTACGCCCGGGCGGACAGCCAGAAGGATATCCATGCGGTGAAAATGGCCGCCTATGATGTACCGCTGGAACCCCGGGACTGGGAAGACAAGTCCCTGCTGACCCTGCCGAAGCAGGACATCCGGAACCTGGAGCTGGCCGGACTGGAGATTGTCCGTGCCGGGGATTCAGATACTGATGCAGGGGAAACTCCGGCTACCCGCTGGCAGGCCACAGGGCTGAAACCCCGGGAGCAGCTCGACCAGGATGCCGTGGACAAACTGGCCAGCCAGCTGGCAGAGCTCAGGTTCGATATGGTGCTGGGCAAGGAAGAGAAGGAGGAGTACGGATTGTCAGAGCCGGTGCTGGAACTCAGCATGCAAACCGGTGAATCCGGCGACAGCATCCGCTACCGGCTTGGCAAACACAGTGATCAGGAGGTCTACACCCTGAAACTGTCCAGCCGTCCGGAGTATTTCCGTCTGGCGCCCCATACCGCAAAGTCTCTGGTTGAGGCAGCCGCTTACCAGCAACTGGTCAGCGCGGATACCCCTGAGGCTGAGATGGATACGGAGACGGAAAATACTCAAGACGCGGCTCCCACTGACATTCCCGCCAGCTAACTCCCACCGGCACCGGCAGCATCTGTCTGCCGGTGCCCCATAAACAATTCTGTCACCATTTGAAACAAAGCAGATCAAGCCGGAACGCCGGTGAAACTGCTACCATGACGACATATCCACAGTCTGCAGCCATGACTGCCCGGCCCCCTGCCCAGCCCTATCCGGCACCGTAAACAACAGGCGCTCCGGGACGTTTTTGTGAAAGGAAATGACTTCATGTCCAGTGTCACCCGACAATCCCAGAAACTCCTGCTGTTCCGCCTGTCCGGTAACCGTCTGTTCGGGCTGGGCACACTGAAAATCCGGGAAATTCTGCCCAACATGCCCCTGTCCAGGCTGCCCCACAGTCATCCCGCCATTATCGGTACCGCCACCTTCCGGGGCAGCTCGGTACCGGTGATCGATATGGCCGCTGCCGTGGGCTATGCCCCGCTCTCAGCCGAGGAGCAGGCCGGAGGCACCATCATCATCACCGATGTTCAGCGCCAGGAAACCGGTTTTCTGGTCCGGGGTGTACAACAGATTATCGAGGCGGACTGGAAGCATGTGCTGCCACCGCCAAGAGCCCTGGGCAACAAGGCCTTTATTACCGGCCTGCTCAATGTGGACGGAGAACTGGTACAGCTGCTGGATATAGAGATGCTGCTGGCCCACGTCCACCCGGGTTCCCTGGACACACCGGAAATCTCCCTGACCGGTGATGATGCCGACATTCTGAAAACCCTCAATATCCTGCTGGTGGATGATTCCCTGGTGGCACGCAAACAGCTCAGTGATGTTCTGGACAGCATGGGCATTCCCTACCGGGTAACCACAACCGGGGACAGCGCCCTGGAACTGCTTCAGGAGGCCAGCGACAGCGGCCAGCCGGTGGATATTCTGGTCAGTGATATTGAAATGCCGGGGCTGGATGGCTACGAGCTCACCTTCAATGTGCGTGATCATGCCAGCATGAGCCAGCCCTATATCATTCTGCACACGTCCCTGAACAGCCAGATGAGCCTGAGCTACGCCAATCAGGTGGGCGCCGACGAGGCTCTGACAAAATTCGATGCGGAAGAACTGCTGCAGGCGATCCTGCGGGGCGCCCGTAGCCGGGAGGTCAGTGCGGGTCCGAACTGAAGCTCTGGCTCAGGTCGGCAAAGAAGGTTTCGATATCGCTGCGGATCTCCGCCAGACTGGCCTGCCACTGGTCCCGGTGGCGGGTCAGGGTTGCATCACTGAGCCGGGCCAGGCGCTCCCCGGTTTCCGCCAGAGCCCGTCCGGCATCGGCCAGGGCATCCAGGGTAGGCTGATCCAGAGCATCCCCCCGGCGCTCCAGGTCCTGAGCCGCCTGCTCCAGTATCACCCGGTCTTCCGGTGTAGCCTGATTGTCCTGTTCCAGGGCCTGCTCCAGCGACTTCTGCAAGGCTTTCATGGCTTTCTGAAGCTGCTCTCCGAAGTCCTGCACTGCGCCCTCGGCCTTGCGGCCAATGGTATCCGAATAGGCTTCCAGCTGCCGGGCCAGTTTGTTCATATCCTCTTCCAGCTCACCGGAGGAGGCTTTCAGACTGTCGGCAAGGGTTTCCCCCAGCCTGTTCAGCTCGCCCATCAGGCTCCGGAACGGCGAGGGGTTCACAATGGCCTCACCGGTGTGACGGTAGTCCACCAGCCAGCCGTCACTGTCCCGGACCAGCCAGGTGATCAGTTCCAGGCGCTCACCTTCGGAGCCATCCTCGGCCGGTAACCGGGTCACCACTGTCGCAGAGTCACCGTCGATCACCACCCGTCCGAAGGAGGGTACCGCGTTGGTCCAGCTGCGCTGGTAGCCGTCAAATCCGGCCTCATCGGTAAGGGTGGAGAACTCCACCACATCATCGGCGTCATTCTCGGCCATGGCCTGCCAGAAGGCGGCGGCCACCTCCTGCGGTGTTTCCGGCCGACTGCAACCAGCCAGCAGGATCACCAACAGGGCAGTCACCAGAACCTGCATCAGGGAACGGGGCATCACGATACATCCTCTATCCATAATCCGGACATCATAACCGTCCACAGCCCACAGCACATTACCCGCTGGGGTCAACACCGGCACCGAAGCGCCGGCGAAGCCGGATCACACCAGTTTCAGGGTGGTCAGCGTGCGCTCACGGACACGGGTCAGCAGGGCTTCATCGTTGACCAGTGACTGGCCGTAGGAAGGCACCATTTCCTTCATGCGCTCGCGCCAGTCGCCTTTTTCCATCTTCTCGGCGAAGCAGCGCTCAAGCACATTCAGCATGGCGTTGGCGGCGGTGGAGGCGCCCGGAGACGCACCCAGCAGGGCGGCCAGGGTGCCGTCTTTGGCGGCAACAATTTCGGTGCCGAACTCCAGCTTGCCACTGCCATCCGGCAACTGTTTGATGATCTGCACACGCTGGCCGGCGTTCTGCAGTTTCCAGTCGTCTTCGCTGGCGTCCGGGAAGAAGTTTTTCAGGGCTTCAACCCGATCTTTATGGGACTGGAAGACCTCACCAATGAGATAGCGGGTCAGATCCATGTTTTTCTTGCTGACAGAAAGCATGGGCCGCAGGTTGGTGGGGTTGACGGAACCAAACAGGTCAAAGATGGATCCCTGTTTGAGGAAGCGGGTAGTGAATCCGGCAAAGGGGCCAAACAGCAGGGCGGGTTCGCCGTTGATAATCCGGGTATCCAGGTGCGGCACGGACATGGGGGGCGCACCTATCGGAGCCTTGCCATACACTTTGGCATGGTGCTGGTTCACGATCTCCGGCTTGCGGCATACCAGCCACTGGCCACTGACCGGGAAACCACCGTAGCCGCGGGCTTCCTCAATGCCGGACTTCTGCAGCAGCGGCAAGGCACCACCACCGGCACCCAGGAAGACAAATTTCGCTTCCAGCTTGGTCAGCTCGCCGGTTTTCTGGTTTTTCACCCGGACCTTCCAGTGTCCGTTGTCCCGCTGGTCGATGTAGTGCACCGGGCTGTTCAGCATCAACTCGAAGTTGGGCAGGGTTTCCAGGTACTTGACCATGTTCCGGGTCAGGGAACCGAAGTCCACATCGGAGCCGTGCTTTACCCGGGTCGCAGCAATACGCTCCATGGGATCCCGGTTCTTGACCACCAGAGGCATCCACTCTTCCAGTTTTTCCGGAGATTCCGAATATTCCATCTCCCGGAACAGGTGGTGGGAACTCATGCGTTCGTAACGGCGTTTGAGGAAGGCGACGTTTTCTTCACCCCAGACAAAGCTCTGATGGGGAGTGCGGTGGATAAAGTTTTCCGGCTCGGGGAGCATCCCCTTTTCCACCAGGTAGGACCAGAACTGAAGGGAAACCTCGAACTGGGCGTTGATCTGAAGTGCCCGGTCGGTGATCACATCACCGTCGTCGGTCTCGGGGGTGTAGTTGAGCTCACAGTAGCCGGCATGTCCGGTGCCTGCATTATTCCATCCGTCTGTGCTTTCATGGGCAACGTGGTCAAGACGTTCCACCATGACGATGTCCAGGGACGGATCCAGTTGACTGAGCATCATGCCGAGGGTGGCGCTCATGACGCCACCGCCGACCAGCACTACGTCTGCCTGTCTAACGGCCATTGGTTTATACCCTAGCTAGTATTGAACCTGTGTACTCCCCCACGATCAGCAGGGCAGCCTGTCGGAAACCGGGCACGCAGAAGGTATGGGGCGCATCCGTATCCGTTCTGTCTTTAATGTGGGCGCAATTATCCAGATTTTCACCCAAATAAAAAATTGCGATTGTTAATCATTGAAATCGTGCCTGACCGGGGCGGGTCCTATAAACGAGAGTACGATTCCATTTCCCACCTATGAACAGTGGTTTGCCGTGAACCAAAGGTCTAAAATTCCGGACCTGACTTTTCCCCGGCCTGTTGCGGCCATCTTTCAGAAAATCTGGACGGGATTCCCCCAATGTCTGCCCTAGACTCGGTTCTGATAATTATTGCTGTTCTGGCGCTGCTCGGCGTCATTTTCGAAGAACTCACGCACATCAACAAAGCCAAGGTAACGCTGTTCTTTGGCACTCTGAGCTGGATTCTTCTGTTCCTGTCCAGTGGCAGTGAAGGTGAAACTTCCGCAACTGCCACCGGGCTCGCCGAAAGCATCGCCGAAATAGCCAGTCTGTGGCTGTTCCTGGTTGCGGCGATGACGTTTGTCGCCTACCTGAATAAGAAGGGTATGATCGAGAATCTGATTTACCTGATTATGCCTAAGCAGGTAAGCGAACGGAAACTGCTGTTCCTGACCGGGCTTTTCTGTTTCATTTTCTCTTCTTTGGCAGACAATATCACCGCCACTTTAGTCTCATGCTCCCTGATTCTGTCCCTCAATCTGGAGCTGAAAAAGCGCCTGCAGTTTATCACACTGGTAGTGTTTGCGGTGAACTCCGGGGGTGTTTCACTGATCACCGGCGACGTCACCACGCTGATGATATTCCTCGCGAAAAAGGTGGAAATACTGACCCTGCTGACCCTGGCCATACCCGCATCCATCACCGTATTCATCCTTGCGGTATTCCTGTCCAGGGGGTTGACCGGCACCGTCACTCTGAGCTCCACCCGGTCCGAGATCCGGCCAGTGGACACGGTGATCAGTATTCTGTTTTTGTTAACAATCCTGTGCACCATCGCTGGCAATGCCCTGTTCAGCATTCCACCGGTTCTCACCTTCCTGTTCGGCCTGTCGATGATGTTCCTGGCGTCCCAGTTCCTGAGCGACGACTCCGATCTGGACCCAATTCTGGACTATATCCGCATCATCGAGTTCGAAACCCTGCTGTTTTTCCTGGGCATTCTGCTTCTGGTGGGCACCCTCAAGGAAATACACGCCCTGGATTCCTTCGTGGCTATCTATGATGTGCTTCCGCCCCTTTATGCTAATTACCTGATGGGCATCATCTCGGCGGTGATTGACAACGTCCCCCTTACTGCCGCTCTGCTCAAGGCCGGTATCGAAATGAGTCCGGGCGAATGGATGGGCCTCACCTACGCTGTCGGGGTGGGCGGCTCGCTCCTGATCATCGGTTCCGCAGCCGGAATTGTGGCCATGAGCAAAATTGAAGGGCTGACCTTTGGTGCCTACCTGAGGTATCTTGCACACCTTCTGGCCGCCTATACCCTGGGCTACGCCGGTGTCTATATGCTCGGAAGTTTCATCCACTGAGGTTTTTCTATGTTCATGGCAATGGGCGCAATCATCGCAGGCCTGGTACTGCTGGTGTGGAGTGCCGACAAGTTTGTTGATGGTGCAGCCGCAACCGCCAAGCACCTGGGCATGCCAACCCTGCTGATCGGCATGGTGGTCATCGGCTTCGGGACCTCTGCCCCCGAACTGGCGGTCTCCGCCATGGCAGCAGCGGATGGCAACCCCGGGCTGGCCCTGGGTAACGGCTACGGTTCCAACATCACCAACATTGCCCTGATTGTCGGTCTGACTGCGGTGATGGCACCGATTGCCGTGCACTCCCAGGTCATCCGCAAGGAACTGCCTCTGCTGCTGGGCCTGACCCTGATTGCCGGCTTTCAGCTGATTGATGGTGAACTGTCCCGGCTGGATGGCTGGGTGCTGCTGGCGGTATTTGCCGGAGTTATGGGCTGGTCCATCTACCAGGGCATGAAGGGCAAGGCGGATCCGCTGGCGGGTGATGTGGACAGCGAAGTGATTGCTCACCCCATGCCCCTGAAAACCGCGCTGATCTGGCTCGCCGTCGGTCTGGTACTGCTGGTGGCCAGCTCCCGGATTCTGGTGTGGGGTGCAGTAACCATCGCCCAGAGCCTGGGGGTCAGCGACCTGATTATCGGCCTGACCATTGTCGCCATTGGCACTTCCCTGCCGGAGCTGGCCTCAGCCCTGGCAGCGGTCAAGAAGAACGAGCACGACCTGATTCTGGGCAATATCCTGGGCTCGGGGATTTTCAATACCCTGGCGGTGGTGGGTCTGGCCGCAGCCATTGAACCCATGGCCGTCGCCCCCGAGGTGCTGTACCGGGACTGGACCCTGATGCTGGCCCTGACCCTGGCCCTGCTGGTTATGGGCTTTGGCCGGCGCGGCCACCGCAAGCTGATCAGCCGGCTCGACGGTGGTTTCCTGCTTCTGGTCTATCTGGCCTATACCGGCTATCTGGTGAGTACGGTTATTTCAGGCTCCGCTGCCTGACCCGGCCTAACCGGCCTCGCCGTCTCCCAGCAGTTCTTCGAGCCGCCCGCGAACCTCGGACATGACCTGATCCAGGTCGGCCTTGGTCTTGCCGGCGGTATCCAGGGGTTCCCCCACCCGTACATCCACCGGCTGTCCCAGATTGATCTGCCAGGTCCGCGCAGGCAGAACCCGGTGGATACCGCGGATGGCCACCGGCACAATCACCGCTTCCGTATCCAGCGCCAGATGGAAACAGCCTTTCTTGAAGGGCAGCAGCTTGCCATCCGGTGACCGGGTACCTTCCGGTGCCACCCAGAGCACAATACCGCTTTCCATCAGCTCCCGTGCCCGCTCCAGATCCTTCACCGCCTGCATTCTGTGGGAGCGGTCCACCGACGGAAACTCCCCGGCACGCATGGCATGGCCCAGCAAGGGAATACGGAACAGCTCCTTCTTGGCCAGCATGCGCACGGACCCTGGCAGGGAAACAAAGGTCACCGGAATATCGTAATGGCTGGCATGGGTACACATGATGATATAGCGCCGGCCATCGCTGAAATCCGGAACCTCACCGCGCACGGTCAGGCTTGCCCGCACCAGACGCAACAGAGCCGCCGACCATTCCCGGCAATAATTGTCCACCACAGAACGGTCCAGACGGCCCACCAGAGCCCGCAGCATAACCATCAGCGAGTAAATCGCCGTCAGACCGACACTGCCGAAAAACACTCCGGCACGACGGAGCAGGGTTGCGGACTCCGTCAGCGGGTTCATTTTCAATCGGATCATCTGTTCAGCACCTTTATCCAAGCCCATTTCGGTAGCGGCGAATTATAACGATTAGGCGCGCAGCTGAATAACCATTCGCAGATTGCTCATTCTTTGATCAGCACCTATAAGTAATAAGGATATTCTGTTCCGGCCGAAACTCCGGACAGAACCGCCTGGCCCTACAACAACAATGCCAGCCAAGGAGATACACCATGGAACAGGAAACCGATTTTCGTACCGACAGGCATCTGACCTCCCCGGACAATCCCGGAAGACGCTCCCTGCTGCTGGGCAGTGCCGGCGCCATGGCCGCTGTCAGCCTGCTCGGGTTCACCCCTCTGGCCCGTGGCGAGGAACCGCGCACACTCCCGGACTACGCCGCCTGGAAAAACCGCAATGCCCTCATCGTGCACAGCGCCAACACCATGGAAACCCGCCGGGATGCCATCGGCAGCGGGGTAATCACCCCCACCGACCGCCTGTTTGTGCGCAATAATCTGCCCACCCCCCCGGAACAGGTGGTGACCGACAGGGATGCCTGGGAAGTTCATATCGGCGGGGTAAAGAATCCGAAAACCCTGACCCTGGCCGATCTGAAAACCATGAATGTGGTTACCGTAGCGTCGGTACTGCAGTGCTCCGGCAACGGCCGCGCCTTCTTTCCCCACGGAGCCAGCGGCACCCAGTGGTCGGTGGGGGCCGCCGGCTGCGTCATGTGGACCGGCGTTCCCCTGAAAGATGTGGTGCAGGCCCTTGGTGGGCCGGTTGCAGGTAGCAAGTACATTACCGGCACCGGTGGCGAAGCCCTGCCGGAGGGGCTGGACCCGAAAACCATTATGGTGGAGCGTTCCGTACCCATGCGTGCGCTGGATACGGCCATGCTGGCCTGGGCCATGAATGACGAGCCCCTGCCCCTGGCCCACGGCGGCCCTCTGCGTCTGGTGGTGCCCGGCTACTATGG